>NZ_WTYD01000001.1:1500000-1800000 GCF_009827295.1 Qipengyuania pelagi | reverse complement strand
ATCGCATCAGCCAGGCCGATTACGGCGCGGAAGGGCTGGTGCGTGACATCAACGTGTCCGCCGCGCGCATCATCCGCGAGGCGGTCGACGAGCGGAGCGCGAAGGACGGCATCCCCCGCTTCGTCGCGGGCGCGGTGGGGCCGACCAACAAGACGCTTTCGCTCTCCCCCGATGTCGAGGACCCCGGCTTTCGCGAGGTCGATTTCGACACCATCGTCGATGTCTACCGCGAACAATGCGCCGCCCTGATCGAGGGCGGGGCGGATTTCATCCTGATCGAGACGGTGTTCGACACGCTGAATTGCAAGGCCGCGATCATGGCGGTCAAGCAGCTCGAACGCGAACTCGGTACCGATATCCCGCTGATGATCTCGCTGACGCTGACCGACCTGTCGGGCCGCAACCTGTCGGGCCATACTGTGGAGGCGTTCTGGTATACCGTGCGCCACGCCAAGCCGCTGACGATCGGGCTGAATTGCAGCTTCGGCGCGGAACAGCTGCGCCCGCATGTCCAGCTGCTGTCCGATATCGCCGACACCTATCTGATGGCCTATCCCAATGCAGGCCTCCCCAACGATCTCGGCGAATATGACGAACTGCCCGAGACGACCGCATCGCTGACGCGCGTATGGGCCGAGAACAGGCGCATCAACGCGCTGGGCGGCTGCTGCGGATCGACGCCCGATCACATCGCGGCGATGGCGCGCGCGGTCGAAGGCGTGACGCCGCGCACCGTGCCTGAGGTCGAGGCCGATATGCAGCTCGCCGGGCTCGAACCCTTTACGATCGCGGCGTGATCGGAGCGGCATGAGCGCAACCGCCCGACCCGATATCGCCATTCGCGAAGCGAGCGCGGGGGATGCGGCGCGCCTGTCGCTGGTGGCCGATGCGACTTTCCTCGAAACCTTTGCCGGCATGATCGATGGCGAGGCGCTGGTGACGCACTGCGCGCGCCATCACGCGGTCGATCACCTGCGCGAGCGATTGGCAGGCGGTGCGCGAGCTTGGCTGGCGGAACTCGACGGCGCGCCGGTCGGCTATGCGATGCTGACTGCGCCGGAACTCGACGCTTCGGGACCGGGCGATATCGAGCTCAAGAAAATCTACCTTCTCTCCCGCTTTCATGGCGGCGATACGGCAGCGCGCTTGCTGGCGAGCGTCATCGCCGGAGCAGCGGAGCATTCGCGCCTGCTGCTGGGCGTGAAGGACGACAATCACCGCGCGATCGGCTTCTATGCGAAGCACGGCTTCCGCCAGATCGCAACGCGCCGCTTCGATGTCGGCGGCACTCTTTATGACGACGTCGTGCTGGCGCGCGATCTCGAACAGGTCTGAGCATTCCATGAGCGATCTTACCACCGCCCGCTTCGTCAATATCGGCGAGCGCACCAATGTCACCGGATCGGCGCGCTTCAAGAAGCTGATCATGGCGGGCGATTATGAACCAGCCGTGGAGGTCGCGCGCGAGCAGGTCGAGAACGGCGCGCAGATCATCGACATCAATATGGACGAGGGCCTGCTCGACGCGAAGCAGGCGATGACCACTTTTCTCAAGCTGATCGCCGCCGAGCCCGATATCGCACGCGTGCCGGTGATGATCGACAGCTCCAAATTCGACGTGATCGAGGCAGGTCTGAAATGCGTCAGCGGCAAGCCGATCGTCAATTCGATCTCGATGAAGGAGGGCGAGGAGCCCTTCCTCGAACACGCTCGTATCTGTCGCGATTATGGGGCGGCGGTCGTGGTCATGGCGTTCGACGAAACGGGACAGGCCGATACCAAGGCGCGCAAGGTCGAAATCTGTTCGCGCGCCTATGACCTGCTCGTCGGGATAGGCTTCCCGCCCGAGGATATCATCTTCGATCCCAACATCTTCGCGGTCGCCACGGGGATCGAGGAGCATGACCGGTATGGCCTCGATTTCCTCGAAGCAGTGGCCGAAATCAAGCGCCGCTGCCCCAAGGCGAAGACCAGCGGCGGCCTGTCCAATCTGAGCTTCAGCTTTCGCGGCAACGAGACCGTGCGCCGCGCGATGCATTCGGTCTTCCTCTATCACGCGATCCCCGCCGGGCTCGACATGGCGATCGTGAATGCCGGTCAGCTCGACGTTTACGACCAGATCGACCCGGAACTGCGCGAGGCGTGCGAGGACGTGATCCTCATGCGCCGTAAGGACGCGACCGAACGTCTGATCGACCTTGCCGAAAGCTATCGCAGCAAGAGTGCGGCGGACGAGAAGGCGGCGGAGGAATGGCGCGGCTGGGACGTGAAGCGCCGGCTGGAGCACGCGCTGGTCAAGGGCATCGACGCGCATGTCGTCGCCGATACCGAGGAAGCGCGGCAGCAATTCGCGCGGCCCATCGAGGTCATCGAAGGCCCGCTGATGGACGGGATGAACGTCGTCGGCGACCTGTTCGGATCGGGCAAGATGTTCCTGCCGCAGGTCGTCAAATCGGCGCGCGTGATGAAGAAAGCGGTCGCGCACCTCATCCCCTTCATCGAGGCGAGCAAGGAACCGGGCGCCAAGGCCAAGGGCACCATCATCATGGCCACGGTAAAGGGCGACGTCCACGATATCGGCAAGAACATCGTCGGCGTGGTGTTGCAGTGCAACGGGTACGAGGTGGTCGATCTGGGCGTCATGGTGCCCTGGTCGCAGATTCTCGCGGCGGCGAACGAGAACCAGGCCGACATGATCGGGCTGTCGGGCCTCATCACCCCGTCGCTGGACGAAATGGTGACTGTGGCGCAGGAAATGCAGTCCGCGAAGATGACCATGCCGCTGCTGATCGGCGGGGCGACCACGAGCAAGGTGCACACGGCGCTGCGGATCGATCCGGCCTATGAAGGCCCGGTGATCCACGTCCTCGATGCCAGCCGCGCCGTCGGCGTCGCGAGCCGGCTTCTGTCGGACACCCAGCGCGACGATTTCGTCACCGACACGGCGGGCGAATACGTCAAGGTCAGGAAGGCGCGCGAAGGCCAGTCGAAAAGCGTCCTGCTGTCGCTCGAAGAGGCGCGCGCCAATTTCTTCGACATCTATCTGTCGGACAAGGCCGCGCCCCCGCTCCAGCCGGGGCGTCACGTCTTTCCCGATTGGGATCTCGCGGAATTGCGCGACTATATCGACTGGACCCCGTTCTTCCGCGCTTGGGAACTGCACGGGACCTATCCCAAGATCCTGGACGACGAGGTGGTGGGCGAGACGGCGACGCAATTGTTCGCCGATGCCAATGCGATGCTCGACCGGATCATCGCGGAGAAATGGCTGACCGCGCGCGGCGTCTGCGGTTTCTGGCCCTGCGCGCGCGATGGCGACGACATCACGCTCCATCTCGACAGCGGCCATGTCACGCTCCCCTTCCTGCGCCAGCAGGTCAAGAAATCGCGCGAGCGGGCCAATATGTGCCTTGCCGATTTCATCGATCCGGCGGGTGACTGGATGGGCGGCTTCGCGGTCGGCATTCACGGGATCGATCCGCATTCCGAACGCTTCCGCGCCGATAAGGACGATTATTCGGATATCCTCCTGAAGGCGCTGGCCGATCGCTTCGCCGAAGCCTTCGCGGAGCGACTGCATCAATATGTGCGCACCGATCTGTGGGGTTATGCGCCGCACGAACAGCTGACCAATCAGGCGCTTATCAAGGAAGAGTATCGCGGTATCCGCCCGGCGCCCGGCTATCCTGCCTGCCCGGATCACTCGTTGAAGCCGATCCTGTTCGATCTGCTCGACGCGCCGGAGAATGCGGGGCTGACCCTGACCGAAAGCTTCGCCATGTGGCCGACCGCGGCGGTGAGCGGGTTCTATTTCGGACATCCCGAAAGCGAATATTTCGGCGTCGCGCGGATCGGGCGCGACCAGCTCGAGGATTACGCGCGGCGGCGCGGAGTCGATCTCGCCACGGCGGAAAGATGGCTGCGGCCCAATCTCGACTGAGCAGGGTGCCGCCCGGCCGCATCGTCCTGATCGGCGGCGCGGTGCTGCTGTTTGCCTACGCAGCGCTCTGGCTGCTGGTCCCGGTTTCGCCCGCCTTGCTGGGCAGCCTGTGGTTCCTGCCCGCAGTCGGGCTCGTCGGGGCGATCATTGCGAATACGTCGGGGACGGGCGGCGGCGTGGTGTTCGTGCCGGTTTTCAACGCCCTGCGCGAACTCGACGTGATGGCGCTCGCGCCCTTGCAGGTGGTCGGCGTGTCGATGGCGATCCAGAGCTTCGGAATGAGCATGGGGGCGCTGCGCTGGACCGACCGGCTGCTGCACCAGCCGGAGCCGGGCGCTTTCGAAGCAAGCGTGAGGATACGGGATTTCGCGCGCGTCGTCCTGTGTGTCCTGGCGCTGTCGCTCCCCGGAATGCTGCTGACCCAGCGGCTCGCCAGCCTCGACCAGCACGCGGTCCTGCTCGCCTATAAGGGCTTTTCCATCCTGCTCGGCAGCGCTCTCATCCTCGCGACCTGGACGGTGAATGCGCGGCGGCAGGAGCGCGATCGGTTAGCAGGGGGCGATCTGTTCGTGCTGGTCGCTATCGGCCTCGTTGGTGGCCCGATCACGGCGCTGTTCTCGGTCGGCGTGGGTGAGCTGGTGGCGCTCTATCTCTTCATCCGCCATTATCCCGTGCTGCTGTGCACTGGGGCGGCCTGCGTGATCTCGGCCGTCAGCGTGATCGCCGGAGCCGTGTGGCATATCGAAGCGGGCACGATCCAGTGGGAGGTCGTCCTGCTCGCGGCGCCCGCCGCCATGCTGGGCGGCTTCTTGGCGCGGCCTGTCGCCTTGTGGCTGGGCGCGAAGCGGTTGAAGACGCTGGACGGGGCGTGGATCGTGCTGTCGGCGCTCTATCTCCTGTGGCTCAACGCGTAAGCCCTCTGACCTGAGCAAAAGCGCCGATCCGCGCCGTTTGCCGATTGACCGGCGTGCGCGAAACGTCCACCGGATAGCGGTCTGCTGCGGAAGCGATTCTGTGGCGGGCGCGCGCGGGAGAGCTCGCGGGGCAGGCCGGTTCCGGTCGGCCCGGCGGCGCCGAAGGAGCAACCGCCCCGGAAACTCTCAGGCAAAGGGACCGCGCGGGCCCTCGACACTCTGGAAAGCGTTGCTCGCGGTGCGAACCGCTGGCGGCCACCGAAGGGGAATGCCAGCTGTCACGGGCAACCGTCATGGCCGGCTAAGCTCTCAGGTTTCCCGACAGAGGGGGCATGGATTTCGATTGCGCCGTTTGCGGCGCCACCATGCTTGCGGGGCCTGATATGAGCGACGACACCGGCGATACGCCCGAAACCACCGAGATGCTGCCGCTGGATGCCTGGCACCGCCAGAAGGGCGCGCGCATGGTGCCCTTCGCGGGCTATCAGATGCCGATCCAGTACAACAAGGAACAGGGCGGCGGCATCGTCGCCGAGCATGACTGGACGCGCGACCAGGCGGGCCTGTTCGATGTCAGCCATATGGGCCAGCTGATGGTCACGGGCGAGAATGCGGCTGCGGAACTGGAAAAGCTGCTGCCGGGCGCCATCGCCTCGCTGAAGCCGGGCCGGGTGCGCTATTCGCTGCTGCTCAATGACGAGGGCGGCATCCTCGACGATCTGATGGTCACCAACGCCACCCCCTGGATCAAGGGCGACGAAGAAGCTGGCACCGAAGGCCATTGGGGCGAACCGGCCTATTACGTCGTCGTTAACGGCGCGATGAAGTGGGATGATATCGCCCATTTGCGCGAACATTTGTCGGACGATGTCACGCTGACCCATATGGACGATCAGGCGCTGATCGCCCTTCAGGGCCCCAAGGCGGCGACGGCGCTGGGGCGGGTGATGCGCGGCGTGCCCGATGATCTCGTCTTCATGCAATCGACCCTTTACCAGTTCGGCGAATGGCCGCTGCGGATCACGCGCGCGGGCTATACGGGCGAGGACGGGTTCGAAATCTCGGTTCCTGCGGAATTCGTCGAATCGCTCGCCAATCGCCTCTGCGCGGAGATCGAGGTGCGCCCGGCGGGCCTGGGCGCGCGCGATTCGCTGCGCCTCGAAGCGGGCCTGCCGCTCTATGGGCACGACCTCACCGCCGATATCGACCCCGTTACCGCCGACCTCACCTTCGCGCTGACCAAGACGCGGCGCGAGAGCGGCGGCTGGATGGGCCACTCCGCCTGCGCGGTGAAACTGGCCGATGGCTGCGCCGACAAGCGCGTGGGCCTCGTCCTCGAAGGCCGCCTGCCCGCGCGCGAGGGTGCGGTGATCTATCACGGCGAGGATGCGGTCGGCCGCGTCACCAGCGGCGGCTTCTCGCCCACGCTCGGCCACCCGATCGCCATGGGCTATGTCATGAGCGATCATGCAGGTGAGGGAACCGAACTCACCGTCGAGGTTCGTAACAAGCGACTGCCCGCTAAGGTCGCCAAGCTCCCCTTCGTCCCCCATCGCTATCACAGAGGAAACTGACCGATGGCCCGTTATTTCACCGAAGAACACGAATGGATCGATGTCGATGGCGACATCGCAACCGTTGGGATCACCGATTACGCGCAGGAGCAATTGGGCGACATAGTGTTCGTCGAACTGCCCGATACGGGAGCGCAGGTTGCGAAGGGCAAGGACGCCGCCGTGGTCGAAAGCGTCAAGGCGGCAAGCGATGTCTATGCGCCCATCACCGGCGAAGTGACCGAAGCGAACCAGGCGCTCGACGAGGACCCGGCGCTGGTCAATTCCTCGCCCGAAGCCGATGGCTGGTTCTTCAAGCTGACCATCGCCGACAAGGGCGAGCTGGACGGTCTGATGGACGAAGCCGCCTATAAGAGCTTCTGCGACGGGCTGTGAGCCTGCTTCCCCCTCCCGATGCGGGAGGGGGCCTTAGGAGTAACCATGCGCTACCTACCCCTGACCGACGCCGATCGCGGTGCGATGCTCGAAAAAGTCGGCGCCTCGTCGATCGACGATCTGTTCGTGGACGTCCCCGAAGAGGCGCGCCTCACCGGCCCGATCCACGGCCTGCCGATGCATGCCAGCGAAATGGCGGTCGAAAAGCATATGCGGCGGCTCTCGAAGAAGAACCTCGCCGCAGCGGACGCGCCGTTCTTCCTCGGGGCCGGGGCCTATCGCCACCACGTTCCGGCCAGCGTCGATCACATCATCCAGCGCGGGGAATTCCTGACCGCCTACACGCCCTACCAGCCGGAAATCGCGCAGGGCACGTTGCAGATGCTGTTCGAATTCCAGAGCCAGGTCGCGCGCCTCTATGGCTGCGCGGTGGCGAACGCATCGATGTATGACGGGTCGACCGCCTGCTGGGAAGCGGTGGCGATGGCGGCGCGCATCACCAAGCGCGATCGCGTGGTGCTCTCGGGCGCCCTGCACCCCCATTACGCCGAGGTCGTGCGCACCATGGCGAAGTTCACCGAGGACGCGATCGCGGGGGCCGAGCCTGCTCTGCAATCCGCGCCCGACAATCAGGGCCTGATCGCGCGGATCGACGACAAGACGAGCTGCGTCGTCGTGCAATATCCCGACATCCTCGGTCGTCTGCCGAACCTTCAGGAGATCGCGGACGCGGCGCATGAGAAAGGCGCGCTGCTGGTCGTCCTCAATACCGAGCCGGTGGCGCTGGGCGCGGTGAAATCGCCGGGCGAGCAGGGCGCGGACATCGTCGTGGGCGAAGGCCAGGCGATCGGCGTCGGCCTCCAGTTCGGCGGGCCGTATCTGGGCCTCTTCGCCGTGCGCGATCCCAAGCATGTCCGCCAGATGCCGGGTCGCCTGTGCGGAGAAACGGTGGATGCGGAGGGCAAGCGCGGCTTCGTCCTCACGCTCTCGACCCGCGAACAGCATATCCGGCGCGAGAAGGCGACGAGCAATATCTGCACCAATTCGGGCCTCTGCGCGCTCGCCTTCAGCGTGCATATGACGCTGCTGGGAGAGAAGGGCCTGCGCGCGCTTGCGGCGGAAAACCACCGCCTCGCCTGCATCGCCGCCGATCGTCTGGCCAAGGTGCCGGGGGTGAGCGTGCTGAACGACAATTTCTTCAACGAGTTCACGGTGCGGATCGGACAGGATGCGCGCGCCGTCGTGCGCAAGCTGGCCGAAGACGGCGTGCTGGCGGGCGTCTCGCTCGGGCGGCTGTTCCCCGGCAATGACGCGCTGGCGGACGGTCTGCTGGTCGCGGTGACCGAGACCACCACCGAGGAGGATATCGAAACGCTCGCCTCCGCTCTGGAAGGAGCCCTGTCATGAACGCGCCCAACAAGTCCGGCTGGAAGCCAGGCACTCCGGTCGAAGGCCATAACGCCGTCAGCGGCCCCGACACCGTCACCGGTAATCGCGCGCTGATGCTGGAAGAGCCGTTGATCTTCGAAATCGGTGGCCCCGACACGACCGGCGTCGATTTCGCGTCTCCCCTCCCCTTTAGGGGAGGGGCCGGGGGTGGGGCCTGTAACGACAGAGGCGCTTCGTCTGATGACAGCCCCCACCCCAACCCCTCCCCTGAAGAGGAGGGGCTTTCGAGCCGCCTCGGCGATCTCGCCCGCTCCGAACCGATCGGCCTGCCCGGCCTGACCGAGCCGGAAACCGTGCGCCATTACACGCGCCTCAGCCGCCAGAACTACGCCATCGATCTGGGCCTGTTTCCGCTCGGCAGCTGCACGATGAAGCACAATCCGCGCCTCAACGAAAAGGTCGCGCGAATGCCCGGTTTCGCCGATGTCCACCCCTTGCAGCCGGTCGATACCGTGCGCGGCGCGCTCGAAGTGGTCAACGAATTGGCGCACTGGCTGATCACGCTGACCGGAATGCACGGCGTCGCGATGAGCCCCAAAGCGGGCGCGCATGGCGAATTGTGCGGCATCCTCTGCATCCGCGCCGCGCTGGAAGCCAAGGGCGATGCGCGCGAGGTCATCCTCGTGCCCGAAAGCGCGCACGGGACCAATCCCGCCACGGCCGCCTTTGCGGGTTACCGGGTGGAGGATATCCCGGCGACCAGCGAAGGGCGCGTCGATCTCGAAGCCCTGAAGGCGCGGCTCGGACCGGACGTGGCGGGGGTGATGATCACCAATCCCAACACCTGCGGCCTGTTCGAGCGGGACATGAAGGCGATTTCCGACGCGGTCCATGCAGCGGGTGGTTACGTCTATTGCGACGGGGCCAATTTCAACGCCATCGTCGGCCGGGTGCGCCCCGGCGACCTCGGCGTCGATGCGATGCACATCAACCTCCACAAGACCTTTTCGACGCCCCATGGCGGGGGCGGGCCGGGTTCGGGTCCGGTGGTGCTGTCCGAAGCGCTCAGCCCCTTCGCACCGCTCCCCTATACCGCACGCACGGCGGATGGCGTGGTGCATCTGGTCGAGGAAGAGGACGCCGACAGCTTCTCCGAAGAGCATTTCGGCGGCAAGATGCAGAGCTTCGGGCGGATGACCGCCTTTCACGGCCAGATGGGCATGTTCACCCGCGCGCTGACCTACATCCTCAGCCACGGCGCGGACGGGTTGCGGCAGGTCGCCGAAGACGCCGTGCTCAACGCCAATTACGTGCTGCGCAGCCTCGAAGACCTGCTGCACGCGCCCTTCGCGCATAGCGGGCCGTGTATGCACGAGGCGCTGTTCGGCGATAAGGGCTTTGCCGAAGGTCTCTCGACTCTCGATCTCGCCAAGGCGCTGATCGACGAGGGGTATCATCCGATGACGATGTATTTCCCGCTCGTCGTCCACGGCGCGATGCTGGTCGAACCGACCGAGACCGAGAGCAAGGCCGCGCTCGACCAGTTCATCATGGCACTGCGCAGCGTGGCCGAACGCGCGATCGCGGGCGATGAAAGCATGAAGAGCGCCCCGCATTACGCGCCGCGCCGTCGTCTCGACGAAACGCAGGCGGCGAGGAAGCCGTTGCTGGCCTGGCAGGGCGAGCTGGCGCCGGGCGGCCGCGCGGTCCGAAGCGAGGTCGGGGGCCGCTGACGCGCGGCGCGGCATGAGGATCGTCTTCAGCCGCAAGGGGTTCGACAGCGGATCGGGCGGCGGACCCTCGCCGATCGTGGATGGCCCGAACGGCGGATTTCCGCTCAGCCTGCCGATCCCGGCGGGCGTGGCTTCGCGCACCAGCTATCGCGATCTCGGGCTGGGCGACCACGCCTCGCGCGCCAGCCGGGGCAGGGTCGGGCCGGAGGATTTGTGCCATCACGATCCGATGTTCCTCGATGACGGCACCTGCGCCTTCGGACAGGTCGGTGCCGCGCAGACCCATCTGGCCAACCAGGGCGTGGGGCAGGGCGACGTGTTCCTGTTCTTCGGCCTGTTCCGCAGGGACGGCGAGGCGCCGCACCACCGCATCTTCGGCTATCTGAAGATCGAGGAGATGATCTCGCTGGCGGAAAACGTGCCCGGCGATCTCGTCGCGCTCGGCCATCCGCACGCGCTCGCCATGCACGGGAGGAACGACACGATCTATCGCGGGCCGGGGCGCGTGGCGCGGACGGCGTGCGATGTGCTGCGCCTGACGGTCCCGGAAGGCCCGCTGACCCTGTGGAATCGACCGGGCTGGCTCAAGCCCGGAGGGTTGAGCTATCATGATCGCGCGGATCGCTGGCTGCCCGGCAAGCGGCTAAAGAGCGTCGCGCGCGGGCAGGAATTCGTCGCCGATATCGGCAGGCGTCGCGCCCCGCGCGAATGGCTCGAAGCGATCCTCGCCGCGATCCATGCCTGATCGTCATTGCGAGGAGACAAAGTCTCCGCGGCAATCCAGGGTGTTCGTGAATTGCCCTGGATTGCCGCGCGACCTTGCGGTCGCTCGCAATGACGGTGGTGGAATTACTTGTAGGTCTTGATAATCGCCGAGAAATCGAGCCCGCCATTGCCCGCGCCCGCGAAATCCTCGTAAAGCGAGGCGGCGCGCGCACCCAGCGGCACGGGGGCATCGGAATTTTCGGCTGCCTCCATCGCGAGCCGCAGATCCTTGAGCATCAGCGCGGTGGCGAAGCCGCCCTGATAGTCCTTGTCCGCCGGGCTCTCGACGCCCACGCCGGGTAGCGGGGTGTAGGCGTTGAGCGACCAGTTATAGCCCGAGGATTGCGACGAGATTTCGTAGAATTTCTGCGGATCAAGGCCCAATTTCTCGGCCATCTTCATCGCTTCGGACGTGCCGATCATGGTGATGGCGAGGAGCATATTGTTGCAGATCTTCGCCGTCTGCCCAGCTCCCGCATCGCCTGCGTGGATCACGGCCTTGCCCATGGCTTCGAGCACGGGTTTCGCGCGCTCGAACGCTTCCTCGCTTCCGCCGACCATGAAGGTCAGCGTACCGCCATTCGCCGCCGCGATCCCGCCGGAAACCGGCGCATCGACCATGGCATAGCCTGCGTTTTCGGCGGCCGCGATCGTCTCCTTCGCGGTGGCGACGTCAATGGTCGAACAGTCGAGCAGCACCGCGCCAGCCGGTGCGGTGCCGATGACGCTGCCCTCATAGACCGACTTCACGATCCCGCCATTGGGCAGCATGGTGACGACCGCCTCGACCTCCGCACAGGCCTCGCCCGCATCGGTGAAGGGTGTGCAGCCATTCGTCTTCGCGGCGTCGAGCGCGTCAGCGCTGAGGTCGAAGGCGTGCACCGAGTGCCCCGCCTTCACGAGGTTCGCGGCCATTCCGCCGCCCATATTGCCGAGGCCGATAAAGGCGATTTTCATGTTCTCTCTCCACTAAGCCCCTCCCCTTCAGGGGAGGGGTTGGGGTGGGGGATGTCAATCGAGGCTTGCTCCATGCCATTCCCCACCCCTCCGCCGCTTCGCGGCTCCTCCGCTCCCCTTCAGGGGAGGGGTTTGTTTTACCGCCCCTTCCACTTACCTTCGCGCTTCTCCACGAAGGCCGCCATGCCCTCCTTCTTGTCCTCGCTCGCGGCGAGGATCTGGAAGATGCGGCGTTCCACGATCAGGCCCTGATCGAGTGAAGTTTCGAAGGCGGCGTTGACCATTTCCTTGTTGGCGATCGCGGCCATGGGCGGCTTGCTGGCGATGGTCGCCGCGGTCTTGAGCGCGTCGCCCAGCAGCTCGTCATGCGGCACCACGCGCACCACCAGATTGCTGCGCTCCGCCTCTTCGGCGCCCATCATCCGGCCCGTCAGGCACATTTCCATCGCCTTGGACTTGCCGATCGCCTTGGTCAGGCGCTGCGATCCGCCCATGCCGGGCGCGACGCCGAGATTGATTTCGGGCTGGCCGAACTTGGCGTTCTCGCTCGCGATGATGAAATCGGCCATCATGGCCAGCTCGCATCCGCCGCCCAAGGCAAAGCCGTTCACCGCCGCGATCCAGGGCTTGCGCGTCTTCTTCACGATCTCGCTGGTCCAGGGGGCGAAGAAATCCTGGAGGTAGAAGTCGGCCGCTGCCTTCTCGCTCATCTCCTTGATGTCCGCGCCCGCCGCGAAGGCCTTTTCACCCGATCCGGTGAGGACAGCGCACAGCTGCGTCTCGTCGGCCTGATAGGCAGCGAACGCCTCGATCAGATCGTTCAGAACCTGCGAGTTCAGCGCATTCAGCGCCTTGGGGCGGTTGAGCGTAATGAGGGTGACGCCGGCATTGCCCTGCGCGTCGGTTTCGACGGTGATGGTTTCGTAATCGGCCATTTCAAACTCTCCATTCGTCATTGCGGGCGGCGCAGCCGCGCGGCAATCCAGGGCAGGCGCTCGATACGCTCTGGGTTGCTTCGCTCCGCTCGCATTGAGGAGCAGGCGAGCAATCCGCCCGGGTTACGGCGGCGGTGCCCCTCCACCACCTTCGGTGGTCCCCCTCCCCGGTGCGGGGAGGATCATAGAGGCGTCCACTCCTCGCCGTCGGGCAGCGGGGCGAAGATGCTGTCGAGCAGCTCCTCGCTCACTTCCTCGGGCGTGGGCGGGTTCCATTTGGGATCGTTGGTCTTGTCGACGATCACCGCGCGTACGCCTTCAGCGAAATCGGGTCGCACCAGCACGCGGCTGGCGATGCGGTATTCCATCCGCATATTGTCGGCGAAATCGGTGAGATCGGCGCTTTCCTTCAGCTGGCGCAGCGCCACCTTGCAGGTCTGCGGACTCTTGGTGCCGAGCGTGTCGCGCTCCTTGCGCGCCCAGTCGGTGTCCGCCGCTTCGAGACTGGCGAGGACGTCCTCGTAATCGTCGGAGGCGAAATGGCGCGCGATCTTGTCGGCATTCTCCTCGATCCGCGCCTTGGGCGGGCTGCCGACCATTTCGCTGAGCACGCCCGCGATCCGCCCCGGCTTGTCGAGGATACGCGCCTTGGCTTCCGCGATCATCTCGCTGGGCAGGTAATGCGTGGCGAGACCCGCCCACAGGCATTCCGCTCCGTCGAGGCGCGCGCCGGTCAGCGCCAGGAACTGGCCGAGCCGCCCGCCGAGCCGCGAGAGATGCCAGCCGCCGCCGACATCGGGAAACAGGCCGATGCCCGTTTCCGGCATGGCGAAGCGCGTATTCTCGGTCGCGACGCGGTATTTGCAGGGCAGCGCGATGCCGACCCCGCCACCCATGGTGACCCCGTCCATGAAAGCCACGATCGGCTTGCCGTAGGTCATCATCTGGTGGTTGAGCTGGTATTCGTCGTGGAAGAAGTTGCGCCCGCTTGTCCCCCCATCGTTGAGTGCGCTTTCCCGCAGCAAATTGATGTCGCCGCCCGCGCAGAACCCGCGCCCTTCGGCATGGTCGAGGATCACCGCCTCGATCGCATCGTCGTCCGCCCATTTCGCCAGCGCCGCGCTCATCGCGTGGCACATGTCGAGCGTCAGCGCGTGCAGCGCCTTGGGGCGGTTCAGGGAGATATGGCCGACCCGGCCATGGGTGTGGATCAAGATGTCGTCTGTCATATGTCTCTACTGCCGCAGCAGGTCCCGGCCCACGATCATGCGCATGACCTGATTGGTGCCTTCCAGGATCGAATGCACGCGCAGATCGCGCCAGAAGCGTTCGATCGGGTATTCCTTGAGATAGCCGTAGCCGCCGAACAATTGCAGCGCATCGTTCACGATCTTGCTGCCATTGTCGGTGGCGAGCCGCTTGGCCATGGCGGAGAAGCGCGACTTGTCGGGCGCGTTGTCGGTCACCTTGGCGGCGGCGAGATAGAGCAGGGCGCGCGAGGCCTCCAATTCGGTCGCCATGTCGGCGAGCATGAACTGGGTGTTCTGGAATTCGGCGATCTGCTGGCCGAATTGCTGGCGCTCTTTCGTATATTTGACCGCTTCGTCGAGGCAGCGCTGCGCCCCGCCCAGCGAGCAGGCGCCGATATTCAGCCGCCCGCCATCGAGGCCCATCATGGCGAAGCGGAAACCCTCACCCTCGTCGCCGACGCGGTTTTCGACCGGTACGCGCGCATCCTCGAAGATCACCTGCGCGGTGGGCGAGGCGTTCCAGCCGAGCTTCTTTTCCGGCTTGCCGAAGCTGACGCCCGGCGTGTCCTTGTCGATGACGAGGCAGGTGATGCCCTTGGTCTTGTGCTCGCCGGTGCGGACCATGGCGACATAGACGTCGTTATAGCCCGCGCCGGAGATGAACTGCTTGGTGCCGTTGAGGACGTAATGATCGCCGTCCCGCACCGCGCTGGTCTTGAGGCCCGCCGCGTCCGATCCGCTGCCGGGTTCGGTCAGCGCATAGCTCGCGATCCTGTCCATCGTGACGAGGTCGGGGAGATACTTGTCCTTGACGTGCTGGCCGCCGAACTGGTCGATCATCCAGCTCGCCATATTGTGGATCGAGATGAAGGCGCTGGTCGTGGGGCAGCCATAGGCCATCGCCTCCATGATCAGCGCAGCTTCAAGCCGCCCGAGGCCGATGCCGCCCGATTCCTCGCTGACATAGATCGCGCCGAAGCCGAGTTCGGCGGTCTGCTTGATCACGTCGATGGGGAAATGGCTGGTCTGGTCCCACTCCCCGGCATGGGGGGTGATATTGTCGGCGGTGAAGCGCTGCGCCATGTCCTGGATCGCGAGCTGGTCTTCGGTAAGCTGGAATTGTCCTGTCATGCGCGGGGCTCTAGCGCCGTCATGCGGGCGGGGGAAGGGGCGGGCCACTATGGGCCAACTGTCTACTCCCCTCTACCCACAGCGGATTTCGGTGATGCGCAGCTGGGCGTCATACATCACATTCACCCGGTCCTGGCGGAAATCCATGGTGAAGACGGAATCCGGCGGCCCCCAGCGTAGTGCCTGCGCGCCGGTTGCGGCGAGGATCGCGGCGCCGGTCTCCGAACTCGCGGTCTGGCCGATGAAACGCTGGGCGGGCTGGGCGGTGCACGTTCCGCCGGTGGTTCCGGCTTCTCGATCCTCGATGGGGCCGGGAACGCTCGCGCACCCGGCAAGAGCGAGTGACGAGGCGAGGATAGGGACGGCAAATCGGGTCATGATGGGCACCTCTTGCGGGGAATGGGCTGATACCGCGGATTGGTTTCGGTCTCGTAGGGCGTCAGGATCGCGCCGTCGTCGCTAAGCACATAGCGGCTGGTGACGGTCCAGGTCTCGCCTTCGCCAGCCATCGCGAGCGAGACGACGATGCTGTCGGGGCCTTCCGTTTCGACTGACGTGACCTCGCCAAGCGATTCGTAGAATTCGATCTCTTCGGCGCGGATATCCATCCTGAGATCGGATGCCGGGGCGCAGGTCCCTTCCGCATTGTCCCAGACGCCGCGAAAACGCGCCGGTATCGTGTCGGCCACTGCCATCGGAGGACCCGCGCCGTCACCGATTCCGCCATCGGGTTCGACCGGGATAGCCGACGCGGTTGCCACCGGGTCAGCGGGCGCTCGCGCATCGTCAGCACGGTCCGCATCCGCATCCGCATCGGAGCAGGCGGAGAGCATCGCAATCACCGAAAGGGCGGGCGCAAGACGGGCAAGGGTCCTCATGCCACTGCCAACGCACCGCCCTTTCGGTGTTTCCCGCTTCACCTTACCCCATGGTCGGGATGACGAAGGCGTTCGATCCATCGCCGCCGCCATCGGGCCAGCGCTGGGTGACCTTCTTGGTCTTGGTCCAGAACCGCAGGCCTTCCTGCCCGTACTGGTCGATATCGCCGAAGCCCGAACGCTTCCACCCGCCGAAGCTGTGATAGCTGACCGGAACCGGGATCGGCACGTTGATGCCGACCATGCCGACATTGACCCGGTGCGCAAATTCACGCGCGGCATGGCCGTTCCGCGTGAAGATGGCGACGCCATTCCCGTATTGATGCTCGCTGGGCAGGCGCACCGCCTCTTCGAAATCCTTGGCGCGCACGATCTGGAGGACGGGGCCGAAAATCTCTTCCTTGTAGCTTTCCATCTTCGTGGTCACGCGGTCGAGCAAGGTCGGGCCGACGAAGAAGCCGTCCTCATGCCCCTGCAAGGAGAAGCCGCGCCCGTCGATCACGACTTCGGCGCCTTCCTTTTCGGCGGTGTCGATCCACTTTTCGATCCGCGCCTTGTGTTCGGGCGTGACCACTGGGCCATAATGCGCGTCCTTGTCGGTCGAGACGCCGACGCGCAGGGCGTTGATCGCGGGGATCAGTTTCTCGCGCAGGCGATCGGCCGTATCCTCGCCCACCGGAACCACGACCGGCAGCGCCATGCAGCGCTCGCCCGCCGAGCCGAAGGCAGCGCCCGCCAGATCGTTCACCACCTGGTCGAGATCCGCGTCGGGCATCACGATGCCGTGGTTCTTGGCGCCACCGAATGCCTGGACGCGCTTGCCGTTCGCGGTGCCGCGCGAATAGATATATTGCGCGATGTCGGACGATCCGACGAAGCTGATCGCGGCGATATCCTGATGGTCGATGATCGCATCGACCATCTCCTTGTCGCCATGGACGACCTGTAAAAGGCCTTCGGGCGCGCCGGCTTCCACGAACAGTTCGGCGAGGCGCACAGGCACGCTCGGATCGCGCTCGCTGGGTTTCAGGATGAAGGCGTTGCCCGCCGCGATCGCCATGCCGAACATCCACATCGGGATCATGGCCGGGAAGTTGAACGGGGTGATGCCCGCCCCGATGCCGAGCGGCTGGCGCATCGAATAGACGTCGATCCCAGGTCCGGCGCCTTGCGTGTATTCGCCCTTCAGCGCCTGCGGAATGCCGCAGGCATATTCGATCACTTCGAGCCCGCGCTGCACGTCTCCATGCGCGTCGTCGACCACCTTGCCGTGCTCGCTGGCGAGCAGTTCGGCGAGTGCCTGCTTGTTCTCTTCGACCAGCCGCTTGAACTCAAACATGACGCGGGCGCGGCGTTGGGGATTGGTGGCGGCCCATTCGGGCTGGACCTTTTTCGCCGTCTCGACAGCTTTCGCGAGCAGGGCGGCATCGCCCAGCGGCACCTCGGCCTGGACTTCGCCGGTGGACGGGTTCCAGACCTTATGGGTGCGGCCGCTGCCGCTGCCGTCTGCCCCACCGCTGTGGCCGGAAATGACGTGATCGATAAAACGCATGATACTCTCCTCTGGCCGCGCTCTCGCCGCACGGCGGCGCGAAATCAAGCTCTCGCCCTGTCAAAGCCTCCCGGCCATGCGTGTTCCGCGATCCATGCAGGCGCTCGCTCGATCCCGATTGACGCGCGCAATCCCGCACGGCAAAGGGCGGCGGTACGCGGGTATGATGTAATGGTAGCCTGCCAGCTTCCCATGCTGGACGCGCGAGTTCGATTCTCGCTACCCGCTCCATCTCGAAATGATCGGACCCTCTCTCGCAATACCCTGCCGTGTCGGGCATAGGGCTGGGCATGAGCGGAAGTTTCTTCATCGCCCTGGTGCTGGCCTTTCTCACCGCCATCGGCGGGAGGGACCAGCTGCTGATCGCCCGCCTGCGCGCCGCGAACGGATCACGTGGCGGTCTGCCGCTCTTGGTGACCGGCATAGCCTGCGCACTGGCTACCGGGGCGCTGGCCGCGTGGGCGGGCGGCTATGTCGATGCGATGATATCGGACGCGGCGGAGACCATGCTGGTCGCCTTCGCGCTCGGTCTGGCCGGCGTCGAATTGTTGTGGCCGAATCGTGAGAAGCACATGCTCGAGCCGACCCGTTCGCTGGGCGCGATCGGGCTGGTCTTGCTGGCGCGCCAGGTATCGGACGGCCCGCGTTTCGTGATCTTCGCTCTGGCGGCGAACAGCGGAGCGCCACTGCTGACCGGGATCGGCGGAGCCTTGGGCGGAGCCCTTGCAATTGTCCTGGGATGGTCGCTCGCCGATACGCTGGAAAGCCTGCCATTGAGGCCCGTCCGGCTCGGCTTTGGGATCATAGCCCTTATCAGCGCGGTGGTGATCGGCCTGACCGCTAGAGGTATTGTCGTCTGATCGATCATATCGATCACCGCGATGCGCAAACCGGCTGAAACAACCCGTTTGCTTGCTCGTTATCGCAGTGAACATCGAAACATTCCAACACCAAGAACCAAACGAGGATTTCCATGGCCGAACTGGGCAGCAATTCGAAAACCGCGCTTGTCACCGCTCTCAACGGCGCGCTTGCCGACACGCTCGCGCTCTATCTCAAGACCAAGAACTTCCACTGGCACGTCGCCGGTCCGCGCTTTCGCGACCTGCACCTGCTGTTCGACGAACAGGCCGCGCAATTGCTCGGCACGGTGGACGATATCGGCGAGCGCGTGCGCAAGAACCACGAATATACGCTGACCTCGATTGGCTCGGTCGCCAAGCATACGCAGATCGAGGATCAGGACGATGTCACGATCACGGCCGATGCGATGGTCATCGAACTGCGCGATGGCAACAAGCTGCTTCACAAACGTCTGAAGGAAGTGAAGGAAGCGGCGGAAGAAGCGGGTGACAATGCAACCAGTGGCGTCGTCGACGATTGGGCCGACCAGTGCGAAGAACGTATCTGGTTTCTTAACCAGACAGCCAAATAATGGCCGAGACGGGTTGGCGCGGAAGATGAACGGGCCTAACGCTTGGTCATGACAGGGCGCCGAATCCGTAACGGAAATACCGACGAGGCCATCGCCGAGTGGTTGGCCGAAAGATTGGAAAGGGCGTTCGAGCGCGAGGGACCCGTGACGATCACGGTTCCGGGCGGATCGACGCCCTTTCCCATTATCGAGCACTTGATCGATCGTGATCTGCCGTGGAATCGGCTCGTTGTATGGCCGAATGACGATCGCATCGTGCCCGAGGATCATCCGGCCAGCAACACGGGCAAATTGCGCCAACAGTTCGAGAAGGCCGGGGCCGAAGTCGCCACTCTCACCATTATGGAGCAGGTGCCGCATTTCGCCCTGGCCTGGGTCGGAATGGGCGCAGACGGGCACACCGCTTCGCTGTTTCCCAACACCGATCCCCGGATCGACGAGGAACGCTCGATCCTGCGGCTAACGCCCGATCCGCTCCCGCCCGAAGCGCCGTTCGACCGCATCAGCCTGACCCTGCCCGCGCTTCTCGATAGCGACGAGATTGTGGTGGTTGCGCGGGGGGACGACAAACGGACGGTGCTCGATGCCGCGCTTGCGGGCGAAAGCGACCTGCCCATCGCGCGCCTGTTCGGGGCCGCACGACAGCCGGTCACGGTGTTCACCTGATGCCCGATCGGATGCGGTGGGGGCTGATGCGCGTCGCCCACACGCTGCGGCATCGCTGGCGCCAATGGCGCAAGACCCCGCTCGAGGGCGTTTCGATGATCGCGCGCGACCTCGACGGGCGCATTCTCCTCGTACGCCATAGCTACGGACCGCGCGCTTGGTATTTTCCCGGCGGCGGGATCAGGAAAGGGGAAACCCCCGAAGAGGCGGCGGGGCGTGAGTTGAAAGAAGAAACGGGCTGCGAATGCGATGGCGTCTTCCTCGTCGGCCGATTCGAGGAGGAGGTTTCGGGATCACCGCACACGGCTTACGTCGTGACCTGCGTGACGCACGACGTACCGCGCCCCGATCGGCGCGAGGTGGTCGAAGCGCGCTTCTTCCCGACCCATTCCCTGCCCGAGCCGCTGAGCCCCCACACCGCCGCCCGGCTGCGTTTCTTCCAGGACCCGCGCAACATTGTCCGCGGCGCCTGAGCGGCTAGAGCAGCGAAAGCTGGGCGGCGCGTGCCGCCTTCTCGCGCCGCGATCCCTTTTCGACCCCTTCCAGCGACGACAGGGTCAGGCCCATCAGGCGGATCGGGCGTGGGAGCGGCAATTCGCTTTCCAGCAATTCGCGCCCGATCGCGGCGAATTCCGCCTTGTCGGCGACCAGATGCGGCACTGATTTCGCCCGCGTGTTGAGCGTGAAGTCGTTGTATTTGAGCTTCAGCGTCACCGTGCGCCCACGCGCCTGCGCCCGCTCGATCCGCTCCCACACGATGTCGACGATCCGCTCCA
Source organism: Qipengyuania pelagi (assembly GCF_009827295.1). Lineage (NCBI taxonomy): Bacteria > Pseudomonadati > Pseudomonadota > Alphaproteobacteria > Sphingomonadales > Erythrobacteraceae > Qipengyuania > Qipengyuania pelagi. Next base: position 1,779,730 of record NZ_WTYD01000001.1, on the reverse strand, counting down.
GGGTCTCGCGCAATTCATCCGGCGCGTGCTGGTCCTGATGGAAGGTGCGCTCTCCCCCCACCGATTTGCGCGTGCGGCTGGACCGGACCGGCCTCAGGTCGATACCCCGCGCCGCGCGATAGAGATACTCGCCGAAGCTGCCGAAATTCGCCGTCAGCCACGCCAAGTCCTTCGCCGCGAGATCGGCACCCGTCGCGATGCCGAGCCGCTGCATCTTCTCTTCCGCGCGCGGGCCGACCCCATGAAAGCGGCGGATCGGGAGCGACTGGACGAAATCCGCGCCCATGCCCGGTCGGATCACGCAAATGCCGTCCGGCTTGTTCTGGTCGCTGGCGAGCTTGGCGAGGAATTTGTTGTAGCTTACGCCCGCGCTGGCGGTGAGCTGGGTCTTGGCGCGGATTTCCTGCCGGATCATCTGCGCGATGCGCGTCGCCGTGCCAATGCCGAGCCGATCCTCGGTCACGTCGAGATAGGCTTCGTCGAGGCTCAGGGGTTCGACGAGGTCGGTATGGTGGTGGAAAATGGCGCGGATCTGTTGCGAGACCTCGCGATAGACGTCGAACCGGCTCTTGCAGAAGACGAGATCGGGGCACAGCCGCTTGGCGGTGACGCTGGGCATGGCGCTCTTCACGCCGAATTTGCGCGCCTCGTAACTGGCGGCGGCGACCACGCCGCGCCCGCTCGATCCGCCGACGGCGACCGGGCGCCCGCGCAGCTCGGGATTATCGCGCTGTTCGACGCTGGCGAAGAAGGCGTCCATGTCGACATGGATGATCTTGCGCAACCCGCTGCTGGGCCCATCATCGTCATGATCGTTGTCGGAAGCGCAATCGCCCATGCAGGAATAGATAGCGAGCCGAGTTGCAAATCGGAACCTTTGCCGCCACCTGACGCTTTGTGCAGATGCGAACGGAACAGCTAGCGACGGGCGAGCGCCCGAAGGCCGAAGCGGCCAGGCGCCCCCAGATCAGCGAGCGTTCGCTGATCTGGATGATGGCGCTGCTGATGGCGCTGAACGCTTTCGGCATCGATTCCATCCTCCCCGCGCTCGACAATCTGGCGAACGCGCTTGGAGCGGAAGGGAACAGCCGCCAGTTCATCGTCGGGGCCTATCTGATCTGTGCGGGCATCGGCGCGCTGGTGCCCGGCAGCTTCGCCGACCGCTATGGGCGGCGCCCGGTCCTGTTCGTCGGCCTCGGCGTCTATATCGCGCTGTCGATCGCCTGTTCGCTGGCGACCGATTTCATCACGCTTGTCGTACTGCGCGCTATCCAGGGTTTCGGTGCGGCAGCGATCATCGCCCTTCCGCCCGCCATCATCCGCGACCGCGTGGGCGGCGACAAGATGGCGCGGATGATGAGCCTGATCTTCGTCATCTTCCTGATCGTGCCCGCGATCGCGCCGACGATCGGGCAGGGCATTCTGGAGATCGCGGGGAACTGGCGCTGGATTTTCGCTGCCATGGCTGCGGCAGGGGTGGTGATGGCGATCTGGGTCTATACCAGCCTGCCTGAAACGCTCCACGAGGATGACCGGGTGCCGATCCGCCTGCCGGTGATCGTGCGCAATATGCGCCATTCGCTGACGCTGCGCGAGACGATTGGTTACACGCTCGGCAGCGCGCTGGTGTTCGGCGGCCTGTTCGGCTTCATCAATTCCTCGCAGCAATTGATCGGCGAAGCCTTCAATGCGGGCGATCTCTTCCCGCTGATCTTCGCCATGTGCGCGGGCGCGATGTCGATCGCGAACTGGTCGAACAGTCGCATCGTCGAGAGATTCGGCGCGCGGCGGGTAAGCCATGCCGCCCTGTTCATCTTCATCGCGGTCGCGGCGGCGCAATTGTGGTTCGCCAACCAGCCGGACGAGAGCCTGTGGACCTTCGTGCCCCTGATGGCCGCGAACATGGCGCTGCTCGGCTTCATCGGCGCGAATTTCGGGTCGATCGCGATGGAGCCGTTCAAGCATATCGCGGGCGCCGCCAGCTCGGCGCAGAGCTTCCTGCGCCTGACGACCGGGGCGGGGCTGGGGGCGCTGATCGGGTTCATGTATGACGGGACCGCGCGCCCGCTGGCGACGGCGTTGCTGATCACCGCCGTGTTGAGCCTGATCTTCGTCCTGTTCAGTGAAAAGGGCGAATTGTTCGGCGAGCCGCGGCCCGAAGCACAGTAACCGCACCGTTTGCCGGCCAATTCAGGCTTCGGGCTCCACCACCGCCAGCACCGTTTCGACCTGCACCTGCCCGCCTTCGCTGGCGTTCAATTCGGTGACGGTCCCGTCGAACGGCGCCGTCATCGCGTGTTCCATCTTCATCGCCTCGAGCACCATCAGCCGCTGTCCTGCGGTGACTGTGTCGCCTTCCTTGACGTCGACCGCGATGACCTTGCCCGGCATGGGGGCAAGAATCGCGCCATCGGCGGCGGAGGCGGCGCCGGAGCCACGCGTTTCGGTTTCGAACCCGAATGCCTGACCGTTATCGAACACGACGATACGACCGCCCTCGGCAAAGCCCGTCAGCGAAGGTTCGAACGGCGTGTCGTCCAGTTCGACGAGATGCGTCTTGCCACGATGGGACAGCGCGACCGCATGGTGCGGCGCACGGTTCAGGCGGAAGCCCGCCAGCTCCTCGGGCTGGTCGTCATTCGCCACCATCGCGATCCGCGCTGCGCCGCGAAGCACGGCATCGTCGGGTTCGCCTGACGGAATGAGTGCGTCGCCCTTTTCGGCGATGAAGCCCGTATCGAGGCGTTCGGCGATGAAATCATTGTCGGACAGGGCGTTGGCGATGAAGGCGGCATTGGTCCGCACGGGCCAGACCTCGGCTGTCTCGGCCATTTCGACCAGAGTGTCGATCGCATCGTCGCGATCTTCGCCCCAGGCGACCAGCTTGGCGATCATCGGATCATAATGGGGTGAAATTTCGTCGCCTTCCTCGACACCGGTTTCGATGCGGCCTTCTACGCCGAGATCGAGCCAGTCGAGCGGGCCGGTGCTGGGCAGGAACCCGCTTGAGGGGTCTTCGGCATAGAGCCGCGCTTCGATCGCGTGGCCGTTTATCGCCAATTCCTCCTGCGCCATCGGGATCGCCTCGCCGCTCGCCACGCGCAGCTGCCATTCGACCAGATCGACGCCAGTAATCTCCTCGGTGACCGGATGTTCGACCTGCAAGCGGGTGTTCATTTCCATGAAAAAGATGCGGTCCGCCCGCAGGCCTTCGCTGGCGTCGGCGATGAATTCGATCGTGCCCGCGCCTTCGTAATCGACCGCCTTGGCGGCGCGCACGGCGGCGGCGCAAAGCTCTTCGCGCGTTACCTCATCCATGCCGGGGGCGGGGGCTTCCTCGATCACCTTCTGGTGGCGGCGCTGTAGCGAGCAGTCGCGTTCGAACAGGTGAACGACATTGCCGTGACTGTCGCCGAACACCTGCACCTCGATATGGCGGGGGGAGGTGATCCACTTTTCGAGCAGGACCTCATCGTTCGAGAAGCTGGCCTTCGCCTCGCGCTTGCAGCTTTGCAGCATCTCTTCGAACTGCGCCGCATCGTCGACCTTGCGCATCCCCTTGCCGCCGCCGCCGGCGACAGCCTTGATGAGGACGGGATAGCCGATCGCGTCTGCTTCTGCCTTCAGCCTTTCAGGACTCTGATCTTCGCCATCATAGCCGGGCGTGACGGGAACGCCCGCCTCGCGCATCAATTTCTTGGCTGCGTCCTTCAATCCCATCGCATCGATGCTGGACGGTTTCGGGCCGACCCAGATCAGCCCCGCATCGATCACGGCCTGAGCGAAACCCGCATTCTCGCTCAGGAACCCGTAACCGGGATGGATCGCATCGGCCCCGGTATCCTTCGCTGCGGCGATGATCTTTTCGCCGACCAAATAGCTTTCGGCAGCGGGCGAGGGGCCGATATGCACCGCTTCGTCCGCCTGTCGCACATGCAAGGCCTTGGCGTCGGCATCGGAATAGACCGCGACCGTGGCGATCCCCATGTCGCGCGCGGTGCGAATGATACGGCAGGCGATCTCGCCGCGATTGGCGATAAGAAGCTTTTGGATCATGCGGTTCGGCTAGCCCGCATGGGGACAAAAGCCAACTCCTCTGGCGACCTACCAGCCCGCGACGGGGCGATAATCGTGGCGGGTCCAGATGATCGGCTCGTCCGGGCCGTCCGGGCGGTTGACGATCGCCTGGCCCAAAGCGGCAAAGACGTGCCAGGCCTTTTCGTACCCCGGCACCACGACACGGCGGTCCCAGGCCAATTGCCCGCGATCGAGCACCTTGCGCCCGATCGCACCATAGATATTCGCCGCCGCAAGCACCGCCCAGCGCTGGCGGAACCGCAACCGCTTCGCGCCGAGGCGAGCCGCCGCCTCGTGCTTCTCCATCAAAGCGATCAGGCGCGGCATCAGGCTGGCGAGCATGAAACGATTGTCGGGAAGCGCGTGCTCGCCCTGTTCCCAGCCCTTTTCCGCCAGCCATTCGGCGGGGAGATAGCAGCGCCCGGAATCGGCGTCCTCGACGATGTCGCGCGCGATATTCGCCATCTGAAAGGCGAGGCCCAGATCGCACGCCCGGTCGAGCGTGTCGCCGTCATCGTCCGGCACGTCCATCACCTTGGCCATCATCACTCCGACGGCGCCCGCGACGTGATAGCAATAGCGCAGCATATCGCGCTCATTGGTGGGCGCCCAGCCGGTGGCGTCGAGGGCAAAGCCCGAGATCACGTCGTTCGCCATGTCCGGCGTCAGATTGCACTCGTCGGCGACGAGGCCGAAGCCGTCGAAGGCCGGATCGGCGGTGGGCTGTTCGGCAAAGGCGCGGCGGGTGAGGACGCGGATTCCCTGAACGCGGTCTTCCGCGCTCTTGAGATCGCCCTGATCGCCCCCTCTTGGTTGAATGGGCGGGCCGCCCTTGTCCTGATTGTCGGCGATATCGTCACACCGGCGGCACCAGGCGTAGAGCAGCCAGGACCGTTCGCGCGTCCTCTGGTCAAACAGCTTGGACGCGGCGGCGAAGCTTTGCGAGCCTTCCTCGATCGCCTTTTTGGCCTGCGCCACCATGGACGCGCGATCGCGCCCCCCGCCCGCCTGGACGGGGGTATCGCGCATATAGCGCGAGGAGACGAGGGGACGCTCGGTGGTCAGAGGTCGGAGGCCTTCATGTTGAAGATCGGCGTGTGGGGCTCGTAGCTTTCCATTTGGTCGAGCAAATTGCCTAACGTGTGGGCGGCAAGGATGATCCCCTGATGCGCGGGCCGCACGAAGCCCACCTCCGCCATGTGGCGATTGAAGGCGATCAGATGGTCGTAGAACCCGAACGCGTTGAGGAGGCCGACCGGCTTGGTGTGATAGCCAAGCTGTGCCCAGCTGACCGCTTCCCACAATTCGTCCATTGTCCCCACACCGCCGGGAATGGTGATGAACCCATCGCTGAGATCGGTGAATTTCTGCTTGCGCTCGTGCATCCCGCCAACGGTGTGGAGTTCGGTGCAGTCGTGATTGGCGACCTCCGAATTGGCGAGCGCTTCGGGGATCACCCCGATCACCTCACCCCCGTGATCGAGCGCGCCTTTCGCGATAGCGCCCATCAATCCGAGCCTGCCGCCGCCATAGACGACCCCGATCCCGCGCTGCGCCAGCGCCGCACCGACATCGCGTGCGAGTTCGATATAACGCGGATCGGATGGCGTGGCCGATCCGCAGTAGATGGCGAGGCGTTTTATGGGGCGCTTCATTTGGGGCGGTGTTCCGAGTATAAAGGTAAGGGTTCTTAACGCTCACAGAGGCGCAGAGGCGCGGAGAGGTCGTGCTGGCGGCGAAGCCGCTTCTCATTTGCTATCGTTCCACCAATCAAGCGGTGACAGGATACGAATACTGCTGCGACCCAGTGGAACCGCTCTGCGCCTCTGCGCCCCTGTGAGCGTATGAATAGACCGCCGTGCTCGCTTATGCGCGGCACATAAATTTTGCGCTGCATCAGCCCCGTCATCCCACCAGATCCTCCACCATCAGCCCCGCCGTCGCCTTGGCGCTGCCGACCACGCCGGGTATGCCCGCGCCAGGATGGGTGCCCGCGCCGACGAGGTAGAAATTGTCGATTACGTCGTCACGATTATGGCCACGAAACCACGCGCTCTGCGTGAGGACCGGTTCGAGGCTGAAGGCGCTGCCGACATGGGCGTTGAGGTCGGTGGCGAAATCCTTCGGCGTGTAGTGGAACTTGGTCACGATCCGGTCGTGAATGTCGGGGATCAGTCGCCGCCCGAGCTCGTCCAGCACGCGCTTTTCCAACTGCTTGCCCATCTCCTCCCAATCGACCGCCAGCTTGCCCATATGGGCCACGGGCACGAGCGCGTAGAAGGTGCTCATCCCTTCCGGTGCCATGGCGGGATCGGTCACGCTCGGGTGGTGGAGGTAGATCGAGAAATCCGCCGGCAGAACGCCGCCGCCGTAAATATCGTCGAGCAGCCCCTTATAGCGCGGGCCGAACAGGATCATGTGGTGCGGGATACCCGGCCACGCGCCTTCGAGGCCGAAATGGACGACGAACAGGCTGGGCGAAAAGCTCTTGCGCGACAGGCTCTTGGCGTAATCCGCGCCGCGCTTGGACTGGCCCAGAAGATCCTTGTAGCTGTGCATGATATCGGCATTGCTGGCGACCGCGTCGAAGCGCTGCTTGAAGCCGGATCGGGTCTCGACCTCGGTCGCGCGGGTGCCGAGCGTGTGGATGCGTTCCACCGGGTCGTCCAGCCGGACCGTGCCGCCCAGGCGCTCGAAATGGGTGACCATCGCCGCGATCAGCCGGTTGGTGCCGCCCTTGGCCCACCACACGCCGCCATCCTTTTCCAGCTTGTGGATCAGGGCGTAGATCGCGCTGGTCTTCATCGGATTGCCGCCGACCAGCAGGGTGTGGAAGCTGAACGCCTCGCGCAGCTTCTCGTCCTCGATGAAATGCGACACCATCGAATAGACGCTGCGCCAGGCCTGTTTCTTGGCTAGCGCGGGCGCGGCCTTCAGCATCGACTTGAAATCGAGGAAGGGGACGTGGCCCAGCTTGACGTAGCCGTCCTCGTAGACGCCCGCGCTGTATTCGAGGAAGCGCTGGTATCCGGCGACGTCGGCGGGATTGATCTTGGCGATCTCGTCGAACAGATTGTCCTCGTCGTTCGAATAATCGAACAGCGTCCCGTCGGGCCATTGCAGGCGATAGAATGGCATGACGGGGACGAGCTCGATATCCTCGGCCATGTCGTGGCCCGAAAGCGCCCAGAGTTCGCGAAGGCAGTCGGGATCGGTGATGACGGTCGGCCCGCCGTCGAAGGTGAAGGTCCCGGCGTCGGTGGCCCGCTCCCACACGTAAGCCCGGCCACCCGGCTTGTCGCGGCCCTCGATCACGGTGGTGGCGATCCCTGCCGATTGCAGCCGGATCGCCAGCGCCAACCCGCCGAATCCCGCTCCGACGACGCAAGCGGTCTTGCCGGTGGGGGTCACGGGAGAGGAGGGGCCGGTAGAGGAGGAGGGGGCGGTTTCTACGGTCGGGGCGTTCATGAATTGTCACCTTGGACGAGCGGGGCGCCTTTGCCAAGCAGGGCGGCCACTGCGCGGCGGACGGGGACGGGCGGCTTTCCCGAAAGAATGCGGAGCTTGTCGAGCGGGGACGATTGCGCGGCGTAGAACCGTTCGATCAGGGGTTCGGGAAGCGTGTAGAAACGTTCGAAAATGCGATAGCGTTCCTGCGGTTCGGCGGCATCGAACAGCATCTTGCCGAGCAGGCGGTAATAGCCGGTCGCCCGCCAGTGCTCGCGGGCGCGCGCGGCGAGGAAATCGGCGAGCTGCGCGCCGTCCATCCGTCCCACTGCCGCCGCGATGGCGAGCGCGTTGCGGACCGCGATCGGGACGGTGTAGCTGGTGAGCGGGTGGACGAAACCGCCGCGTGCGCCCGCAAGCGCCACGCCGTCCCGTTCAAGCGTCGCACGATAGCCCGCGAAGTCGCCTCCGGTGATGACGGGCAAGAGGCCGGTTTCCTCGTGCACGACCTCGCCCTGCCAGCCGTTCTGGTCGCAATACTCGGCGATCCGCTGTCTCAGCGCGGGCGCGTCGAGCTGGGCGCGGTCCTGATAATAGGTGTCTTCGAGAAACAGCTCTGTATTCGACAGAGGCAGGAGATAGAGGAACCGGTAGCCGCCGATCTGTTCGACCGTCGCATCCATGATGACGGGCCGTTCGATCCCGTGCGGTGCGTCCATCTGGCGATGCTGGCCGAGGAAGACCTGCCATCCCCCGGTAAGATCGGGCGAGGGGGCCGGGTCGCGGCAATCGATCACGCGGCGCGCGGCGATGGTCCGTCCATCTTCCAGCGTGACTCGATCGGCTGTGAGGCTCTGAGCGCGCGAATTGAGATGCAGGGCGCTTTGCGGCAGCAATCTGCGCAGGCCCGCGTCGAAATCCCGGCTGTCGAGCGAGCGGTAGTCGGCGGAGAGATGCCGGGTGAGATCGGGGAAGCGGACCTCGTTCCCGCCCGTCCATGTCTTGGCCCGGAACGCGCCCATCAGCGCGTAGCCTTCCGGCCCCAGATCGCTGTCGAACCAGCTCCAGCGGTGATTGCCGCCGAACACGTCGCCCGCCTCGACCAGCGCGATCTCCATGGCGGGGTTCGCGCGATGCGCGGCGAGGGCGATCAGGCCACCGGCCAATCCGCCGCCGACGATAGCGAGATCGATGGGAGAAGCGCTCATCGCCCGATCCGGTAGGCGCAGCAGGGTCCGGCGGCAATCTTTCGATCACCCGATTCCTCGCGCCGGCAGGAACGCAACGCGCGGTAACCCGTTACGCGCACAAGACAGACCGAGGGATCGATCATGACAATTACGAAGCTTTTCGCCGGGGTGGCCGCTTTCGCCATCGCCGCTTCCTTTGCTGCCCCTGCCGCCGCGCAGGACCAGGGCGAACCCGGCGTTACGTCGGAAGGCCCGGACGAGACGATCTTCGACGGCGATTATCTCAGCGTCGGCGTCGGTCTCGGCTACGCGCCCAGTTTTACCGGTTCGGATGATTACGTGACCTTCGTGTTTCCCGTCGTGCAAGGGTCCTTTCGCGGGATCGACATCAATCCACGCCCAGCCGGGGTCGCGCTCGATTTCCTGTCGACGGAGACCGAAGGCGGACCGAATTTCTCGCTGGGTATCGCCGGACGCATCAACACCGATCGGACCGATGTCGATGATATCGAGGATTCGGTCGTCGCCGCTTACGGGGAACTCGACACGGCGATCGAGGTCGGGCCGACGGTGGGCGTCTCCTTCCCGGCAGTGCTCAATCCCTATGACAGCCTGACCTTCAATGTCGATGCGCTGTGGGACGTGGCGGGCGCGCATGACGGGATGAAGATCGCGCCGAGCGTTGCGTATTTCACCCCGCTCAGCCAAGCGATCGCGGTCTCGCTGTCGGCCAGCGCGACCTATGTCGACGACGATTACGCCGATTATTATTATTCGGTCGCGCCCAACAATCCGAATTTGCCGATCGGATCGCGCCTGCCCGGTTTCCAGGCGGAAGGCGGCTTCGAAAGCGTGGGCACGAACTTGCTCGTCGCCTACGACCTCGGCGGGAACCTCGCCGATGGCGGCGTGTCGCTGATCGGGATCGGCGGCTATTCGCACCTTCTGGGCGATGCGGAGGATACGCCCTTCACCGCCATCCGCGGCGATGCCGACCAGTGGTTCGCCGCGATCGGGATCGGCTATACGTTCTAGGGGTCAGGCGGCCTTCGGAAAGGAAAAGGGCGGCCCGTGAGCCGCCCTTTTTGTGTCAGTCGTCGCTCGATCCGGTGCCGACCGTGCCTTCGGCCAGCATGGGCCGGGGATCGGGCAGCTCGGCACCGCGATCGCCGGTTTTGAGATACGTGTCGAACCACTGCATCATTCTGAGGTTGTAATCGTAACGGGCCGCCGCGCGTGAATTGCCATGGCCTTCGCCCGGATAGAGCACGAGGCGGACGGGCACGTCGGGCTTCCTGACCTTGATCGAACGATAGAGTTCGTAGCTCTGGCTCGGCGCGACGCGGGGGTCTTCCGCCCCGTGCATGATCAGCAGCGGGGTGTTGGCCTTGTCGACATGGTAGATCGGGCTGCGGGCGAGCGAATCCATCCAGTCGTCCCAGATATAGTCGCGCGCGTGGACCAGATATTCCTCGGTCGGGATGTCGGTCGTCCCGAATTTGGAAATGACGTTGGAGATACCGACGAACATCACGCTCGCGGCGTATTCGTCGGAATAATAGGTCGCGCCCCAGCCGCTGGCATAGCCGCCATAGCTGCCGCCGGTGATCCCGGTGCGGTCGCCATCGGCGATTCCTTCCGCGACCAGCGCCCGCTTGGCATCGACGATGTCGTCGAATTCCTTGCCCGCGGCATCCTTCTGATGTTCCTTGGAGAAGGCCGTGCCGTACCCGGTCGAGCCGCGATAATTGGGGAGGAAGACGGCATAGCCCTGGCCCGCCGCGACCTGGCCGGGCTTGCTGTAGGCGGTCTGCCAGCCATTGCTCTCATGCGCTTCCGGCCCGCCATGGACGTTCAGGATCAGCGGCGCGCCCCCGCGCGGTATCCGGCCGACCGGCTCGATCAGCACGCCTTCGATCGCCTGCCCGTCGCGCGCGGTATAGGTCAGGGTGCGCTGGTTGCCGAAATCGATATCCGCCAGCCAGGGGTTGTGCGTGGTCCAGCGGGTAAAGCCGCCATCGGCCCAGGTGAACAATTCGGTCGGGTGGCGCGGGGCATTGGCCTGCACCGCGACGGTATCCCCATTCGCCTCGACGGAGGTCAGGATCAGCTCGCCGCCCGGATATTCGCCCGCGACGCTGCCGTCATTGTTGTAGAGGCGCAGCGACGATTGCGCGCCCTTGTGGATGACTGCGGCAAGGCGTCCGTCGGCCAGCCATTCGGCGTCCACCGCCGCCTCGGGCGCACCGGCGTTGAGGGGGCGGAACTGCCCAGTCGCTACGTCGACCAGATGCAGCGTCGTATCCGCCGGATCGTTCGCATCGACGGCGGCAATCATGGCCAGCTGGCGCCCATCGGGCGAAATCTCGATATCGCCGAGCTTGCCGGGCGTTTCCACCACGCGCGCGACCCGACCTGTAGTCAGGTCGATAATATGCGCGCGTTTGGCGGTGTAGGAATCGTCGACCAGCGGGGTCGGCGCGCTTTCGACAACGGCCATGCGGCCATCCGGCGCGACATGAAAGGCGCTGACATAGCCGGGGATGGTGACGGCGCGCGGTTCCGCGTCGATCTTCTCGCCCACGCGGGCGGAGAACATGCGGTTGAGCCGTGCCTCTTCCTCGTAGACCACGGCATTGAACCCGGCCTTGTCCTGCGCTGTCCGCGCGGTATCCTCGGCAGCGGCGGTGAGCATATGGATCATCGAGCCGTCGGGTGACCAGGCATAGCTCGACACGCCGACACCCTCGACAGCGGCCAGCTTGCGCTGCGCCCCGCCATCTGTGGGAATGCCCAGACCGCGCGCTTCTCGCCATCCTTGGTCCACAGGAAGCTGATCATCCGCCCATCGGGCGAGAACTCCACGCCGCCCACACTGACATCGTCGGGCAGGAAGGCGCGCGCCGCATCCGGGCCGGTGGCGAGCATGAGCTGCTGCCGCGTGGTCCCGTTCTCCTCGCCCTCGGTCACGTCGGGCAGGCTGGCGGTGGTGTAGGCGATCTGGCGCCCATCGGGCGAGACCGCGATCGTGCCGACGCTTTCGAGCTTGGCGACGTCTTCGGGCGTCATCGGGCGGGCATTGGCAGCCCCGGCGATCAGCGACGCGCTGGCGAACAGGCTGGCGGTGAATAGAATGCGATTCATCGAACGGGCGATCCTCTTGTGTCCGGTTTCGGTTGTAATCATTGCCGCCTTTCATAGCGATACCGGCCCTGAGCGCAAACCGGCGCTTGTCCGGCACCGCCTGTCGCGGCACAAGAACGGCATAAGGGAGAGACCATATGACCCATTCCATCATCCGCCTGATACCCGCCGCGCTCGCCATGGTGGCCAGCCCACTTCTGGCCGACACCACCGTGATCCAGGCCGAGCGCGTGATCGTCGCGCCCGATGCGCCGCCGCTGGGCCGCTCGACCATCACCGTGACCGACGGGCGCATCGTCTCGATCGCGGAAGGATGGCAGGACGGGGCCGATGGCGCGACGCTGGTGCAATTGCCGGGCAAGACGGTCCTGCCCGGCCTGATCGACCTGCACGTCCATCTCACGGGCGATCCCGGCGGCGATTTCTGGCGGGACGCGGTGGAACCGGCCGAATGGGGCGTGGTCGTCGGCGCGAAGAATGCGCGCCTCACCGCCCTGGCCGGGTTCACCACCGTGCGCGAGGCGGGGAGCGCCCAGCAGACCGCCTTTTCGCTGCGGCGCGGGACCGAGGAAGGCCTGATCGCAGGGCCCCGCATCATCGCCGCCGGACCGCCGCTCGCGATCATCGGTGGGCATGGCGACGTCACCGGCTTCCTGCCCGAAATCAACGAGATCCTGTCGAGCGGATATAGCTGCACCGGCGCGGTCGAATGCGCGGCCAAGGTCAGGCGCGCAAGCCAGAACGGGGCGGACACGATCAAGATCACCGCGACCGGCGGCGTCCTCAGCCAGCAGGGCCGGGGCCTCGAGGCGCATTTCACCGATAGCGAGATGAAGAGCATCGCCGATACCGCGCATTCGCTCGGTCTCAAGGTGATGGCCCACGCCCATGGCGCGCGCGGGATCGAGGCGGCGAGCCGGGCGGGTATCGATACGATCGAGCACGGCACCTATCTCGACGAGGCGGCGGCGCGCGAGATGGTGAAGAACGGCACCGTGCTGATCCCGACGTTGATGGCGTTCAAGGGCGTGACCGAGCGGCTGGGGCAGGGGATCTACACGCCCGTGGTCGAGGACAAGATCCGCGCGGTCGCCGATGTGGCGCAGACCTTCATGGGCAAGGCGAGGAACTGGGGCGTGCCCATCGCCTTCGGCACCGATGCGGGCGTGTTCGAGCACGGGCGCAATGCCGGCGAATTCGCGCTGATGCGGGCGCAGGGAATGACCAACCGCGAAGCGCTGGCAAGCGCGACGACGATGGCGGCGCGCGTTCTGGAAATGGAAAACGAGATCGGGAGACTGGCGCCGGGCTATTCGGCGGACATTATCGCGGTGGACGGCGATCCGCTGGCTGATGTGACCGTGCTGGAAGATGTCGACTGGGTGATGGTGCGCGGTCGGGTGATCGAGTGATCCCGATTCTCAGATCCAATGCCTCAACCTGACATTGGTCGATCGGCATAACGCGGTCGTCACAGCGCATATTGCGGGGGCGCGGCGGCGGGCCTAGGCCTGTGCGCCTGTCATTCAGGGGAATCGGATCATGAAAATCGTTCGCCTCGCGCTTGTCGGCGCATCGGCTCTTTCGCTTGCCGCCTGCAGCACGACGATGAGCGCCGAAAGCGCCGCTGCGATCGATGCCGCCATGGCCGATACGCCCGTGAACGCCGCGACCGGCGAACAGGGGACACAGGCTGCGGCTCATGATGAACTTTTCGCCCTGTTCGCCGATGCGGACGAGCGCAGCCTCAAGCTCAACCCGCTTTCCGCCCTGTTCCGTGGGGACATGCGCTACGCCGATCGCCTCGGCGATTTCCTGACGCCCGCATTCAACGATGCCAGCCGTGCCGATGCCCAACGCAATCTCGCCGAGCTGGAGCAAATCGACCGCACCGCGCTGAACGAAACCGACCAGATCGCCTACGATGTCTTCGCCTACAACCAGCGCGAAACGCTGGACGGGCTCGAACCGGAAATTCTTGCGCTGACCGATGTGCGTCCGGTCAACCATTTCTACGGCTTCCACACCTTCTATCCCACCTTCTCGAGCGGGGAAGGCGCCGCGCCCTACAAGACGGTGCGCGATTACGAGAACGGCCTTTCGCGCAACCGCGACTATATAGCGCTGATCGACCGCGCGATCGCCAAATTCCGCGAGGGGATGGCAAGCGGGGTGCTGGAAACGAAGCTGACCATCGGCAATGTCATCGAACAACTCGAGACACAGGCGGCGATGGACATCGAGGACACGCCCTATTGGGGCCCGATCGCGAACCTGCCCGAGGATTTTAGCGCCGCCGACAAAGCGCGGCTGACCGCAGCCTATCGCCAGTCGATCACCGATGTCCGGGCCGCCAACGAGCGCCTGCTCGCGTTCCTCAAAGCCGACTATTACCCGCAGGCGCGTACGAGCGTCGGCCTGTCGCAGATGCAGGGCGGCGAGGCTCTCTACAACCAGCTCATCGAGCAGACGACCACCTTGCCGCTAACCGCGGACTATCTTCACAATCTGGGCCTGTCCGAAGTCGCCCGGATCAAGACGGGGATGATGGAGGTCAAGGACGAGGTCGGGTTCGATGGCAGCTTGCCCGAGTTTTTCGATTACATCCGCACCGATCCGCGGTTCAAACCGACCAGCCGCGAGGATCTGACGCAGCGCTATTATGCGATCGGGCGCGAAGTGGATGCGAAGATCCCTGCCTTCTTCTCCAAACTGCCCAAAACGAAACTCGAAATCCGGCCTTACGAGGAGTTTCGCGAGAAGTTCGAGGCTGGTGGATCCTACCAGTCGGGTACGCCCGACGGGTCACGTCCGGGCGTGTTCTATTTCAACGCCTACGACCTGCCCAGCCGCACCACGCCTGGCGAGACGACGCTGTATCTGCACGAAGGCGCGCCGGGGCATCATTTCCAGATCAGCCTGGCGCAGGAGAACGAGGCACTGCCCGCCTTCATGCGGTTCGGCGGCAATACGGCCTATGTCGAAGGCTGGGCCTTGTATTCGGAAACGCTGGGCTATCCGATGGGGCTGTACGACGATCCCTATGCCCGCTTCGGCACGCTGGACGACGAGATGCTGCGCGCGATGCGGCTGGTGGTCGATACCGGGCTCCATTCCAAGGGCTGGACCCGCGACCACGCGATCGAATATATGCTCGCCAATTCGGGCATGGGCCGGACCGACGCGACGGCCGAGGTCGAACGCTACATCGCCATCCCCAGCCAGGCGCTCGCCTACAAGGTCGGCGCGCTGAAAATCCAGGAATTGCGGGCCAAGGCGGAGGCGGCGCTTGGCGACCGGTTCGACATCAAGGCCTTCCACGAACAGGTTCTGGGCACGGGTGCCCTGCCGCTGCCGGTGCTGGAGGCAAAGATCGACCGGTGGATTGCCGACCAAGCCGGGACCGACGGCTGATCCCCTAGACCCCGGTCAGCCGCGCCCGATGCTGGTATAGGCGAAGCCGCGCTCGCGCATGTCGTCGGGGCGGTAGATGTTTCTGAGGTCCACCATGACCGGCGCCTTGGCGAGCGATTTTACGCGGGCAAGATCGAGCGCTCGGAAAGCGTCCCATTCGGTGACGATGGCGATGGCGTCCGCATCCTCGATCGCTTCGTAGGGATCGGAACACATCGTGACGTCGGGCATCAGCGGCTTTGCGAGATCCATCCCTTCGGGATCGTAGGCCGCGACCTCGACACCCGCATCGGTCAGCGTCTGCGCCACCGCGATCGCGGGCGAATCGCGCATATCGTCCGTGTTCGGCTTGAAGGTCAGGCCCAGGAGCGCGACCTTCTTGCCCCGCGCCCCGTCATGCCCGCCGATCGCGTCCAGCACCTTGCGGCCCATGGCGCGCTTGCGGCTTTCATTGACCTTGACCACGGCCTCCACGATCCGTGTCGGGCTGTCGTAATCCTCCGCCGTCTTGAGCAGGGCGAGCGTGTCCTTGGGGAAGCACGATCCGCCATAGCCGGGTCCGGCATGAAGGAATTTGGAGCCGATGCGATTGTCCATCCCGATCCCGCGGGAGACGTCCTGAACGTTGGCGCCGACCTTTTCGCACAGATCCGCCATCTCGTTGATGAAGGTGATCTTGGTCGCGAGGAAGGCGTTGGCGGCGTATTTGATGAGCTCGCTGGTGCGGCGGCCGGTGAACAGGATCGGCGATTCGTTGAGGAAGAGCGGGCGGTAGACCTCGCGCATCACCTCGCGCCCGAACTCGTCCTCGGCCCCGATCACGATCCGGTCGGGACGCTTGAAATCATCGATCGCGGCCCCTTCGCGCAGGAATTCGGGATTGGAGACGACCGCGACACGGTGTGCGGTTCCGCTGTCCCTGAGGATGCGTTCGACCTCGTCCCCCGTGCCGACCGGAACGGTCGACTTGGTCACGATCACCGCCTCGTTCGACAGATTCTGCCCGACCTCTTGGGCGACGGCGTAGACGAAGGAGAGGTCGGCATGGCCATCGCCCCGGCGGCTCGGCGTGCCGACCGCGATGAAGATCGCGGACGCGCCCGCGATCCCCTCGGCCAGATCGGTGGTAAAGGTCAGCCGTCCGGCCTTGACGTTGTTCGCCACCAACTGATCGAGGCCGGGTTCGTAGATCGGCATGATCCCATCATGCAGACGGTCAATCTTCGACTGATCCTTGTCGATACAAACCACTTCGTGGCCGAAGTCCGCAAAGCAGGCTCCCGATACCAGACCGACATACCCCGAACCGACCATTGCGATTTTCATATCGTCCTACCCATGCTGGATGGTGATCCTGCCGTCGCGCTCGATGGCCTGAATATAGCGGCGTTCGGTGCCTTCGAGAACGAGCGCGGTCAAGACCCCGGTGCGAAAGGCGCCTGTGTCGATGCCGATCCGGTGCCCCTGATCCTCGACGTCCTCGAAGATCGTGTGTCCGTGCACGATCACATGGCTGAGCGGCCCGACAGTGTTGAGGAACCGCTCGCGTATCCAGCGCAGATCCTTGGCCGACTGATCCTCGATCGGGCGCGAAGGGTCGATACCGGCGTGAACGAAGACGTAATCGCCGATCACGATCATGTCTTCGAAAGCGGCCAGAAAATCCCGGTGTTCCTGCGGGACGATAACGCGCATCTCGTCCTGCAACTCGTCGAGTTCGAGCACGTCGTATTGCTTGCGCGTCAGGCCGTAGCTCATGATCGTCTCGCGCCCGCCATGCTTGACGAAATGGCGCAACACCTTGCGATCGTCGAAGCTGTCGAGGAACATTTCCTCGTGGTTCCCGGCGAGGAAGCGCATCGGGCGTCGGGACTGCCATTCGCGAGCCAGCGCGATCACGCCCGCGCTGTCGGGGCCGCGATCCACCAGATCGCCTAACAGGATGACCGTGCTTTTCGCGATCGTATCCGCCTCGTCCTGCTCGATCGCATCCTTCAATGCGGCGAACAGGTCGCAGCGTCCGTGAATGTCTCCGACAATGTAATAGCGTTCGCCCTCGGGGACCGAAGGGAGCGGCCGGGCGGCCTTGTCGGAGCGGAAAATCTTGCTGAGGGCTTTAATCATGATTGGCATGTGGCGAGCGTGGAGCCCGGCGCAAGGCGTTTAGGCCAGGCCGCGCGAGGCTGCAACCGCGATTGCTGCACTGCGGCAAGCCGCTCCGTTGCCGATTTGCCACGCCCTGTGTTGCAAGTGCGAGAAGCGGTGGATCGAAACTTGCGCCGGTTGTCATTTTCGTGAAACAAGTTTGCCGATCCGAGCGAGGACCCCGCTCAAAAACAAGGGGCCCGGTGGATTGCAGGTGGGACGAAGCGACAACCACAGGAGTCTGTCATGCTCACGTCCTTTCGCGGCCCGGCCGCAATTTTTGTTTTGGCGAGCCTCGCCTTTGCGGCCCCCGTGGCTGCGCAGACCGTCAATGCCGCCGACGAAGTCGAAGCGGAAACCGAAGGTCCGATCACCTTTTCCGCCAATATCGCGCTGACCAGCGAATACCGCTTCCGTGGCGTCGACCTGTCGGGCGGCGACCCGGCGGTGCAGGGCGGCCTCGACCTTGCCCACGAATCGGGCTTCTACGTCGGCACCTGGGCATCGACCCTTGATGACGACACGGTCGGATACGGCGATGTCGAACTGGACGTCTATGGCGGCTGGAGCGGCGATATCGGCGAAGGCCTCGCGCTCGATGTCGGCGTGATCGGCTATCTCTATCCCGATGCCGGCCCCGGCGATTTCGATTACGTCGAATTCTATTCCTCGCTCGGCTTCACTTTCGGGCCTGCGGAAACCACCGTCGGCGTCGCCTATGCGCCCGAACAGGATTCGCTCGGCGGTACGGACAATCTGTACGTCTATAGCGATATCGGGGTGGGTATTCCGAACACGCCCGTCACCGTGACCGGGCATCTGGGCTATACTGACGGTTTCCTCACCTTCACCAATGACGGCGATGCCTTCGACTGGTCGATCGGGGCCGAGGCCAGTGTCTATGGTCCGTTCACGCTCAGCGCCGCCTATGTCGGCGCGGAAGGCGATATCGCCCCGGGAGCCTATGATTTCGTCGATGACGCTTTCGTGGTGACCTTGAGCGCAAGCTTCTGAGACAGGCGAAGGTTTGAAGAAAGGCGGGCGGTCCGGTCGGGCCGCCCCTTTCGTTATCGCACCATCGGCCCCATCTGGCGTGACGAATAGACGGCACGGATAATCGTGACGAAGAGTTAGGGGACCGACGATGACGAAATATCTCCACACCATGATCCGGGTCAGCGATCCCGATGCGACCTTGGCCTTCTTCGAACTCTTTGGCGTCAAGGAGACGCGGCGGTTCGACAATGAGAAGGGGCGCTTCACGCTGATCTTCCTCGCCGCGGAAGGCCAGGAGGGCGTGGCCGAGGTCGAACTCACTTATAACTGGCCGCCCGAAGACGGCAGCGCGCCCGAAGACTATACCGGAGGGCGCAATTTCGGCCACCTCGCCTATCGGGTCGACGATATCTACGCCACCTGTCAGCGGCTGATGGATGCGGGTCACACGATCAATCGCCCGCCGCGCGATGGGCATATGGCCTTCGTGCGCTCGCCGGACGGAATCTCGGTCGAACTGTTGCAGGACGGCCATCTGCCGCCGCAGGAACCCTGGGCAAGCATGGAAAACACCGGCAGCTGGTAAGCTCACGCAGGCCCTCGCGCGATAGACGGACCGCCACCGCCGGAAAGACGGCGCGGGCGGTTCGTCCCTGATCTTACCCCGATCCCATCCAGATCTTTCCCAAGATCTCTTCCAAGATCTCTCATTGCCCCTGCGCAAAATGCGTATAGACATTTGTGGACAGGAATGGGGGCGTGTGGGGCACATGCTGAAATTGTAATGGCCCTGGGGCAGGGCGGCGCGTTGTTCGTGGCGATGCAGCACGAGATGCTGCTGTTCGCGGGCGTCTTCTTCTTGATCGGGGCGCTGGACGAATTCGCGGTGGATATCGCCTATCTCTGGCTGCGCCTGACGGGGCGGTTGGGGACCGGCCGCATCGATGCTGGCGATCTCGCCGCCAATACGCTTACCGGGGACGCCGCCGTATTCATCCCCTGCTGGCAGGAGGTGCGCGTGATCGGCGCCACGGTCAGGCACGCCCTCGCCGTGTGGCCCGATCCCGAACTGACGATCCTTATCGGATGCTACGCCAACGATCCCGCTACGCTGGCCGTCGCGCGGGCGCTCGAGAAAGAGGACCGCCGCGTGCGGGTGGTCGTCAATCCCGAATTCGGACCGACCTCCAAAGCTGACTGCCTCAACTGCCTCTATCGGGCGCTTGAGGACGAGGAAGCGATGCGCGGCCGCGTCTTCCGCATGGTGTTGCTGCACGATGCCGAGGACATGGTCGATCCGCTCGCGCTCAAACTGTTCGACATCGCGCTCGACCATGCCGCTTTCGTCCAGTTGCCGGTGCTGGCCCTGCCCAAGCCGGGCTCGCGCTTCGTCGCGGGCCATTATGTCGACGAATTCTGCGAGGCGCACGCCAAGACCATGACCGTGCGCGATGCTCTGGGGGCAGGCGTTCCGGGTGCAGGCGTCGGCTGCGCGGTGCGGCGCGATGCGCTGTCGCGGATTGCCGCCGCGCGGAATGGGCGAGGGCCTTTCGCCGTCGATTCGCTGACCGAGGATTACGAGTTCGGCCTCGATATCGCGATGATGGGAATGCCGACGCGGTTCCTGCGGATGCGGACGAAGGAAGGGCGGCTGATTGCGACGCGGGCCTATTTCCCCGGCAGGATCGGCGAATCGGTGCGGCAGAAGACCCGCTGGGTGCACGGGATCGCCTTGCAGGGATGGGACAGGATCGGCTGGGGCAAGGGTGCGGCGCGGCGCTGGTTCGATCTGCGCGACCGGCGCGGCCCGCTCGCGGCGCTCCTGCTTTTCGTCGCTTACGGCCTGCTCGCCGCCATGGCGCTGAGCTGGGCGGCGCGTGGCTTCGGTCTGATCGAGACGGTCAGGTTGGGTCCCCTCCTCCACCTGCTCGTCGCTGCGAATTTCGCCGCGCTCGTGTGGCGGTCCGCGATCCGGGCCGTCTTTACGGGCCGCGAATTCGGCTGGCGCGAGGCGGCGCTCGCCGTGGCTCGCATTCCGGTCTCCAACACCATCGCGATCCTGGCCGGGCGGCGGGCGCTGTTCGCCTATCTGCGCACTTTGCGGGGCGCGCCGATCGTGTGGGAGAAGACGGACCACCGCGACCATCCCGCGATCGATGCACGCGAGGCGGCCTGACATGGTGGTGCGAACCAGGCGCGGCCAGCCACTGGTGGCGATCGTCTCGCTGCTCGTGGGCTACACCGTCCTGCGCACGGCCTTCTGGTCGCCCCTGCTCGAAACCGTGCCTGCTGCTCTGCTAGACCCGTCCGAAGCGATCGATAGGTTCGCCGATACTAGAGCATCGCCGCTCCGCACTGTACCGAACGAGGCACTCGTCGCTCGATCACACGTCGCGGCGTCTCCCGGCCCGATCCTCAGCGCCGAAGATCACGCAGCATTCACGCCTATGGCAGTGCCGGCGAGAACAGGCCCCGAGCCGTCCCGCTCGGCCTACATCCCCGGCCATCATCGGCTTTGGCTGGCGGCAATGTCCGAATTGCCACGTCTCGTCCGCCACGTCTCCAATTTCGCCTATGAGCCGCGCGAGGCGTTCGGCAATGGGACGAGGGGCCCCATCGCGCCCTCTTCCCGAGCCGCAGCCTCAAGTCGTTTTTCGGGCGATGGCCGGCTGTTTCTCCGCCCCGGCGGCGACGCGCCACCATCGGCCGCGCCGGGGTCCGCCAGTTACGGATCGAGCCAGGCGGGGGCAGTCCTGCGCTATGCTCTTGCGCCGGACAGCCGCGCGCGACCGGAACTCTACGGGCGGATCGCCGCCGCCATCGCCGGGCCGAAGCAGCAGGACGTGGCGCTCGGTCTCAGCGTACGCCCGCATTCCGATCTGCCCGTTCGCTTGCATATGGAGGCGCGGGTGACGCGACAGGGGGAAGGGGCGCGGAACGAGACGCTGCTGCGCCCGTCCGTCTTCGCGACCACCGGCCTCTTCGCCGATCATTCCGATAGCGGGATGATTACGCGCGGCTATGCGCAGGCAGGCTTCGTCGGGGGCAAAGCCGCGACGGCGTTCGCGGATGGCCAGATCGGCGCCGAACGCAGAGTGGCCCGGTTCGATCTCGGCGATGTCGCGGTGGGCGCAGGAGCGTGGGGCGGGGTCCAGCGCGGTGCCGGGCGGCTCGATATCGGGCCGAGCGCCAGCCTGGCGCTGCAGCTTGGCGAGGCACCCGCGCGCCTGTCCGCCGATTACCGCTTTCGCGTCGCCGGGGATGCCCTGCCCGGATCGGGCGCCGCCCTGACGCTTTCTGCCGGATTTTGAGCGAGCCTCTTCAAAGCCCGCCAAGCCTGCGATAGAGGCGGAGGATGGACGTCTACCTCCCCATCGCGAACCTGTCGGTCAATGGGCTGTGGATCGTGCTGCTGGGCGGGGTGACGGGCATCCTTTCGGGCCTGTTCGGGGTCGGCGGAGGTTTCCTGACGACACCGCTGCTGATCTTCTACGGCGTCCCGCCGACCGTGGCCGCCGCATCCGCCTCGACACAGGTGACCGGCGCAAGCGTGTCGGGCGTGCTGGCCCACTCCAAGCGCAACGGCGTCGATTACCGCATGGGCGCGGTCATGGTGGCGGGCGGGGCCATCGGGGCGGGCATCGGTTCCCTGCTGTTTCGGTTCCTGCGCTCGATCGGTCAGATCGACGTTGTGATCAACGCGCTCTACGTCGTGCTCCTCGGCTCGATCGGCACGCTGATGGCGCGCGAGGCGTGGCAGGCGATCCGCGGCGATCCCGGAGCCGCCGCACCGCGCCGCCGCCGCCATCACCCGCTGATCGCATCCCTGCCGGGGCGCTGGCGCTTCTATCGCTCGGGCCTCTACATCTCGCCGCTCGCGCCGCTGCTTTTGGGCGTGATCGTGGGGATATTGACCATGCTGATGGGGGTTGGCGGCGGCTTCATCCTCGTGCCCGCCATGCTCTATATCCTGGGGATGAGCGCCAATGTCGTGGTCGGCACCAGCCTCTACAACATCCTGTTCGTAACCGTCGTGACGACCATGATGCATTCTCTGACGACGCGGGCGGTCGATATCGTGCTTGTCGGCCTCCTGCTGATCGGATCGGTGACGGGGGCGCAGATGGGCACGCAGGTCGCGGCGCGGTTCGCGCCCGAAAAGCTCCGCATCGTCCTCGCCGCGATCGTCCTCATCATCGCGCTGCGCATGTTCTTCGGCCTTTTCGTCCGCCCGGACGAGATCTACACCGTGAATATGCTGTGAGGGCGTGGCTGCTGATCCTCTTCGCGGTCCTCGTCATGGGACAGCGCGATCCGGTGCTCGTGCCCGAAGTCTCGCAGCACGAAGTCCAGGTACGCCAGGGCTTCACGGGCACCGAATTGCTGCTGTTCGGCGCGATCATCGATCCGATCGCGCAGCAGGCGGGCGGGCGCTATGACATCGTCGTGGTGCTCAAGGGCCCGTCCGAACCGATCCGCGTGCGTGAGAAGGACCGGATCGCGGGCGTCTGGCTGAATGCCGAGCAGACCGATTTCCGCTCCGCGCCCAGCTTCTTCGCGGTCGCATCCTCGCGCCCCATCGAACAGATCGTCGACGAGAAGACGGCCGCCATCTACGAATTCGGTACATCCTATATCCAGCTGTCGCCCAGCGGCGTGATCGACACCGACGAACAGACCCGTTTCGCCGCCGGCCTCGTCGACCTGAAGACGCGCCAGGGCCTCTATACCGAGCAGGTCGGCGGCGTGCAGATCAGCGAAGACGTGCTGTATCAGGCGCGGATCGAGCTGCCGTCCAATGTTACGACGGGCATCTACACCGCCGAAACCTTCGCGATCTCGCGCGGGCGGGTGCTGGCTTCGGCTACGGCGGAGGTGGCGGTGCGCAAGGTGGGGTTCGAACGGTTCGTGGAGAATTCGGCGAACCGCCACGGCCTGGCCTATGGCCTTTTCGCCGTGGTGCTGTCGATCGGAATGGGGTGGGCAGCCGGCCGTTTCTTCGCCCTTATCTGACCCTTAGGGATGCGGCCCTGTGGATATTGACCCGTTCTTAACCGCTTGCATCGCATAGCAAACGTTCCAATCGAACGCGCGCAAGGGCTGAGCTGTAATGACGGATATGGGCGGGGGCAATTTTCGGGTGTTCGACCCGTCGCGGATGGAGGAGTTCGACGACCGCGGCGATTCCGCGCGCCCGGCCCCGCTCCGCGATCGCCTGCGCCAGGTTGACGCCGAAAAGCAGCCACCGCGCCCGGCGATCGAGACAGCCCAGCGCGCACCCGATCACCGGGCCGAGCCAGCCGCTTGTGAGGAACCCGATGGTTCCGGCCGGACATCCGGGCCGGATTCCGGAGCAAATGCCGCGCTTCCCATCGGCGTGGTGCTCGAAGTCGCCGGGGCGGGATCGCAGATCGCCATCGACACCCAGCGCCTCACCGAATGCGTCGACGATCCCGATCCTTCGATCGCCATGACCGGGCAGGTCGGCAGCCAGATCAAGATCCGCGTCGGCAATAGCTGGCTCCTCGCCAGCGTGCGCGACCAGCGCCAGGATCGCCGCGCCGCCGGTTCCATCGTCGCGAACATCGATTTTCTCGGCGAGGGCAAGGAGGAGAAGCTTACCGGCAAGCTCCATGGTTTCCGGCGCGGCGTCACCCGCTATCCCGTTCCGGGCGCGATGATCTATCCCGCCACCACGCAGGATTTGCGCCAGGTCTATGCCAGCGACGGGCGCAGTTCGATCCAGATCGGCACTGTCTATCCGACCAGGGATATTCGCGCGGGCCTCTATGTCGATGCGCTGCTGGGCAAGCATTTCGCCCTGCTCGGATCGACCGGGACGGGCAAATCGACCAGCGCGGCGCTGATCCTCCATCGGATCTGCCAGGCCGCGCCCGAAGGCCACATCGTCATGATCGATCCGCATGGCGAATATTCGGCGGCCTTTCGCGAAACGGGCCAGATCCTCGACGTCTCCAATTTGCAGATGCCGTACTGGATCATGAATTTCGAGGAGCATTGCGAGGTGTTCCTGACCAGCGAGGGAAGCGCCCGGCAGGTCGATGCCGACATTCTCGCCAAATGCCTGCTTTCCGCCCGTCAGAAGAGTCGGCTTGCCAGCCAGCTCAGCAAGATCACGGTCGATTCTCCGGTTCCCTATCTCCTCTCCGATCTCGGCGCCGCCTTGCAGGACGCGATGGGCAAGCTCGACAAGGCGACCAATTCGGCGCCCTATATGCGGATCAAGAACAAGCTGGACGAGATCAAGGCCGATCCGCGCTACCAGTTCATGTTCTCCGGTATGCTCGTCGCGGACACGATGAAGGATTTCATCTCCAGGCTGTTCCGCCTGCCCGGCGGTGGCAAGCCGATCTCGATCATCGACGTATCGGGTGTCCCGTCGGACGTTACCGCCACGGTCGTCGCCGTGCTCAGCCGCCTGGTGTTCGATTTCGCGATCTGGGGCCGCGAGGAGAAGACGCGCCCGATCCTCCTCGTATGCGAGGAAGCGCATCGCTACGTTCCCAGCGAGAAGAACGCCGATGGCAGTTCGGTCGGCAAGATTCTCAGCCGTATCGCCAAGGAAGGCCGCAAATACGGCGTATCGCTCGGCCTCGTCACCCAGCGGCCGAGCGATCTGGCCGAGGGCGTGCTGTCGCAATGCGGCACGATCATCTCGATGCGCCTCAACAACGAGCGCGACCAGGCCTTCGTGAAGGCCGCCATGCCCGAAGGCGCGCGCGGTTTCCTCGATTCGATCCCGGCGCTGCGCAATCGCGAATGCATCATCTGCGGCGAGGGCGTGGCGATCCCGATCCGCGTCAGCTTCGACACGCTGGAAGAGGCCAAGCGCCCCGCATCGGACGATCCCAGCTTCGTCGAACTATGGAACGAGGCAGGCGGGGAAGAAGACCAGGTCGAACGGATCGTCGCGCGCTGGCGGAATAATAGTTGATGTGTTTTGCGCGTATTTTTGTGTGCACCCGCATCCGCGGGTGCGTATCCTCGCGCCTGACGGCGCTGCGGGCGCGCAGTCGCGCTTGCGGACCCTTCGGGTCCGAGCTCCGCCGCTAGGCCTCAATCATAGAAATAGGAACGGTCCGCGACCAGCGGGCCGCAAGGCCGACCGGCCGCGCGTAGCGCCGTCAGGCGCGAGGATATCGCGCGCCGGAGGCGTGCGGACAATAAACCTACGTCCCCCGCGTATCGCCGAACAGATGAATGTGCAGCCGGTCGCTGAGGCGGAAACCGTGTTCGAGGCATAGCGGCACCAGCCATTCCTCGCGGGCGCGCAGGGTGGCGCTGTCGGTGCCTTCGGGCATCAGGAATACGCGCGACGGCGGGATGGCGTGGCGGCGGACGAGGGCGGCGGCTTCGCTGACATCCGCCTCGCTCGCGACGACGAATTTGAAGACAGCGCGCGGATCGGTGGCATAGGCGTCGAGCCGCTCCGCGATCAGGGCGAGGTCCGCCGGATTGCCGCTATGCGAAAGCTTGGGGCTCACGTTGAACTGATCGATCCGCACGTCCAAGCGCGGCGGCGGTTTGGTTGTGCCGTTGGTCTCGATCTCGACCGCGATATCAGGCAGAAAGTCGAGCATCCGGGCGAGCGCGGGGCCCTGCAACAGCGGCTCGCCCCCGGTGATGACGAGGCGCTTCTGCCCCAGCGCCGCGATCCGCTCGGCCACGTCCTGCTCGTCCAGAATCAGCTGGTTGGACTTGCGCTCGAAGGTCGTAGCGCCGCGATGCGGGCGCTCGTCACCTTCGAAGTGCCAGGTATAGGCCGTGTCGCACCATACGCAGGCGAGATTGCAGCGCGACAGGCGCAGGAAAGCGACCGGCATACCCGCGCTCGGCCCCTCACCTTGGACCGAGGCGAAGATCTCCGCCTCACCGGGCGCCTGGGTGGCGAGGGTCAGCGGCATGGGATTTGGGGCACCGGCATCAGAACGCTCAGCCCAGACGGGCCAGCGCCGCCTCCAGCCGCTCGATTTCGGCGGTATGATGCGCAAGATCGGCACGCGCCTTCTCGACCGCTTCGGGCTTTGCGCGTTCGACGAAATTGGCGTTGCCGAGCCGGCCTTCGAGCGATTTCGCTTCCTTGCGGGAGGCGTCGAGCGCCTTGGCGAGGCGGGCCTTTTCGGCGTCGATGTCGATCACCCCTTCGAGCGGGATGACGAACGCATCCTCGCCCGCGCCGATCTGCATCGCCGCGCCCGGAGGCGCATCGGCGAAATGGATCGGCGTGAGGCGCGCGAGGCGCTCGATCGAAGCGGCGTTTTCTTCGACGACCTTGCGCGCCAGAGCGGACGGGGCGGGGCAATAGGCCTCCAGCTTGGCACCCGGCGCGATGCCGAGTTCGTTCTTGGCCGTGCGCACCGCGCTGGTCAGCGCGATCAGCCAGTCGACCTCGGCCTTGGCTTCCGCGTCCACTTCGACCTGCGGATCGGGCCATTTCGCGGTGATCAGCGGGTAATCGGCGCGGCTTCCCTGCTTCGACCACAATTCCTCGGTGATGAAGGGCATGAAGGGGTGCAGCATGACCAGGATCTGGTCGAGCGCCCACCCGGCGACCTTGCGGGTCTCGCCGTCGATCTGGCCCTTGATGAGTTCGAGATACCAGTCGCAGAAGCGGTCCCAGACGAAGTGGTAGATCGTGTTCGCCGCCGCGTCGAAGCGCAGTTCCGCCAGCGCCTTGTCGAGCGTGTCGCGGGTTTCGATGACCTCGCCCACGATCCATTTGTTGACGGCCAAAGTGGCCTGGGGCGCGGCGATCGTCTCGCTCGCGCCGATGCCGTTCGCCTGACAGAACCGGGTCGCGTTCCACAATTTGGTGGCGAAGTTGCGGTATCCTTCGACCCGCTTGTCATCCATCTTGATGTCGCGGCCCTGGCTCTCCATCGCCGCCATGAAGAAACGCAGCGCATCGGCGCCGTAACGCTCGATCAGGCCGAGCGGATCGACGACATTGCCCTTGGATTTCGACATCTTCGCGCCGTCCGCCGCGCGCACCAGCCCGTGGAGATAGAGGCGCGGCCACGGGTTTTCGCCCGTCAGGTAACGCCCCATCATCATCATCCGCGCATCCCAGAAGAACAGGATGTCGAAGCCCGAAACGAGCAGCGAATTGGGATAGTGCTTGGAGAGGAGCGAAAGCCCCTCCCCTTCAGGGGAGGGGTTGGGGTGGGGGCCGTCAGACGCATCCGCGCCGACATTCCCCACCCCTTCCGCGCCTGCGGCGCTCCCTCCCCTCCCCTGAAGGGGAGGGGTTTGATCCGGCCAGCCGAGTGTGGCGAAGGGCCACAGGGCGGAACTGAACCAGGTGTCGAGGACATCCTCGTCGCGGGTCAGCTTGACGCCGTCGCCCGCCAAACTCTGAGCCTCGTCCTCCGTCTCTGCGACGAAGACGTTGCCGTCCGCATCGTACCACGCCGGAATGCGGTGCCCCCACCACAATTGCCGCGAGACACACCACGGCTGGATGTTCTCCATCCAGTTGAAGAAGGTCTTCTCCCAGCTTTTCGGGACGATTTCGACCGCGCCGGACTTCACCGCCTCGATCGGGTCTTTCACCAGCGTCTTGGCATCGACATACCACTGATCGGTCAGCCAGGGTTCGATCGGCACGCCCCCGCGATCGCCGAAGGGTTGCTGGATGGTGCGCGGTTCGGCATCGTGTTCGGTGCGTTCGCCGTCCTTCTCGGTGACGTGCGGGATCAGCAGGCCGAGTTCCTTCATCCGCGCGACCACCGCGTCACGCGCGGCAAAGCGTTCGAGGCCGACGAGGTCGTCGGGCACCAGCCCGTCCATGGTCTGGCAGACATGCGCGTCCGCATCGAACATGTTGAGCATCTCGCCCGCCGCGATGCCTGCGCGCCTGCCCACTTCGAAATCGTTGAAATCGTGGCCCGGCGTGATCTTGACCGCGCCCGATCCCAGTTCGGGATCGGCGTGCTCGTCCGCCACGATGGGCACGCGGCGGCCGGTTATCGGGAGGACGACATGCTTGCCGACCACGCTCTGATAGCGTTCGTCCGAAGGATGCACCGCCACCGCCATATCGGCGAGCAGGGTTTCGGGCCGCGTCGTCGCGACCTCGATATGGTCGCGCCCGTCGGCCAGCGTGACGCCGTCTTCGAGCGGATAGCGCAGGCGCCAGAAGCTGCCCTTGACCTCGCGCGTCTCGACCTCGAGGTCCGAGATCGCGGTCTTCAACTTGGGGTCCCAGTTCACCAGCCGCTTGTCGCGATAGATCAGCCCGTCTTTGTGCAGTTGGACGAAGGTGCGCATCACGGCGCGGCTGAAATGCTCGTCCATCGTGAACTGTTCGCGGCTCCAGTCCATCGAACAGCCCAGGCGGCGCAGCTGGCGCGTGATGGTGCCGCCGCTCTCCTCCTTCCACTCCCAGACTTTCGCTACGAAATCCTCGCGCGCGTAATTGGTGCGCTTGTCGCCCGCCGCCTCGAGCTGGCGTTCGACCACCATCTGGGTCGCGATCCCGGCATGGTCGGTGCCGACCACCCATAGGGCATCCTTGCCGCGCAGCCGCTCGTAGCGGATGGCGATATCCTGAAGCGTGTTGTCGAGCGCGTGACCGATATGGAGCGAGCCGGTGACGTTGGGCGGCGGATTGACGATCGTATAGGCTTCGGCGTCGGGACGTTCGGGGCGGAACAGCCCGTTCTCCTCCCAATGCGCGTACCAGCGCGCCTCGATTTCTGCGGGGTCGAAAGTCTTCGAAAGTTCGGTGCTGGTCGGGGTGTTCATGGGGGTGGCCTTTGCCAGCGCCTCGCGCGACTGGCAACACAGGGAACGCGATGGCTGCGCGCGATCGGCAACAGCCCGATGTCCGGTGGCGTACCGAGTTGGAGCGGATGCAGCGAAACCCTTGGCAAGCCGCCGTTTTCGCCGCATAGGCGCAAGGATATGGACCGGGTGGCCGAATTCGCGATCGATGACAGGCAGGATGGTGGCCGGGTGCTCGCGCTTTCCGGGCCCTATCTCATCTCGTCCGTCGCCGAAATCGAAGACGGCATCTATGCCGTCGAAGGGCCGGTCGCGCGGATCGATCTGAGCGAGGTTTCCGAGATCGATACGGTCGGCGCCTGGATCGCCTGCGATCTGGCGAAAGAGCACGATGCCGAAATCACCGGCGCAAGCGAGCGCGCCCAGCGTCTGATGGACGCGGTCTGCGGCCTGGAAAGCGATACCGAAACCAGCGCCCCGCGCGAACCGCTGCGCCAGCGCATCTTCGACAGCTGGTCGCAAAAGATCTACGGTGCGCGCCACGGCACGCGCGGCGTCATCGGATTTCTGGGCGCGCTGGTCCTCGCATCGGGCAGCGTGATCCGCCATCCCAGCCGTTTCCGCGGCAAGGCGTTGGTGCGCCAGCTCGAACTGGTCGGCATCAAGGCGCTGCCCATCGTCGGCTTGATGAGCTTCCTGATCGGCATCGTGATCGCCCAGCAGGGCGCGGTCCAGTTGCAGCAATTCGGGGCGGAAACGCTGACTGTGAATCTCGTCGGGCGCATCACCTTGCGCGAACTGGGCGTGCTGATGACCGCGATCATGGTCGCGGGCCGCTCGGGATCGGCCTTCGCGGCGCAATTGGGCACGATGAAGCTGACCGAAGAGGTCGATGCGATGCGCACGATCGGCATTGCCCCGATGGAGGCGCTTGTGATCCCGCGCATCCTCGCCGCGATCCTGATGATGCCGCTGCTGGGCTTCTATGCCTCGATCATGGCGATCATCGGCGGGGCGACGGTGTCGGACCTGATGCTGGGCATTCCGTTCTGGAATTTCCTCCAGCGCATCCAGGAAGTCGTGCCCCCCTACGATCTCTATGTCGGCCTCATCAAGGCGCCGGTGTTCGGCCTGATCGTGGCGCTGGCGGGCTGCTATAACGGGATGCAGGTGGAAGGCGATTCCGAGCAGGTCGGTACGCGCACCACCATGGCGGTGGTCACCGGCATCTTCGCGGTGATCGTCCTCGACGCGTTCTTCGCGGTGTTCTTCACCCGTGTGGGGTGGGCGTGATGGCCGAGAACATTGACACCGCTGAAACCCAGAACGAACGGGTCGGCCGGCACGAGCGGTTCCGTGGCGACTATCCCATCGTGGTCGAAGGTCTGGTCAACCGCTTCGGCGACCAGACCATCCATGACGGGCTCGACCTCAAGGTCAGGCGCGGCGAAATCCTCGGCGTGGTCGGCGGATCGGGCACGGGCAAATCGGTGCTGATGCGCTCGATCATCGGCTTGCAGATGCCCACGGAAGGATCGATCGAGGTTTTCGGGCGGTCGATCACCGATGCCGATCCAGACGAGGCGCTGGGCATTCGCGATCGCTGGGGCGTCCTCTTTCAGGGCGGGGCGCTGTTCTCGACGCTGACGGTGGGCGAGAATGTCGAAGTCCCCCTGAAGCAGTTCTACCCCAATCTCTCGCCCGAACTGATGCACGATATCGCGCGCTACAAGGTGCTGCTGTCGGGCCTGCCCGAAGAGGCGGTGAACAAATACCCGTCGGAATTGTCGGGCGGCATGAAGAAGCGCGCGGGCCTTGCGCGGGCGCTGTCGCTCGATCCCGAGCTCCTGTTCCTCGACGAGCCGACCGCGGGCCTCGACCCGATCGGCGCGGCGGCGTTCGACCAGCTGACGCTGCAGCTGAAGAAGGCGCTCGGCCTCACCGTCTTCCTGATCACCCACGATCTCGACAGCCTGCACGAGATTTGCGACCGGGTCGCCGTGCTGGCCGACAAGAAGGTCATCGCGGTCGACACCGTTCCCAATCTGATGGAACTGGATCACGAATGGATCCAGGAATATTTCAACGGTCCGCGGGGGCGCGCGGCCCTGACCGCCCAGGCGCTCGACGAATTGCGCCAGCACATGGACCAGCCGATCGCGGCGCAGACGATCAAAGCGTTGGACAATCCGCGGCCCAAAAAGGATAAGACCTGAGCAATGGAAACGCGTGCCAATCACGTCTGGGTGGGTGTCGTCACCCTCGTCCTGCTGGCCGCTCTGGCGGCCTTCGTCATCTGGCTCGCGCGTCTGGGCCAGGGTGACCGGGACGAATACGACATATTCTTCAAGACTTCGGTGGCGGGCCTCGCCACCGGATCGCAGGTCAGTTTCACCGGCGTCCCGGTGGGGCAGGTGAGCGATATCGTGTTGTGGGAAAAAGACCCCGAATTCGTGCGCGTGCGTATCGAGGTGAAGCCTGACACGCCGATCCTGGTCGGCACCACCGCGACCATCCAGTCGAGCTTCACGGGCGTCTCCACCATCCTCCTCGATGGCGCGCGCAGCGGCCAGCCGCCGATTACCTGCGAGACGACCGCCTGTACCGAAGGCGTGCCGGTGATCCCGCCCAAGGCAGGCGGCTTCGGCGAAATCCTCGCCAACGCGCCGCTGCTGCTGGAACGCCTGGCGACGCTGACCGAGCGGCTGACCATGCTCCTTTCGGACGACAACCAGGCTTCGATCGCGGGCATCCTGCGCAACACCGACCGGATGAGCGCGGACCTTGCCAGCGCGACGCCGCAGATCGAACGCACCATGACCGAATTGCAGGTCACGCTGCGCGAAGCGGGCGAGGCGCTGAACGAATTCGAGACCGTGACGCGTTCGACCGACCGGATCATCAATCAGGAAGGCGAAGCGATCGCGGCGCAATTGCGTGCCACGCTGACCTCGGCCAGCGGAGCGGCCAAGGCGCTCGAGCAGACGCTCGAAGAAGCGCGCCCGGCCACGCGCCAATTGACCGAAAGCACGCTGCCCGCCGCCGAAGCCACGCTGCGCGACCTCAGGGCGACCAGCAAGGCGCTGCGCGACGTGACCGAAAAGATCGACGAGCAGGGCGCGGGCGCTCTGCTGTCCAGCCAGCCGCTGCCCGATTACAAGCCGTGAGAGGAAGTCCCGCGATGAAATCGTTTCGTGTTCTCGCAGGATTGGCGCCTGCCCTGCTGCTCGGCGGCTGTCTCAGCTTCGGTCCCGACACGCCTGACAGCCTGCTGACGCTGACGCCGACCGCGACCGCACCGGCTGGCAATGCCATCGGCGGCTCGACCGAACAGGCGCTGGTGATGCAGGAGTTCGAAGCGGCCCCGGCGCTCGACAATACGCGCGTGCCCGTCCAGGTCGATGACACCAGCATCGCTTATCTCGAGGATGCGGTGTGGGTGGAAAAGCCCGCGCGGCAATTGCGCCGCCTGATAGCCGAGACCATCCGCACCCGTACCGGACGGCTGGTGATCGATGGCGACGATCCCGGCGTGCTCGCCGAAAACCGCCTGACGGGGACGCTCCGCCAGTTCGGCTATGACGTGCGCAGCCAGAGCGTGGTGGTGGTGTTCGATGCGGTGCGTCCCGGTCAGGGTAACGCCGTGCAGACCCGCCGCTTCGAAGTGCGTGTGCCGGGAGTGACCGCGGACGTCGCGAGCGTGGGTCCGGCGCTGAACCAAGCGGCCAATGACGTGGCCGGACAAGTGGCGGCCTGGGTGGGATAGACCCCGACAAAGCGGGTCCGGCCAGAAGGTCCGGTCAGAGGAACGAGGGCTGCATCTGCCCCAGAGCGTCCACCCGCTTCGAAAGCTTGATCTTCGTCTCCGCCTTCTGGCGCGCATGATCGGACATATGCGTGAGCAGGCCGCGCAAATCCGCGACCGATGCGACATTCACGAAGCTCTGCACCTTGTTGACGAAGACGACGGATTTCTTCTCCTGCGCCAGCAATTCCATGACATTGCTGAGCGTGCCGGTGCTCTTGCTGTCCCAGATCATCAGCCCGTAATCGGCATCCTGCGCCATTTCGATGTCCTTCGCGGTGAAGAAGGCGCGGGTGCCCGGCGCGGCGCTGGGGAACACCCGGTTGACCTTCCATTCACCCAGATTGTTGCGCGGCTCCTCTCCGCTGCAATAGACCGTGACGCTCTCGGCGTTGAGCATCATCAGATATTCCTGGATCGCCGTATCCGCGCCGCCGGCATCGCCGACCACGACGGACAGGCCGCCCGTCACCGCCTTCGCGATCCGTTGCCGCACCTTGTCGTGCAGGCGCTTGATCGCGATCGATCCGGCGATGAAGACTGTGGTCATGCTTTTCCTGTCTTGGTGACGGCGGCGGCATAGACACTCGCCACCTTCGGATGCGTTTGCAAGAGGGTGCAGATGGCGCCCATCGACGCGCCGGTGGCGAACAGATCGTCGACCACGAGGACGGTCGCGTCCTTGGGAACCGGTACCGAGACATCGATCGAGAAGCGCCCTTGCAGGGCGGCGTCCTTTTCCTCCTTGGTGGTGAGGTTCTTGAGCGGCTTGGCATCCGCCGAAGGCGGCTTGGCCTGCACGAGAGTCGTGCTCACCGGAACCCCCGAGAGCTGGCCGAGCGCCTGCGCGATCTCGTCGACCGGCTGGCGGGCGCGCGGGGTCGACGCGGGGACCGGCACGATCAAGTCGATCTTCGGCAGATTGGGGATGATGTTGTCGAAAAGCGCCTGAGCGATGGGTTTGACCTGCGACCAGTCCGAACGGTATTTCAGCTGGAACAGCGCCTCGCCCGCTTCCGACCGCGTGTTATCGAATTGCGCTTTGCCGTCTTCGTCTTCGCCGAGATATTCGCTGTGAACGATATGCCGGTCGAGAAGATAGCCATCGTTCCACGGGCCGAAAATCTTTCTGACATCCACTTCCATCTGCAACCCTTTCCCGGACCATCGTCCGCAACAAAGGGCAGGGGAGTAGGCTTAGGAGGCGCGACCTTGCCAATTACAAGATTGTAATCGGAAGGGTCCGATCACCACTCAATCAAGCGTTTGAGCGAAATCGCGGGCCGCGAGGAAGCTGTCGCGGCGATGGGCGCGGCGCTCTGCCGCTTCCTCGTCCTCGCCCCAGCGTTCGATCTGCCAGTCCTCTTCGAGATTGGCGGCATCCCACAGCGCTTCCGCATCCGCCTCGGGCTCAAGCGCGGCGAGGCCGATGGTGAGCGAGGCGGCGAGGGCGGTCAGGCATTCCAGCGCGGCCATCGTGAACGGATTCATCGCCGCGAGGCGGGCGCGCAGCCGATCCAGCGTTTCGGGCTTCAGCGGGCGGTGGACGATCCCGCACACCCGTTCCAGCCGCACGCCCTCACGCTGTTCAAATGCGACGACCAGCGGTTCCCAGACCGCCTGCTGGCGGTGCCAGAACGCCTCGTCGGGATCGGCGCGATAGCACAGCGTATCGGTCTCGGCGTAAGCGAGCAGCTTCTCCACCGTTGCCGCCGGATCGGGCGCGATCGTGTCGATCGCATGGTCGGCCATGTCGCGCGCGACGAAGCGCGACGGGTCGATCGTTTCGCCCTGATCCGCCCATTCCTGCGCCAGAACCCGCGCCAGTGCCTCGCTCGGGACGATCTGGGGCTTGCCGCCCCCTTGCGTCCGGATCGCGCGCCCGTCCAACAGCACGGCATAGCCGCCGTCGCGCGGGGCGACGGTCACATCCTTGTAGAACCGCTTCATGATTCGGGCGTCCTCCAGCGGCGCGCGAGGCGGTTGGGGAGCGTGAAGAAGCCCACCGCGCCCGCCACGAGCACGATCCCGCCGAGCCATTCGGGCGCGGCGATCCGGCCGGTCATCACCATCCCGCCGATCAGCACCACGCCAGCACAGGCGAGGCGCAGGAGCTGAATCAGGTAATAGCGACCGATCGCGGGATCGTGGCCATCCTTGTCGTCAGCCATCGATCAGCGCCTCCAGCTCGGCCATCGTGTCGGCTACTCCGCAGGCGCCGTATTCCAGCAATTCGGCAGGCGCGTGATAGCCCCAGGATACCCCGATCGCGCGCACGCCCGCGGCGCGCGCCATCTCCATGTCGAAGCTCGTATCGCCGACCATTACGGCCTGGTCCGCCGTGGCGCCCGCTTCGGACAGGGCAGCCTCCAGCATGGTGGGATCGGGTTTGGAAGGATGGCGATCGGCGGTCTGGAGCGTAACGA
The DNA here is from genome assembly GCF_009827295.1 of Qipengyuania pelagi. Lineage (NCBI taxonomy): Bacteria > Pseudomonadati > Pseudomonadota > Alphaproteobacteria > Sphingomonadales > Erythrobacteraceae > Qipengyuania > Qipengyuania pelagi. The sequence continues at coordinate 1,744,340 of NZ_WTYD01000001.1, read as the reverse complement.
ACAGGTCCGCGATGCCGTGCGTTTTGAGGCAGGAGGAAAGGCCCCGGTCGCTCTTTCCGGTCGCCACGCCGAGCGTGATCCCACGGGCGTGAAGGCGGCGCAGCAAGTCCCCCATCCCGTCGAACAGCGGTTCGTGGAGCCGACCTTCCATGCGTGCCGTGCGAAAGGCGGTCTTGTAGCCCTCGACCACGATGGCACGCTGGTCGTCACTGGCATCGGGCGCCAGATCGCGCAGGGCCTGGGGCAGGCTGAGGCCGACGATCCGCCGGATCGCATTGCGGTGAGGCGCGGTGAGACCGGCGCTCGCGAAAGCCGCCTCCATCGCCTCGCAGATGGAGGCCTGCCCATCCACCAGCGTGCCGTCGCAATCGAAGATGACGCAGCTCGTCACGGCGCGCGTCATGCGGGCACCGCCGCCATCGCTTCGGCCAGAGCGCGATTTCCCGCCGCAATCAGGCCGTCGGCGATCCGCGCCCGGTCCGCCTCGCTGTTCTTCTGCGACAGTTTGTAGGTGGGCCGCCACTCTTTAACGGCCATTTCGAAACCGACTATCCCGCGCAGCAGCCGCGTCCAGTTCGCCGCGCTGGTTTCCTCGGCCAGCCATGGCTCGCCATCGAGCCGCGCTTCGGAGCGGGCGATGAGCGTATGGAGGAAGTCCTCCAGCTCCTCCGCGCCGAGAGGGCGCACCGGCCCTTCGAGTTCCAGCGCCACGTAATCCCAGGTCGGCACGGTGTCGCGATCCGCGTACCAGCGCGGGCTTATATATCCGTCCGGCCCGTTGATTACCGCCAGCGCGCTCGCCCCGTCGAGATGGCCCGCCAGCGCATTGGCGCGCGAGACGTGGAACCGCACCCGGCCTTCGCCGGACATGACGAGCGGGGTGTGGACCACGCGCGGGCCGGTCGGGGTTTGCGCAAAGATCATGCCGAACCCGATCGTATCGACAAGCGCGGCCATCCCGGCGCGATCCTCGCTGCGGAAGAGCGGATTGGGATGCATCAGCGCTTGGGTTTCGGCCTGGAAGCAGGCTTGGAAGCGGGTTTGGCGCCAGATCGTCCGCCCGGCTTCGTCGCGGCCTTTCCGGTTTTGCCCGGTTTGGACGTCACACGCGTCTTGCGTTCGCCCCGCCGGGCTTTGCGGTACTGCTTGGCGTGCTGGCGCGCGGCCTGCTTCTTCTCCTCTCGCGATCGCGGCACGGTATCCTCGCGCAAGGGGGCCGCATCGCTCGCCAAAAGATCGAAGCCCAGCTGCTCCATCGAGCCGGCGAAATGTTCGGGCAAGTCGGCAGTCGCATCCACCGTTCCGCCGCCGGGCTCGTCGATGATGAGGCGGCGCGCGTGCAGGTGCATCTTGCGGCTGATCGACCCGGTGAGGAAGGCGTCCTGCCCGCCATATTTCCCGTCGCCCACGATCGGATGGCCCATCGCCGCGCAATGGACGCGCAGCTGGTGGGTGCGCCCGGTCAGCGGCTCCAGTTCGAGCCAGGCGGCTTTCTTGCCCGCGGTTTCGACCACGCGATAGCGGGTCTTGGCGGGCTGGCCCCCTTCGTGATCGACATGCATCTTCTCGCCGCCCGTGCCCGGTTGCTTCGCGAGGGGGGCGTCGATCGTGCCGTCGCGGATGTCGGGCACGCCGACCACCAGCGCCCAATAGACCTTCTTGGCGCTGCGCCCCGAAAACCGCTTGGAAAAGAACGCCGCGCTGCCCGGCGTGCGCGCGATCAGGAGAATGCCGCTTGTATCCTTGTCGAGCCGGTGGACGAGGCGCGGGCGCGGATCGTCATCGCCCGCATAGGCATCGAGCAAGCCGTCGACATGACGCGTCGTCTTGGTGCCGCCTTGCGTGGCGAGGCCGGGGGGCTTGTTGAGGACGATGGCGGCCTTGGTCTCCAGCACCACCATGTCTTCGGCCAGCGACAGCTCCTCCGCGCCGAGCGGGCGGCGCTGCTTCTGCGGACGGTTCGCCGTCTCGCCGCCCGGAGGCACGCGGATCTGCTGCCCGGTGACGAGCCGGTCGTCGGGCTTGGCGCGCTTGCCGTCCACGCGGATCTGACCGGTGCGCGCCCATTTGCCGACCGTGGCGAAGCCGATCTGCGGCAGGTGCCGCTTGAACCAGCGATCGAGCCTGATCCCGTCGTCATCCGCCGCGACGGCGAATTGGCGCACTTCGTCCGAGCTTTTCCTGTCCGGCGCGCTCATGCGAAATTCCTCATCACGACGAGCCCGAACAGGAGCGCGCTGATCCCGAGCGCGAAGGACAGGATGGCGTAAAGCCCGGCGATGACGAATTGCCCGCGCTCGATCAGCAGCACCATTTCCAGGCTGAAGGCGCTGAATGTGGTGAAGCCGCCCAGGAGGCCGACGCCGAGCAGGAGGCGCAATTGCTCGCTGCCGACATTGCCATGACGCGCCAGCCAGCCCGCGAGCATTCCCATCAACAGGCTACCTAGCGCGTTGACGGCCAGCGTCGCCCAGGGGAACACCGACATGGCAGGCGCGCCGAGCCAGGCGGTCATCGCGCGGCCGGTCTGGTAACGCAGGACCGCGCCCACTGCGCCGCCGATGGCGACATGCAGCGAGGCGACGAGGGGAGAGAAGGAGGAGACAGACGACATCGGCCCTCCCTAGCGGCAAGCGGAGCAGCCGTCATCCCGGCTGATGCGGCTTTTCGGACATGTAGCGGGTTGCCTTTTCGCTCACGAATCCGTAACAGCGCGCCGGTCGAGCCGATCCGGAACGGATTCGGCGCGTTTTTCGTTAGTCTGGCGAAACCGTTTCAAGGAGGCGAACCCCGCATGGCGGGCTCTGGCCCGTAAGTCGAGGTATCGAAGTTTTATGCAGATCATGGTTCGCGATAACAATGTCGATCAGGCCCTGCGCGCGCTCAAGAAGAAGCTGCAGCGCGAAGGCGTGTATCGCGAAATGAAGCTGCGCCGCCATTACGAAAAGCCGAGCGAGAAGCGCGCCCGCGAAAAGGCCGCTGCCGTTCGCCGCGCCCGCAAGATGGAGCGCAAGCGGATGGAACGCGACGGGGTCAAGTAACCCGTTGCGCGCCTAGCGTAGAAAAGCCATGAGGGCGCGGAGCCATCCGCGCCCTTTTGCGTATCGGGCCCCGAACTTTTACGGGGCCCATGCAGACACTTTGCAGGACAGTGTTTTCATGACCGAGATCACCCGCGTTCCCCTCCAGCCCATCGCCAAGGGCTCGCTGACCAAATTGTGGCTCGGCATTCTCGCCGCGATCGTGTTCGGCGCCGGGCTCGCCTGGGCGGCGATGCCGCAGGGTCTCGATCTCGAGGAACTGAGCGCGGGTTCGGGCGCGATGCCGGGGCCGAGCGACGTGGTCTTCGTCCGCTACAAGGGCACGCTGCCGGATGGCACGGTGTTCGACGAATCGCAGGACATTCCCCTGCCGGTGCAGGGCATCTTCCCCGAAGGCACGCCGCTTCCGCTCGACCGGATGCTCCCGGCCTTTTCGGAAGGCGTCCAGCAGATGCAGCCGGGCGGCACCTATCGCCTGACCATTCCGGGCGATCAGGGCTATGGCGCCGAGCCGCCTCCCGGTTCGCCGATTCCGCCCAATTCGCCCCTGATCTTCGAAGTCGAGCTGATCGAATCGATGAGCGCGGCGGATTTCGAACAGCGTCTCCAGGCTCTGCAGCAGACGCTCCAGATGCAGCAGGGCGGCGCTCCGGGCGCCCCCGGTGCCCCCGGTGCCCCCGGTGCCGAGGAGGGGCGCGCTGCGCCTCCCCCGCCGGCCCCCGCGCAATAAGCGGCGCGCGTCGAAAGTCTTGAAGGCATGGTGCCGCGCGGCTAACGCGGCGCACATGTCGGTTACACGAGACGAAGTGGCGAAGATCGCCTCCCTGGCGCGCATCCGTATGGGCGACGATGCGCTCGACAACATGGTGCCCGAACTCAACAACATCCTCGACTGGGTGGAACAATTGGGCGAGGTCGACGTGACCGGGGTCGAGCCGATGACGGCGGTGATCCCCAACACGCTTCGCCTGCGCGACGACGAGGTCGACGCCATCCCCCAGACCGCTGGTGGCCGCCGCGAGGATGTGCTGGCCAACGCGCCCGCCGCCGAACACGGCTTTTTCGGTGTGCCCAAGGTGATCGAATAATATGACCGACCTGACCGAACTGGGCGTAAAGGCCCTGCGTGACGGCATCGCCAGCGGCGATTTCACCGCGCGCGAGGCCGCCGAAGCCTTCAACGTCGCCGTCGAAAAGGCGAGCGCGCTGAACGCCTTCATCGTAACCACGCCCGATCACGCGCTGGCCGCCGCCGACGCCGTCGACGCGAAGCGCGCCAAGGGCGAGGATCTGGGTAAAATGGGCGGCGTGCCGATCGGGATGAAGGACCTGTTCTGCACCGACGGGGTGCAGACCACCGCCGCGAGCCACATCCTCGAAGGCTTCGTCCCGCGCTATGAAAGCACCGTCTCGCAGAAATTGTGGGAAGCGGGCGCGGGGATGCTCGGAAAGCTCAATCTCGACCAGTTCGCGATGGGATCGTCGAACGAGACCAGCTATTTCGGCAATGTCTCTTCGCCCTGGAAGAAGGCGGGCACCAATGCCGCGATGAGCCCGGGCGGTTCCTCCGGCGGGTCCAGCGCCGCGGTCGCCGCGCGGATCGCGCCTGCCGCCACCGGCACGGACACGGGCGGCTCGATCCGCCAGCCCGCTGCTTTCGCGGGGATCACCGGTATCAAGCCGACCTATGGAAGGTGCAGCCGCTGGGGCGTCGTCGCCTTCGCCAGCAGCCTCGATCAGGCGGGTCCGATGGCGCGCAGCGTGGAAGATTGCGCCATCATGCTCGAAGCGATGGCGGGCTTCGATCCCAAAGATGCGACCAGCCTCCAGATGGACGTGCCGAACTGGGAAGCCGCGCTCGACGCCGATCTCAAGGGCAAGCGCATCGGCATCCCGCGCGAATACCGCATGGACGGGACCGACGCGGAAATTCTCTCCAGCTGGGAGCAGGGCAAGGAATGGCTGCGCGATGCGGGCGCCGAGATCGTCGATATTGCGCTGCCCCACACCAAATACGCGCTGCCCGCCTATTACATCATCGCGCCCGCCGAAGCGTCGAGCAATCTCGCCCGCTATGACGGGGTGCGCTACGGCCTGCGCGACCTGCCGGACGGGGCAGGCCTTCAGGACATGTACGCCGCCACGCGCGCCGACGGGTTCGGGGACGAGGTCAAGCGCCGCATCCTGATCGGCACCTATGTCTTGAGCGCGGGCTTCTACGACGCCTATTACACGCAGGCGCAGAAGGTCCGTGCGCTCGTCGCCCGGGATTTCGAGAACGCCTGGTCGCAATGCGACGCCATCCTCGCGCCGACGACTCCGACTGCGAGCTTCCCGCTGGGGTCGCTCAACGACGATCCGCTGACCATGTATCTGAACGACGTCTTTGCCGTGCCCGCCAGCCTCGCGGGGCTCCCGGCGATGAGCGTGCCCGCCGGTCTCAACGCGGACGGCCTGCCGCTCGGCCTCCAGATCGTGGGCAAGCCCTTCGACGAACAGGGCGTGCTGAACGCAGGCCTCGCGATCGAACAGCGGGCCGGGTTCACGGCCAAGCCGGAGGCCTGGTGGTGCTAGGCTGGGGCCCGGTCGAATGGATCGCGTCGATCGCGGTCCTCGTGACTTTGTGCGTGGTCCCGGTCTGGGTGGCGAGCCGGGGCAAGACCGGCGAGGCGCGTTTCGATTCCGACGGTAAGGTGATGGACGATGAGTGAGTACCGCATCCAGGGCGCGACGGGCGAATGGGAGGTCGTGATCGGCCTCGAAGTCCACGCGCAGGTGACGAGCGCGGCCAAGCTGTTTTCGGGCGCCAGCACCGCCTTCGGCGCGGAGCCGAATTCGCAGGTCAGCCTCGTCGATGCCGCCATGCCGGGAATGCTCCCGGTGCCGAACCGCGAATGCATCCGCCAGGCCGTGCGCACTGGCATGGCGATCGACGCGCAGATCAACCGCTACAGCCGGTTCGACCGCAAGAACTACTTCTACGCCGACCTGCCGCAGGGCTACCAGATCAGCCAGCTCTACCACCCCATCGTCGGCGAGGGGCAGCTGACGATCGAGGCGGACGAGAAGGCGGGCATTCCGCAAGACAAGGTCATCGGGATCGAGCGCATCCATGTCGAACAGGATGCGGGCAAGCTGATGCACGATCAGCATCCGACCATGTCCTATGTCGATCTCAATCGCAGCGGTGTCGCCCTGATGGAGATCGTCAGCCGCCCCGATATGCGCTCACCGGCGGAGGCCGGGGCCTATGTGCGCAAGCTGCGTTCGATCCTGCGCTATGTCGGATCGTGCGACGGGAACATGGAAGAAGGCTCGATGCGCGCGGACGTGAACGTTTCCGTGCGCAAGCCGGGCGAGGAATTCGGCACGCGGACCGAGACGAAGAACGTCAACAGCGTGCGCTTCGTCATGCAGGTCATCGAATACGAGGCCAATCGCCAGGTCGATGTGCTGGAGAGCGGCGGCAGCGTCGATCAGGAAACGCGCCTGTTCGATCCGGGCACCGGCACCACGCGGACCATGCGGTCGAAGGAAGACGCGCATGATTACCGCTATTTCCCCGATCCCGACCTGCTGCCGCTGGAGCTGGAGGAAAGCTTCCTCGACGATTGTCGCGCCTCGCTACCCGAACTGCCCGACGCCAAACGGCGGCGCTATGAGAGCGAGCTGGGGCTGACGCCCTATAATGCGCGCGAGCTGACCGCCGAGGTCGAGACCTATGCGCGCTTCGAAACGCTGCTGGGCGCGGTCGCGGCCAAGATCGGCAAGCCGGAACCCCAAGTCGCTACGCAGACCGCGAACTGGGCGCTGTCCGTGGCGCCGGGCGTGATGAAGTCGCTCGGCGAGGAAGCCGATCCCGCCAACGCCACTGCCGAGGCGCAGGCGAGCATCCTCGCCATGCAGGACAAGGGCGAGATTTCGGGCGGGCAGGCGAAGGAGATTTACGAGATCGTCCTCAAGTCCGGCCGCGATCCCGAGGAAATCGCCGATGCAGAGGGCCTGAAGCAGGTCAGCGACACCGGCGCGATCGAGGCCGCGGTGGACGACATCATTGCCGCCAATCAGGACAAGGTAGACCAATATCGCGGCGGCAAGGACAAGCTGTTCGGCTTCTTCGTCGGCCAGACGATGAAGGCGATGCAGGGCAAGGCCAATCCGGCGGTGGTGAATCAGATTCTGAAGGACCGGCTGGGGTGATCGCTTGCTCTCCGGCATTGACCTTCAATGCTTTGCTGGAGGGCGCGAATATCGACCCGGCCAAGGTTGTGGTTTTTCGCCATCGACCGACCGAGCCTGAGCTCAATCGAAATTTCGACTGGATCGTGGCCGAGCGTCCCGATCTGTTCGATTGCTACCAGAATACGCACAACTCCCGAACCGAATCCGCTGTGAAGCGTGCGCGTCATGTTGCCAGTTTCTTGCGACGCGGGCCGGGTGAGGCTGTGTTCGTCGGTCTCTACGACATCGACGGTTGGGAAGACCTCACCAGCAGGCAATGGGCGGCTCGTCCGCTACACCAAGAACTTGAAACATACGGAATGGCCGGTGCTTCGGGGGGAGCCACTCGCGAGACGATCGCCCAGTTCAAATTGCTCGAGACCGAATTTCTCGAGGACTGGAAGCGTAAGCTCATCATTCAATGGCCCGGCTTGGAGCGGTCATGGTATCGCTGGGCCGATCGCAATGTCTTCCCCGTTTTGGCTATCGCCGAAGACGATTTGCTTGCGCGCGATATGCCCGTGTGGTCGGACATTAGCCTCACTCGAGCCCAGATTGCGATACTGCCACGAAAATGGTGCGATGCCTTGCGACAATGGCGGGGCGTTTATCTGATAATCGATCGCTCGGACCGGAGGCTATACGTTGGCTCTGCGGGTGGAAACGAGAACCTTCTTCAGCGGTGGCGCGATTATGCCCGTTCCGGACACGGCGGGAATAAGCACCTCAAAGATCGAGATCCGCAGAATTTTACGTTTTCGATCCTGCAACGCGTATCGCCCGATCTCCCGCAGGACGAGCTGGTGCGTATCGAGACAAGCTGGAAGACCCGGCTGGGCAGCTACTGGCCCGATGGCCTGAACGACAACTGATGACCTCCATCGTCCTCGTCCAGCCCGAGATACCCGGCAACACCGGTGCGGTGGGGCGCACCTGCGTGGCGCTCGATATGGAGTTGATCCTGATCCACCCGCTCGGCTTCGAGATTTCGGACAAGCGCGTGAAGCGCTCCGGCCTCGATTACTGGCAGCATATCCGGCTGGTCGAATTTGGCTCCTGGGAGGCGTTCATGGCCGATCGCGCGCCGCGCGGAGACCAGATGTTCCTATTCGAGGAATTCGCAGCGCGCAGCTTCTACGAGCCCGACTATCCCGCGGACGCCTATCTCGTGTTCGGGCGCGAGACCAAGGGGATTCCCGAGCCGATCCTGGCCGCCCATCGCGAGGCGCTCGTTAAATTACCGATGCGGTCCACCCAAGTGCGCTCGCTCAATCTCGCCAACACCGTCGCAGCGGCGGCCTATCAGGCGGTGCGCGCGCATCTCTGACGCTCGACCCCGGCAGAGCGCTCATGTCGCTCGCCGATAAGCTCGCTTGAAGCGCGCTCGCGATCGGCCTAGCCCACGCGGCAGGGCGCGCCTCAACGCGCGCTGGGGAAAAGGAATCGATCCACATCATGCGTAGATACGTCACCACCGCCGCCTTGCTGGCTGGCGCCGCCACCATCGCCATGCCCGCCGCCGCCAAGGAAGGCATGTACACGCCCGACCAGCTGCCCGAGATCGCCGCCGATCTGCGCGAAACGGGCCTGGAAATCTCGCCCGAGGCGCTGTCCGACCTCACCGGATTCCCGATGGGCGCGATCGTCTCGCTGGGCGGGTGTTCGGCCAGCTTCGTCTCGCCCGAGGGGCTGGTGGTGACGAACCACCACTGCGCGCGCGGATCGGTGCAGTACAATTCCACCGCCGAGAACAATTATCTCGAAAACGGCTTCCTCGCCGAGACCAAGGACGCCGAATTGCAGGCTGCGCCGGGATCGCGCATCTATGTGACGGTCGCGGAAAGCGACGTGACCGAGCGGATGCGCGAAGGGACCGAGCGCCTTTCGCCCAATGCCCGCTACGACACGATCGAACAGCGCATGAAGGACATCACCGCCGAATGCGAGCAGGACGCGGGCTATCGCTGCCTCGTCGCGAGCTTCTATGGCGGGGACCAGTACAAGCTCATCAAGCGGCTCGAAGTGCGCGACGTGCGCCTCGTCTACGCGCCGGCGGATTCGATCGGGAAGTATGGCGGCGATATCGATAACTGGATGTGGCCGCGCCACACCGGCGATTTCAGCTTTTACCGCGCCTATGTCGCGCCCGACGGGTCGGCGGCGGACTATTCGCCGAACAACGTGCCGTTCAAGCCCGAACATCACCTGAAGGTGAGCCGCGCCGGCCTTGAGGACGGGGATTTCGTGATGGCGGCGGGCTATCCCGGATCGACCTCGCGCTACGCCACGCTGACCGAGGTGGAGAACACCTTCGGCTGGCAATATCCGATGATGGTGACGATGCTCAACGAGTGGATCGACACGATCGAGGAAACCGCGCCCGAAGGGTCTGACGCGCGGGTCAAATACGAATCGCGCCTGGCGGGTCTCAACAATTACGAGAAGAACCTGCGCGGCCAGATCGAGGGCGCGCGCCGCGTCGGCCTGATCGACCGGCGGCGTATTCGCGAGCGGTCGCTGGCGGACTGGATCGCGCAGGACCGCAGCCGCGCCCAGTATGGCCGTGCGGTGCGCGATCTTCAGGCGCTGAGCGCGGAAAGCGCGGCGGCGGCGCGGGAGGACTACCTCTATAATTACGCCACCAATTCGCAGATGCTGGGCACCGCGCAGCGCCTCTATCGTCTGGCAAAGGAGCGGCAGAAGCCCGATGCGCAGCGCGATCCCGGTTTCCAGGAACGCGACATGACCTTCTTCCGCCAGGGCCTCCAGGCGCTCGACCGGCGCTACGATCCGGCGGTCGACAAGGCCGAATGGATGCTGTTCCTCGACCAGTATCTCGATCAGCCGGCGAACGGGCGCGTGGCCGTTCTCGACCGCGCGCTGGGGCTGACGGGAAATGTCGATCGCGCCGCGCTGTCGCAGCGGCTCGACACCTATTACGCCCAGACCGATCTCGACAGTGCCGAGCAGCGGCTGGCGCTGATGAATGCGACGCCTGCGCAATTGGAAGCGAGCGGCGATCCGTTCATGAAGCTCGCGGTCGCGCTCTACGATTACGAGCGCGGGCTGGAGACCGAAAGCGAAGCGCGCGCGGGCCGGATGCTGGCTGTGCGTCCGACCTATATGGAAGCGATCACCGACTGGCAGCGCTCGCAGGGCGTGGTCACCTATCCCGACGCCAACAGCACGCTGCGCGTGACCTATGGCAAGGTGCTGGGCGGCGTGCCGCGCGACGGGATGGCCTATCTGCCCTTCACCACGCTCGAAGGCATTCTGGAGAAGGACACGGGCGAAGACCCCTTCAACGCGCCCGCCAAGCAGCTGGAGGAAATCCGCCAGCGCGATTACGGGCCCTACAAGCTCGACAGCATCGGCAGCGTTCCGGTGAACTTCCTGTCCGATCTCGATTCGACCGGCGGGAACAGCGGATCGGCGACGCTCAATTCGCGTGCCGAACTGGTGGGCCTGTTGTTCGACGGTACGTTCGAAAGCGTCAATTCGGACTGGGATTTCGACCCCAAGACCACGCGCACCATCCATGTCGACACGCGCTATATGCTGTGGGTGATGGACAAGGTCGATGGCGCCGACGCGCTGATCGAAGAGATGGATATCGTCGACTGATCTGATCGGTTTTAAGAAAGAAGGGCCGTCGGAGCGATCCGGCGGTCCTTTTTCTATGGCGTGACGTAGGACCGAACCAGAGCGCGTACATCGACGCGGGCCTTCAGGCGCGCGGCCAGTAAGGCGGTGCCGCTGATCTTGCGCTGGACGAACAGGGTATCGACCGGAGGGATGTGCCAGGTCGCCCGGTCGGCGGCCATTTCCATACCCTGTTCGCGTAAGGTGGCCACAAAGGCCCGGTCGCCGAAATCGAACGGGCCGGGGCGGTTCATTTCGGTAACGATGATGTCGATCATGCGATCCACCAGCGCGCTGTGCCGCGCCGCCGCCGCTTCACCCAGGAAGCCCGCTGCAATGGTGGCGCGGCGCACTGCTGCGCGGTCCTCAGCCAGCCCTGCCGCAAGGATGGCGCGATAGCCTTCTGCCGTAGCGGGCTTCAGATCGCGTGCCGCACCGAAATCCAAGAGGATGAGCCGCTCGTTCTCCCGATCATAGCGGTAATTGGCGAAATTCGGATCGGTCTGCATCGCGCCGAATTCGAACAATTCGCGCAGCACCAGCGCCATCAGATCGCGCATCGCCGTGTCGCGAACATCCTGCGGCGTGGTTTCGAGCGCTTCGATCGGATCGCCCGCCACGAATTCCATGGCGAGGATGCGCTGCGTGGTCAGTTCCTCGATCGGGCGCGGGACGCGGTAGCGCGCGTCATCCTCCAGCCAGTCGGCGAAGCGCCGCATCTCGCCCGCCTCGCGTTCGTAATCCGCTTCTTCGTGGAGCTGGTGTTTGGCCTCGTCCAGCAGGGGACCGAGATCGAGTTCGCGCGGCAGCAGGCTGGACACGCGCAGAAGCGTCGCGACATTGTCGACATCGGCATCGATGCTTTCCGCGACACCGGGATACTGGACCTTGATCGCCAGCTCGGTCCCATCGGGCAGGCGGGCGCGGTGGACCTGGCCGATCGAGGCGGCGGCGATGGGGTTGGCGTCGAAGGCCGAGAGTCGCGTCTTCCAGTCCGCGCCCCATTCGCGCGCGAGGACCCCGGCAAGCTGCTTGGGCGGCATCCGATAGGCCTGTTCGCGCAATTGGGCCATGATCGCGGCCAGTTCGGCGGGGAGGAAATCGCCCGCGTCCATGGAGATCATCTGGCCCAGCTTCATCGCCGCGCCGCGCAGATGCGACAGGCGATCGGCGAGGCGGCCGACATTGCCCGGCGTCAGCAGAAGGTCGCGCATCCTGGGCCGTTCGCCCCGTGCCAAGCGCCGCGCGCCTTCTCCGATGACGCCGCCTGCGACTCCGCCTGCCAATCGCCCGAACGTGCCGAGGCGCGCGACGCGGCCGCTCGGGACGGCGCGGTGGCGAGGTGTGTCGGAAGGTTCGTCAGCCATGCTCGTGAGATCAAACGGCGGAAAGGCTGGCGGTTCCGGCCCATGGGCGCGGTCCAAACGAAAGGGGCCGCCGGATCGCTCCGGCGGCCCCTATCTGTTGGTCGGAAAGGCGATCAGCCCTGGCGTTCGCCAGTCAGGGCCATGTCGCCGAATGCGCCCGCATTGACCTTGCCGGTCATCTGGTCGCCATTCACGGTGGCTTCGCAGTCGAGCGTCATCGGCATGGGGACGGTCATGTCCATCTTCCACTTCAGCGTATCGCCCGCGATGGTGCCGTCCTTGACGTCCATCGAGCCCATGCCGCCGGCCATCGAGCCGGTGAAGGTGTTGCCATCGTCACCGGGGACGACGGTGAAAGTGCCCTTCTGGTCGCCCATCGGGCTCTTGACGACGGTATCGTAGGTTCCGGCTACGGACATGTATGCTCTCCTGAAATAAAGGTTTGAAGCAGTTCAAAACGCGGCCCGCTCAATCGCGCTTGCTGACACGAATGTCAATAAGCGCGATCGACTAGACCTTACTGGCCCATCTCGCGCACTTCCACGTCGAGGCCGAGCTGGTCGAGCTGCGGGCGCACCACGCTCGCATCGCCGACCACGACCCAGACGAAGCGATCGGGATCGATCGCCGCGCGAACCGCCGCATCGAGGCTTTCGCCGGTCTGCGCGCGGTAGCGGGCCGCCAGCGTCTCGTAGTAATTGTCGGGGCGGCCGTAGAGCGCGTTCTGCTGCATCGCGCCGAGGACCGCGCCCGAGGTTTCGAACTGGCCCGGCAATTCGCCGATCTGCGCCGTGACGATCCGTTCCAGTTCGGCATCGGTGACGCCGTTGCTGTCGAGGAAGTCGCCGGTCTCGCGGATCAGCTCGGCCAGCGCGTCGCCCGTCCGGTCCGCCTGGACCGGGGCCGAGATCACGTAGCCGACCGCGTTCTCATTGGTCTGCGGCGCGCCGCGCACGCCATAGCTCCAACCCTTGCTCTCGCGCAGGTTCATGTTGAGGCGCGCGAGGAAATTACCGCCCAGCGCGTTATTGGCGTTGAGGAAATCGACATAGGTCGGCTCACGCGGATCGACCGGCGTGCGCTGCCCGCCGAGGATGAAGCTCTGCGGCGAGTTGGGGCGGTTGATCAGCACCACGCGCGGCTCGGTCGGCATGGCGGCCATGCTGCCGAAGCTCTTGGTGCCCTTCGCCACGTTCGGCGCCTGCCAGTCACCGAATACGGCGTTCAGCGCGGTCACGATTTCGTTCAGCGGACGATCGGAAACCACGAAGACCTGGCCGTTATCGGGCCGGATCCAGCGATCCTTGAAGCCGGTGATGTCCGCGCGGGTGATCGACTGGACCGATTCCGTGGTGCCGCTGCCCGGTCCGCCATAGGGATTGTCCGCCCCGTAGACGAGCGGAGCGAGCGCGCGCGCAGCGATGCTCTGGGGCGTGCGGAGTTCCTGCTGGATGCCCGTCAGCTGCTGGTTGCGGACCCGCTCGATCTCCGCATCGGCGAAGGCGGGGTTGCGGATGATGTCGCTCATCAGTTCGAGCGAAGGCACCAGATTGGCGGAGAGCGAGGACAGGGTGAAGCTCGACCGGTCGACACCGCCGCCGGTCGAGATGCTGGCGCCCAGCCGTTCGCGCGCCTCGGCGATCTGCTGCGAGCTCATGGTCGTGGTGCCTTCGTCGAACAGGCCGAGCGCCAGCGATTCGAGCCCACGCTTGTCGCGCGGATCGGCGGCGCTGCCGGCATCGAAGGACATGGTCACGTAAGTCGCCGGCACCGCGTCGCGCTGCGCGTAATTGAGGCGCATTCCGTTGGCGAGCGTGACGTGCTGGACATCGGGGAAGTCCAGTTCCGCCGTGCCCGCGATCGGCGGCTTGGGCCGGATCTTGGTGACGGTGATCTGCTCTTCGGCAATGGCGTCTTCGGCTGAGGTCGGGGCGGCGGCCACCGACGCGGCCTCTTCATAAGTCCCGTCGCGCTCACCCGGTTCGAGGACCAGCGTCATCGACGGGCGCGTCATCCAGCGCTGCATCGCGGCCTGCACCTCGCCCGGCGTCAGCGTGGCGAGGATTTCGAGCTGCTTGGCGAAATAGTCGGGATCGTCGGCCAGGACTTCGCCCGATGCCAGCGTGACCGCCTTGCCGCCGAAACCGCCAACCTGCTCGAGGCCGCGGATCGTGCCGGAGACGGTGCTGGTCGCGGCGCGGCGCACCTCGTCCTCGGTCGGGCCGGTGCGGATGAAATCGGCGACCAGTTCGTTGAGGCGTTTTTCGACGAGCGCCGGATCGACGCCGGGACGCGCGGTGGCGCTGACATTGAGGATGCCGACGCGCTGGAAGCTGAAATTGCCCGCCGAAACGCCGACGGCCAGCTTCTCGTCGCGCACCAGCGCATTGTCGAGGCGGCTGGAGGCGAGGCCGCCGAGGATCTGCGTGCCCACGGTCAGCGCGGTCAATTCGCGGTCGAGCATACCCGGCGCGGTCCAGTATTTGGCGATATTGGTCGCGGCGACCTGATCCTTCATCACCGTGCGTACATCACTGGAAAGCTCGGTGATTTCGGCCATGGCGGGCTCGTTCACCGGGCCGCGCGCGATCGGGCCGAAATACTTCTCGACCATCGGGCGCGCCTGTTCGGGCGAGATATCGCCGGCGAGCACGAGCGTCGCGTTGTTCGGGCCGTAATTGTCGCGGAACCACTTTTGCACGGTGTCCATCGTCGCCGCATCGAGATCGGCCATCGAACCGATCGGCGTGTGGTCGTAGGGGTGGGGCGCCGGGAAGAGGGCCTTGATGATTTCGTAGAAGACGAGGCCGCCGGGCTGGTTGTCGCCCTGGCGCTTCTCGTTCTGGACGACGCCGCGCTGGTTATCGAGCTTTTGCTGGGTCACCGCGCCAAGCAGATAGCCCATCCGGTCGCTTTCCAGCCACAGCGCGCGTTCCAGCGCGGCGGTGGGGACCGTCTGGAAATAATTGGTGCGGTCGAAATTGGTGGTGCCGTTGTAATCGGTGGCGCCCATTTCCTGGAGGTACTGGAAGTAGTCTTCCGGCGCGTTTTCCGATCCGTTGAACATCAGATGTTCGAACAGGTGCGCAAAGCCGCTTTCGCCCTTGGGCTCGTCCTTCGACCCGACATTGTACCAAACCGCGACCGCCACGATGGGCGCCTTGCGGTCGGTATGGACGATGACGTCGAGCCCGTTCTGGAGCGTGAACTTCTCGTAGGGGATTTCCACCTCGTCGATCAGCGAAGCGAGTTCGGCGGGCTTGGCCGTCCCCATGTCGCCCGCATCGGCCATCGGAGCGGCGGACGTGGACGTGCTCGCCATGTCCATGTCGTTCGCGGTTGTGGTGCAGGCGGCGAGCACGAGCGATGCGCCGCTCGCGGCGAGAATGGACTTGATACGCATGATAACCCCCAAGGAAATTTTCGTGAATTGAGACAGCAGCTTGAACGCAAGTGCTATCGCGTCAGCGGGCGTTCGTCACCAGCTTTCGAGACGCGGCATTGGCGAGGACATCCTCGCGCCAGAAATGGACCGGCTTCAAGCGGTGCTGGACGAACAGCGTAGCCTGATCGGTGAAGTGCGCGTTCTGAGGCCTGGTGGTCGCCGCGCCGAAGGGCTGGATCGATTCCGAACGCACCCGCTCGCCATCCCGCCACTCGACGAACTGGATGAAACTGTCCCCGTGGCGCACGGCCAGTCTGCCGTCATCGGCGACATCCCAGGTGGTCGAGGCGCGCAGCGTGTCCGACCCGCCATCGAGCGGCAGATCCACCGCGTAGGGGCCTGGCCCCTGGCGCAGGCGCAGCAATTCGCCCATCGGTGGGTCGAGCCGCCCGAAATGAGTCATCAGGTGATCGGCCGCCTCGGCCAGTTCCTCGCGCGCGTCGGGCCAGGGATTGTTCTGGTATTCCGCGGACATGAAGTCGCGCACGGTCAGAAGAGCGATCGCATCCGCGCTGCCGACATTGTCGGCGGTGAAATCCCAGGTCAGCAGCAGATCGCGGGCCTTGGCGAGATCGGGCGCGTCCGACAGGTCGAGCGCCGCCATCTCGTTAAACATCCGCGCGAGATAGCCGGTTCGCTCGTAGGCGGTATCGTACTTGATCCGCTCCAGCCGCTCGCGGTCGATCAGGCTGGATTCGCTCATCAATTTCCACGCGCGGCGCGAGCGATTGGTCTGCTTCATCTCGACGCCGAGTTCGGGCGCGAAATCCTCCGCCGAAAGGTCGCTGCCCGGACCGGCGGCGGTGTAAGGCGTGTTGTTGGCATTGTAGAGCCATCCGCTCGCCGGGTTGAAATAGCGCGGCAGGCGCTCATAGGCGACCGGCCCGGTCCAGATAAGCGTGGGATCATCGCCGGGCAGGATGCCGCGCCAATCGACGCCCGGCTTCCGGTCGGGCAGGGCGGCGTTGTAGACATAGGCGATATTGCCCTCGCGATCGCCGTAGATGAAATTGGTGCTGGGGATGTCCATGCGGGCCAGCACGGCCTCCCACTCAGCGAAATCCTCCGCCTTGTTGAGGCGGTAATAGGCGTCGAGCTGGCCGAGATTGTCGATCCCGCCATAGCGGAAGGCGAAGACGCCATTGTCGTTCTTCACCACCGGGCCGTGCACGCTGCGATAGACCGTACGGCGGATCGGCAGGACCACCGGCCCCATCTTGACGGGCAGGGTGACCGTCTTCTCTTCGAGGTCGAGCCAGCGGTCGCCGAGGCGGTAGCGCGTCCCGCTCTCATCCATCACGAGCTTGTAGACATCGACCATGTCGGGCCGGTTGACCGTGTTGGTCCAGCCGAGATTCTCGTTGTGGCCGAGAAAGGGGAACGGGCTGCCGGGGAAATTCGCCCCGGCATAATGCCAGCCTTCCTGGCTTTCGACGACGAGTTCGTACCAGGCGACGCCGCCGCGCCAGGGCTGGTGGGCATTCGATACGAGCAGGGTCGGCCCGCCCGATTTCTCCGGCGCGATGGCAAAGGCGTTGGAGCCGGCCAGCGCACCGTCCTGCCCCAATGGCAGAGGTGCGCGCGCGGGTTCCTGCCCGAGCGCCGCGCTGTGATCGGTGGTATCCTCGATCACGCGGGCAGGGGGGATGCCGTCATCGTCGGCGGCGGGATCGGGCGTGATCGCAGGGCCGAATTCGGGCCGCAGCTTCTCGCCCGCCACCAATGGTCCGATGACATTGTTGAGGCCGAAGAAGAAAGGCTGGCGCAGCGCGAAGCCCGCCGCCACGTCCATCCCGTCGATCGGAAACAGATTGGCGAGCTTCAATTCGTCGGGATGTTCTGCGGCGAACTGGTTGAGACCGCTGGCATAGGCTTCGAACAGGGCGCGGGTGTCGGCGGGAAGGGCGGGATAGCGCCGCTCCGCCGTGCCGCGCGCGTCCAACAAGTGATAGACGTAATCGACCTGCGCGCCGTCTTGCCCGGCGATGGCGCCATAGCGCCCGCGGCTCATCGCGATCACGTCCTGTAGCGTGAAGAAATCGTCCTCGGCATGGGCGATCGCGACGCCATAGGCGACATCGGCATCGGTTTCGCCGTAAATATGCGGAACGCCGAATTCGTCACGCACGATCTCGGCGCTGTAGATTCGGCCGGACGATCCCGCATCTTCATCGTGCGCCGCAAAGAAGGGTTCCCACGTCGCCAGGGCGACGAAGCCCGCGAGCACTACAACCAGCAGGGCAAAGCCCAGGCGCGGCAACCATTTTCGCATATGAAATCTCTCCTACGCCCTGCCTAGACGGGCGCGGCGCAGGAACAAGCCCAGTGCGGGAAAAGCGCGGGAAATATTTCCGCGAAACCTATCCAGTCGGTCGTCAGGTCCTATATTCCGCTAACACACCGCTCCGAGAGCTTGAAAAAGAGAGTGCCGCACTTGTGTTGCTTATTGGCCACACCATATCGGTCGAGACAGTCCAGCAAAGGTAATCACGCATGAATCTCGAAAAATTCACCGATCGCGCCAAGGGCTTCCTGCAGGCCGCGCAGACCGTCGCGATCCGCATGAACCACCAGCGTATTTCTCCCGCGCATCTTCTGAAGGCGATGATCGAGGACAGCGAAGGCATGGCCTCGGGCCTGATCGCGCGCGCGGGCGGCCAGCCGCGCATGGTGGAAGATGCGGTCGATGCGGCGCTCGGAAAGCTTCCGGCGGTGACCGGCGGCGGCGCGCAGGCGACGCCGGGGCTGGATAACGACGCGGTGCGCGTGCTCGATCAGGCCGAACAGATCGCGCAGAAATCGGGCGATGCCTATGTGACGGTGGAACGGCTCCTTGTCGCTCTGGCGCTCGCCACCACGACGTCGGCGGGGCAGGCCCTGAAGGCGGGCCAGGTCGATCCAGCCAAGCTCGAAGCGGCGATTTCGGAACTGCGCGGCGGGCGGCGCGCCGACAGCGCCAATGCCGAACAGGCTTATGACGCGATGGAGAAATACGCCCGCGACCTGACCCAGGCGGCGCGTGACGGGAAGCTGGACCCCGTCATCGGCCGCGACGAGGAAATCCGTCGCACCGTGCAGATCCTCGCCCGGCGGACCAAGAACAATCCCGCTCTCATCGGCGAACCCGGCACGGGCAAGACCGCGATCGCGGAAGGGCTGGCCCTGCGCATCGCCAATGGCGACGTGCCGGATTCCCTGAAGAACCGCACGCTGATGTCGCTCGACCTCGGCGCGCTCATCGCGGGCGCGAAATATCGCGGCGAATTCGAGGAGCGGTTGAAGGCCGTGCTGGACGAGGTGAAAGGCGCCGACGGGCAGATCATCCTGTTCATCGACGAGATGCACACGCTGATCGGGGCGGGCGCTTCGGAAGGGTCGATGGATGCAGGCAATCTCTTGAAGCCCGCGCTCAGCCGGGGCGAACTGCACTGCATCGGCGCGACGACGCTCGACGAATACCAGAAATATGTCGAGAAGGACCCGGCTCTCCAGCGGCGTTTCCAGCCCGTCTATATCGAGGAGCCGAGCGTCGAGGACACGATCTCGATCCTGCGCGGCATCAAGGAGAAATACGAGCTGCACCACGGCGTGCGCATCACCGACGGGGCGATCGTGGCGGCGGCGCAGCTCTCCAACCGCTACATCCAGAACCGCTTCCTGCCCGACAAGGCCATCGACCTGATGGACGAGGCGGCGAGCCGTATCCGCATGGAGGTGGAATCGAAGCCCGAGGAGATCGAAGGCCTCGACCGCCGGATCATCCAGCTCAAGATCGAGGAACAGGCGCTCCAGAAGGAAAGCGACACCGCCTCGCGCGACTGGCTCGAGGCGCTGCGCAAGGAATTGTCCGAACTGGAACAGCAGTCCAGCGAACTGACCACGCGGTGGCAGAACGAACGCGACAAGATCCACGCCGAAGCGCGCATCAAGGAAGATCTCGACGCGGCGCGGCTGGAACTCGAACAGGCGCAGCGCGCGGGTGATCTCGCGAGGGCGGGGGAATTGTCCTACGGGCGCATTCCCGAGCTTGAAAAGAAACTCGACGAAGCGTCCGGCCAGACCGAGAATGCACTGCTTCGGGAAGAGGTCACCGAGGACGACATCGCAGGCGTCGTCAGCCGCTGGACGGGTATTCCGATGGACCGGATGCTGGAAGGCGAGCGCGAGAAGCTGCTCCAGATGGAGGAAATTCTCGGCAAGCGGGTGATCGGCCAGTCTCAGGCAATCGACGCGGTCTCGAAGGCGGTGCGCCGCGCGCGGGCTGGGCTACAGGACCCGAACCGCCCGCTCGGCAGCTTCCTGTTCCTCGGCCCGACCGGCGTCGGCAAGACCGAGCTGACCAAGGCGCTCGCGCGCTTCCTGTTCGACGACGATCAGGCGATGGTGCGCATCGACATGAGCGAGTTCATGGAGAAGCACGCGGTCGCCCGCCTGATCGGCGCGCCTCCGGGCTATGTCGGCTATGAGGAAGGCGGCGTCCTGACCGAGGCGGTTCGGCGGCGGCCCTATCAGGTGGTCCTGTTCGACGAGGTCGAGAAGGCGCACACGGATGTCTTCAACGTGCTGCTCCAGGTGCTCGATGATGGGCGCCTGACCGACGGGCAGGGCAGGGTGGTCGATTTCTCGAACACGCTGATCATCCTGACGTCGAACCTCGGCAGCCAGTATCTCGCCCAGATGACCGACGACCAGCAGGTGGAGGACGTCGAACCGCAGGTGATGGATGTGGTTCGCGGGCATTTCCGCCCCGAATTCCTCAATCGCCTAGACGAGATCATCCTGTTCCATCGCCTCGGCCAGGAACACATGGCCCCGATCGTCGAAATCCAGGTCGCGCGGGTGCAGAAGCTGCTGAAGGACCGCAAGATAACGCTCGACCTGACCGAAGCGGCGAAACGCTGGCTCGGCCGGGTGGGCTACGACCCGGTCTATGGCGCCCGGCCCCTCAAGCGCGCGGTGCAGCGCTACGTCCAGGACCCGCTCGCCGACAAGATGCTGCGCGGAGAGGTGCCGGATGGCAGCACCGTCAAGATCGACGAGGGGGATGGGGCGTTGGAGATGGTGGTGGAGTAGAGGCTTGGCCAAACGCTTGGATGCCAAGCCTGCCGGACGAGCTAACTCCAAAAAGCTGACACATCGAATTTATTCGATATCCGGTAGAACCCAGTATCGATAAAAGGGCCGTTCTTCGCATGGCATCCGTCTTTTGACTCAGAATTCGCACCAGCTAGCGGACATTCACGCCCTTTTAGAGCGGGGCGCTGTAGCTCCGGCCCTGCAGCAGATCGAGGCCTTGATCGGTGCTGGCTCGGCATCAGCGCCAGCGTGGCATTTGGCCGGTATCATCCGTCGCCGGGCAGGGAACCCGGCCGCTGCGGTCGAGGCTTTCGAAAAAGCGATTTCGATGGGGATCGATAGTGCCGAAATTCACAACAGCCTAGGCTTGGCACTACAAGACGCCGGATCGAGAGAAAAAGCGAGACACGCCTTCGAGCAAGCTATCGAGAAGGATGTCAGCTATACCGAAGCGAGCGTGAATGCCGGTCGGCTCGCGGCTTCGGAAGGGGAATTCGAAGGTGCGGAGAGGGTGCTTAGGCGCGCTCTCCAAGTAAAATCAAAATCACCCTTGCTTCACAACGCCTTGGCTGCGGTCTTGCATGAGGCTGGAGATAGCAAATCTGCATCGGAACATTTCCAAGTTTCATCGCAAATTGATCCGGGTAATCTCGTCGCCGTAGTGCGATTTGCCGAGACTTTGCGAGAGTTGGGAAGATCGCCAGAAGCTCTCGAATTTTTGGTCGCACATGAAGCGCGCTTTCGCGGGGCGCCTGAATTCGCAGAAATTCTTGCCGGAACCCTGTTGGATAACGGGCGGGTTGCAGAGGCTGAAGAGCGTTATGAGCGGCTTGCGCGCGAAGTGCCGGGATACTTTGCGGCCCATCGCGCTCTTGCCCGACTTGCGGTGGAATATGCGACTGGAAAGGATCCGTATCGCAGCTATCGCGCCCTCGTCGCCCAGTGGCCGGATGAATGGGCGATCTGGGAGAATTGGTTGTCGTTGACAATCAGTTCGCGCGACTTCGAGATGACGATCTCTCTCGCGGAGAAGGCCAGATCCCGCTTCGGTGCGAATTCGAACATCGATTATTTCGAAGCGATCGCTTTGAGCGAAATCTCGGACGCACAAAAAGCGGAGATGCTGTTCCAACGGATCGAGCCCATTATGGATCGATTGCCGCATTTCTGGGATTCTCGCGCCCGGAACGCACTTCGCCGCGCTGAGCCCGAACAAGCGGAGGCTGCAGCGTTGCGCAGCACTACGCTAGACCCGAAAGGTCAGTTCGGTTGGGCCTATCTGGGGCTTGCTTGGAGGCTTCTCGACGATGACCGGGAATTTTGGCTTCATGACTATGAGAGACAAGTCGAACAACGCCCTCTCGACTATCTTTCAGCTCCCGAAAAATTAGAAGAACTGAGGCTTTGCCTCGAGCATCTTCATCGTGCTTCCAATCATCCTCTCGATCAAAGTTTACGGAAGGGCACGCAAACCGAAGGCGCATTGTTCCGGCTTGATAGGGCGGAGATTGCGCAGCTGCGTGACGAAATCAGAGCCCACGTCCGTGATTACGCGGCAAACTTGCCTGACGATAATGACCATCCGTTCTACCGGCGAAAAGCGGAGGATATCCGCTTTGTGGGCTCGTGGTCCGTTCGCTTGAAAGACGAAGGTTTCCACCTTTCGCATGTCCATCCAGCCGGATGGATCAGTTCCGCTCTGCATTTGACCGTTCCTGAGGCACCGCGTGGATCGGGGGCCAACGATAGTGCCGGAAAACTCGTGCTTGGCCAGCCACCCAGCGAACTTGGAATCGGTCTGTCACCGCGAAAGACGATCACGCCACAGGAAGGAAGTCTGGTGCTATTCCCATCCTCGATGTGGCACGGAACCGTTCCGATCGACAGGGCAGCGCGCCGTTTGAGCGTAGCCTTCGATTGTCTGCCCGTAAAACCCGGCTGAATCAGCCGAAACTTGCAGCGTCTTTCTGTACGTTTTCCGACGCGCCTTGTTGCGCCCTCAGCGCGCACCTGAACAGCCGTGTGATCTAGGCAAAAAAAGAGCGGCGGACCGAAGCCCGCCGCTCGAATTGTACACCTGAAGCTTATTAGAAGGTGATGCGTGCCTGGACGGTGAAGGTCCGGCCGAGCGCATAACGATCGTAGAAGCTGATGTTGGAGTTCGCCTGCTCGAAAATCCCGGTCGTCGTCTGCGGCGGGTACTTGTCGAGGAGGTTGTCAACGATACCGGTGAACTCGAAGTTCTCGGCGGCCTGCCAGCGAACCGAGAGGTTCACGAGGTGCAGGTCGTTGATGCGATCGGGGAACTCGTCATACAGCGACGCGAAATCCGGATCATTCAGATCATACGGGTAGAGACCATCGAGGAAGGCACCCGGATAGTTCTGACGCGCACCGCGCTTCCAAACATACCGTACCTGAGCCGTGACGTCGTCACCGCGCCAGCCGACCGTCGCCGTGTTCGCCCAATCGGGGATCACGCCGCCGAAGCCGGGAGAAACGGTGTCAACGAAGTTGGTATCGCCGATCGAGTACTCATCCACGTAGGTGAGAACGTCAGAGACATACAACTGGCCGCCGAAAGCCGGATACGACACGTCGATGCCAACGTCCACGCCCGAAGTGGTGAACGAATTGTCGGCGTTCACAACGGTCGTGTTGACGAAGTCGATCTGGCCCGTGGTCGTGTCGCGAACGACGCGGTTACAGGCGGCCGGATCGGCACCGGTGTAGCACTGTCCGATGAAGAACTGCGCACCCTGTCCGGCGACACGGTCATCAAGCTTGATGTTGTAGTAATCCGCCGTCAGCGTCACGCGAGCGCCGAAAATGGTGCCCGGAGTGAGGACGAGGCCCGCAGTCCACGTCTCAGCCTTTTCCTCGCTGAGGTTCGGGTTACCGAACGCAAAGGCCTGGACCTGGCTGTTGACCTGGTTGAACCCGGCCAAGGCACCAGCCGGCACACCCTGAGCGACGCAGAGCGCATCGTTACGGTTGGTGTTCGACGAATTACAGGGGTCGGTGTAGGACGGGAAGCCCTGGTTACCGTTCTGGAACAGTTCGAACACGTTCGGTGCACGAGCAGCCCGGTTATAGGACCCACGGATCTTGACCCACGGAAGCGGCGTCAGCTCAGCTTCGGCCTTCCAGTTGAACAGGCCACCGACCGACGAATAGTCGGAGTAGCGAGCACCGGCACCGAGCGACAGGATCTCAAGCACCGGAACACGGATTTCGCCGTAGATTTCCTTGACGTTGATCGAACCTGAGATGTCGTTCTGCGCGTTGAAACCGATGATATCGCCGGTACGCTTCGCATCGTCCACCAGCGTCTGGCCGGTATCCTTGCGGTATTCCGCACCGACCGCGACGCCCACCGGGCCACCCGGAAGTTCGAAGAGGTTACCGGTGAGGTTGGTGGCGACACGCAGCTGCTCGAAGCTTTCAGTATCCGTCGTCGAAAGTGCAACGAAGGAAAGCATATCGGGCGTAAGCGTGCCGGGGCCGAAGATGTTCACCGGGACACAGCCAGGACCCGAACCAGCGGGACAGCCCGCGAGGCCCTGAGTCACAGCCGATGCACGGATGTTACCCTGGTTCCGGCTCGTATTGTCGACGCGGCCGAAGCTGCCGACGAAGTTGATCGACCAGTCATCGTTCAGATCATGCTCGATGATCGCACGAAGGTTCTTCGCGTCCGTCGTGAAGTCGCCGATACGCGGACCGGTTTCGGTGAAACGACGGTTGATGATGAACGGCGCATTCGGGTTGGGACGGCTGTTGAGAGCCACACGAAGATCCGCAGGGATCAGCGGGCTGTTCGCCGGAACGACAATGCTCGTCGCCGGGGTCGGAGCCAGAGCGACCTGGGTGTTCGAGTTGGTGAACGAGGCGTAAACACTGGCACGGGTGTCTTCCGAGAACTCGTACGAACCGTTCGCAGTGATCGTCAGACGATCGTTCGGAATGATCAGGTAGTTGTCGGGCGCGAAGTTATACCGCGAAGAGCCGATCGAACGCAGCGGGATGTTGCAGAGGCCAGCGGCGTTGCGCGGCGTCAACTGACCGGCGTCGTTGAACGACAGGTTTCCGGTGTTGTAGGCGCCACCGGCCACACCGTCGCAATTCGTGTCGGTACGACCAGCACCGAAATTGGCGGGAAGCAAGGTGCCAAGGTTCCGGAACGGATTGGTGGCGCTATTGGCGATCCAGCCCCAAGGCGGAGTGGCGGAACCACCACCGGAGACGGGGACCTGGGTGAAGCCAGTGGTGTTCTGAACGTCCGACGGGCTGTCGACGACATACGGAATGCCGTACTGGCCGGTCGCGTCTTCCACGGGCAGGTAAATCGCGCCGGAGACGCGCGAATAGTCGTAACGGCCCTGGCTGACGGCGTCACGCTGCGTGTAGGAAGCATAGACGGTCATGTTGCCGCGATTGTCGGCGAAATTGCCGCCAAGCAGGCCCGAGATGTTGTAGTTGGAACCGGTGCCGTCCTGCGAGATGCCCTGCTGAGCGGTCAGCTCCGCACCTTCGAAGTCATCCTTGAGGATGAAGTTGATGACGCCCGCGATCGCGTCCGAGCCGTAGACCGCGGATGCACCGCCGGTGACAACTTCGACGCGTTCGATCAGGCCGGTCGGGATCTGCGACACGTCCGTCACACCCGTGGTCGTCGAAGCAGGCAGGCGTTCGCCATCGAGCAGGATCAGCGTACGGCCCGCACCCAGACCACGAAGGTCGATGGTCGAGAAGTTTTCGCCGCCGGCATTGTTCGAAACGCGCGTATTGCCAGGAATGACCTGCGGCAATTCGTTCAGCAGGTTTTCAACGGTGGTCGTACCGGTGAGCTGAACCTGCTCCGCGCCGACGATCGTCACGGGGCTGGCAGCTTCGATGTTCGGACGCGCGATACGCGAACCGGTCACGACGATGGTGCCGCTCGGCTCTTCGGTGCCGTCGGCGTTGGCGGTCTGGTCTTCCGGCGGAAGCGGTCCGTCGGCAACCTGAGCGAGGGCCGGTGTACCCACCAGCGCAAAGCTCAAGGCGAGCGGTGCAGCGCTGGCCTTAAGGATGGAAATCTTATTCATTAGGTTTAGTCCCCTTAGACGAGCCCCCATGCGGACTCCATTCAGCGAGAAACAAAGCATCGGAACGCGTCGCGAGCGATGTTTGCTTCTGTGCGGATGGGCCATTTACGGGCGTTTCGGCAATGGAAATCGCCCCATGAACGACCATTCAGAGTGCCCCTGTGACCACATTGCAACATTGTTACGGTGCGTCTTGGTCTCGACATCGTTGCGAGATCTCCCGGTGTGATGCTCCATGGATACTGTGCGGCGAAAGGGACGCGGGGTTTCTTGGCCAATGTTAAGCGCTGTAACTTGACGCTTACGTAAGCCTCCCATACCTCCGGTTTCGAAAAGCAACGCGATCCGGAGAGACCATCATGCCCGAAGCCTATATCGTCGAAGCCGTGCGCACCGCCGGCGGCAAGCGTGGGGGGCGGCTCGCGGGGGTGCACCCGGTCGATCTCGCTGCGGTCACGCTCGATGCGGTGATGGAGCGGACGGGGCTCGAGGCCGAGGCGGTCGACGATGTCGTGATGGGCTGCGTCAGCCAGGGCGGCGAACAGGCCATGCAGGTCGGCCGCAATGCGGTGCTGGCGGCGAAACGCCTTGGCGAAGGCGTGCCTGCCGTCACCATCGACCGCCAGTGCGGGTCTTCGCAGCAGGCGATCCAGTTCGCGGCGCAGGCGGTGATGTCGGGCACGCAGGATGTCGTCATCGCGGCGGGCGTCGAAAGCATGAGCCGGGTGCCCATGGGCTCGACCGCGATGCTGCACATGAAAGAGGGGCTGGGCCACTACAAATCGCCCGGCCTCGAAGAGAAATACCCCGGCATCCAGTGGAGCCAGTTCACCGGCGCTCAGATGATCGCGGACAAGCACCGTTTCTCGAAGGAGCAGCTCGACGCCTTTGCCCTCGAAAGCCACCAGAAGGCGATCCGGGCCACCGAAAGCGGCGCATTCGAGAAGGAGATCGTCGGTGTACCAATCGAGACCTCGGAGGGCGAGGCCTGCCACACGGTCGATGAAGGCATCCGTTTCGATGCGACGCTGGAAGGGATCGCGAGCGTCAAGCTGCTTAGCCCGGACGGCAAGATCACCGCCGCGAGCGCCAGCCAGATCTGCGACGGATCGAGCGCGGTCATGGTGGTGAGCGAGCGGGCGCTGAAGGAATACGGCCTCACTCCGCTCGCGCGTATCCACAATCTGACGGTCACGGCGGGCGATCCGGTCATCATGCTGGAAGAACCCCTGTTCGCGACCGACCGCGCGCTGGAACGGGCCGGGATG
Source organism: Qipengyuania pelagi (assembly GCF_009827295.1). NCBI lineage: Bacteria > Pseudomonadati > Pseudomonadota > Alphaproteobacteria > Sphingomonadales > Erythrobacteraceae > Qipengyuania > Qipengyuania pelagi. The sequence goes on along the minus strand of NZ_WTYD01000001.1, from coordinate 1,717,190 downwards.
CGGATCGAGGATATCGACCTTTACGAGGTCAACGAAGCCTTCGCCCCCGTGCCGCTCGCCTGGCTGAAGCATACCGGCGCGGACCCGGACAGGCTCAACGTCCATGGCGGTGCGATCGCGCTCGGCCATCCGCTCGGCGCGTCGGGCACCAAGCTGATGGCGACGCTGGTTCACGCGCTGCACCGGCACGGCAAGAAATACGGACTCCAGACGATGTGCGAAGGCGGCGGCGTCGCCAATGTGACCATCGTCGAGGCGCTCTGACCCCGTTAAACCCGAATTTTTCGAGAAATAGAGAGGACTACCCCATGGAAATCAGCAGCAACACCCCCGCCGTCGTCACTGGCGGCGCCTCCGGCCTCGGTGAGGCGACCGCGCGCGCGATCGCGGCCAAGGGCGCCAAGGTCGCGATCTTCGACATGAACGAGGAAAAGGGCGAAGCGGTCGCGAAGGATATCGGCGGCGTCTTCTGCAAGGTTAACGTCACCAGCGAAGAGGATGTCGATGCCGGTTTCGCCAAGGCGCGCGAGGCCCATGGGCAGGAACGTATCCTGGTCAATTGCGCCGGGATCGGCAATGCGATCAAGACCGCCAGCCGATCGAAGGAAGACGGCAGCATCAAGCATTTCCCGCTCTCCGCCTTCGAATTCGTGATCCAGGTCAATCTGATCGGCACCTTCCGCTGCATCGCCAAATCGGCCGCAGGGATGCTGACGCTCGACCCGCTCTCGGACGATGGGGATCGCGGCGCGATCGTGAACACGGCTTCGGTCGCGGGCGAAGACGGCCAGATGGGCCAGGCGGCCTATGCCGCGTCGAAGGGCGGGGTGATCGGCATGACTTTGCCCATCGCACGCGATCTGATGAGCGAGGGCATCCGCGTGAACACCATCCTGCCGGGCATCTTCAACACCCCGCTGATGAACGCTGCCCCGCCGCAGGTGAAGGAAGCGCTGGCCGCCAGCGTCCCGTTCCCCAAGCGCCTCGGCAATCCCGAGGAATACGCCCAGCTCGCGCTGACCATGCTCGAATGCGGCTATTTCAACGGTGAGGACGTCCGCCTCGACGGGGCGATCCGCATGGCGCCGCGCTGACCTTATTTTCCCCGCCGGGTCCGCCCGGCGGGGAGACATTCTGAAAGGACCGGACGATGGCCGACTATACCCAGATCAAGCTCGATATCGCCGACGGGATCGCGACGCTGACGCTGCATCGCCCGGACAAGATGAACGCCTTTACCCGCACGATGATGGACGAGATGATCGACGCCATCGACGTGACCGATTCCGATGACAGCGTGCGCGCGGTGATCGTGACCGGGCATGGCGACAGAGCCTTCTGCGCAGGCGCGGACCTGACGCCGGAAGGATCGAGCGGTAATATCTTCGCGCGCCACGACCCGGTCGAGGATCTCTCGGACGAGCGCGTGCGTGATGGGGGCGGGCGGCTGGTGCTGCGCCTGTTCAATTCGCAGAAGCCCCTGATCGGCGCCTGCAACGGCGTGGCGGTGGGCGTCGGCGCGACGATGCAGCTGCCGTTCGATATCCGGCTCGCGAGCGAGACCGCGCGGTTCGGTTTCGTCTTCGCCCGGCGCGGGATCACGCCGGAGGCCTGCTCCAGCTGGTTCCTGCCCCGCCTCGTGGGGATGCAGACCGCGCTCGAATGGTGCATGACCGGGCGGATTTTCTCGGCCGAAGAGGCGCTCGAAAGGGGCCTCGTGCGCTCCCTCCACGCGCAGGAATATCTGATGCCGGCCGCGATCGAGCTGGCGCGCGAGATCGCCGACAACACCTCCGCCGTATCGGTGGCGATGACGCGGGCGATGCTGTGGCGCCTGTCCGCTACCGACCACCCGATGATGGCGCATCGGATCGACAGCCGCTCGATCTACCGCCTCGGCAAGAGCGCGGATTCGAAGGAAGGCGTCGCCAGCTTCCTCGAAAAGCGGCAGCCCGATTATCCCGACACGGTCAGCAGCGACATGCCGGACTTCTACCCGTGGTGGGACGAGCCCGAATACAGATAGTTGCCGATGCAACGGACTTGCGCTCCGATGCCGGGGATGTAGGACGCGTGGCATGTCCAAGCATCCCACATCCCAGCGTCTCGCCGATTTCCTGCCCTACCAGCTCTCGATCGCGTCCAATGCCGTGTCGAGCCGGATCGCCGAACAATATCGCCGCCGCTTCGCGCTCAAGACCACCGAATGGCGGATCATGGCGGTTCTGGGCGATAGCGGGCCGCTGACGCAGCGCGACCTGTCGCAGATCACGCTGATGGACAAGGTGCCGGTCAATCGCGCCTGCAAGACGCTGGAGGATCGCGGCCTCGCCGCACGCCAGCCCAATGCCGCGGACGGCCGCTCGCACCTGCTCGAACTGACGGCGGAGGGGCGGGCGGTCCATGCGCGGATCATGCCGCTGGCGCTCGATATCGAGCGGGAATTGTTCTCCGCGCTCGATCAGGACGAGCGCGAACAACTCAAATCCATGTTGCTGCGCCTGCGCGAAGCGGCGGGCGAATTCGACGCCGAAGCGCTGGAGGGCTGAGGCCGCAGCTGCCGCAGCAACCTTCGCTTATTCGAAGGCTGCGGTGATCGAACAGGCCGCCGGGCCGAGAATGACGATGAACAGCACCGGCAGGATGAACATGATCAGCGGCACGGTCATGATCGCGGGTAGGCGTGCGGCCTTTTCCTCGGCGCGCATCATGCGTTCGTTGCGGAATTCCGCGGACAGCACGCGCAGCGCGCTGGCGAGCGGAGTGCCGTAGCGTTCGGTTTGGACCATGGTGGTCACCACGCCCTTCACCGCTTCCAGGTTCACGCGGAAAGCGAGATTGTCGAACGCCTTCTTGCGTTCGTTGAGGAAGGACAGTTCGATCGCGGTGAGGGCGAATTCGTCGCCCAGTTCGGGATAGGCGCGGCCCAGTTCCTTGGCGACGCGGTTGAAGGCGGCATCGACGGTAAGGCCCGCCTCTGCGCAGATCACGAGCAGGTCGAGCGCGTCAGGCAGGCCCTTGCGGATCGCGTCGGTCCGCTTGGTCGCCTTGTTCTTCAGGACGATTTCCGGGCCTTTATAGGCGAGGAAGATGACGAGCGCGAGCGCGCCGACGCGCTTCATCTGCCAGTCGGGATAGATTTCGACCATGTAGAGCATCACGAAGGCGAAGCCGCCGACGACGATCGGCAGGATGGCGCGCAGGGCGATCAGGATGACCGCGACTTCCTGGTTGCGATAGCCCGCCCAGGCGAGCTTCTGCCGCATCTCGCGGACCTGCGAATCCTGGAGGACCTTCATCCGCCCGAGCTGTTCCTTGACCTTTTCGGTCGTGTCGGACTTGCGCGTCAGGCTCTGGCGCTTCTTGGCGGTCGCGGTAACGACCCCCGCCTTCAGCTCCTCGCGGCGGGCGTTGAGGGCCTTGACCCGCTTCGCCATCGGATCGCTGATGGTGACAGCGGTGTAGATCGCGAACAGGACGGCCACCGCAGCGATAGCCGCCAGGATCGAGCCGACGACCATTATGTCGACACCCAGAAGCGTAGGTCCGGCAGGGGTTTGCATCACGTCGTCCCGTTCCTGCGGTTAGATTTCGAAGCTGACCATCTTGGCCATGATGAAGACACCGATCGCCATCCAGACGAGCCCGCCCATACCGATCACGATCAGGGTCTCGTTGACGAAGAAGGTTCCGATATATTCGGGGTTGATCCACCAGATCAGCACGAAGACGATGAAGGGCAGCGATCCGACGATATAAGCGGATGCCTTGGATTCCGAGCTCATCGCGCGGATCTTGAGCTTCATCTGCGCGCGCTTGCGCAGAACCTCGGCGAGGTTGGCGAGCGTTTCGGCAAGGTTGCCGCCCGTCTCGCGCTGGATCGCAAGCGTGATGCAGAAGAAATTGAATTCGGGAATGCCGAGCCGGTCGGCGGTCTGCTGGAGAGCATCCTCCATCGTCCGCCCGATCTTGATCCGTTCGACGACACCGCGAAATTCCTGACCCACCGGGCCGGGCACTTCCTGCGCGACCACGGACAGCGTCTCCGTGACGGGAAGGCCCGAACGAAGGCCGCGCACCAGCAGATCGATCGCGTCGGCGAATTTGGCGTTGAAGGCCATCGTGCGCTGCTTGATCGCGCGATTGACGATGAAATGCGGTATGCCCGCGCCGAACAGCAGGCCGACGCCGAGCGCCAGCGGCAACGCCCCGGTGCGCAGGAACAGGACCAGCGCGACGACGAGCGTGAGCCCGATCGAGGCATAGGTGTATTGGCGCAGAGTCCAGCCCTTGCCCGTCCGGTCGAGCCGGATGGCGAGGGCATCGACGCGCGATGTCGATCCCGCGACACGGTTCAATGTCGGCCGCCGCGAGGCGATCGCTTTCTTGAGCTGCGATTCGACCTTGGTGTTGGTGTTTTCGGAATGCCGGAAGCGCAGCTGTTCGAGCCGCCGCTGCGAGGCCTTGCTCGGCGAAGGACCGGCAAGCGCATATGCCGCGACCCCGACCGCCGCCAACGCGCCGACGAACAGGGGAACGAGCTGCATCATGTCCATGCGGTGTCTCCGTGTCTTCCGTTACCGCCTCTCGCGAGGCTGAAATCCGTCATTCCGCCGTGGCGGGAACGGGCTTCGTCTTCTTGGCGAGCAGCGATTTCAGATCGAAGCTGCCGAGCAGCGATTTCTTCTCGGCGGATGCCTCCGCTTCGGCCTCGGCCTCTTCGCTCGATCCGATGATCCGCTCGCCCAGCGCCTTGATGACCCCGCTGGTCTTGCTCTGGGCATTGGCCTCGATGAAAGCCTGGCCGAGCTTGGCCGCATTGGCCGCCGTCTTCTGGTCGAAGGGAATGGTGAAATCGATCTTGCGCTCGATGGATGCCTCGAAATCGGCCTTGCTGATCTCGAGCGCGCCGGTCTGCACCTTGTTGGCGACCACGATCGGAATCGCGTGGGGTGCATAGCTCTTGAGCCAGGACAGGATGCGGATGGCATCGCGCGCCGACGCCAGCGTCATCTCCACCGTGACGACCACGACATTCACATCGCCGAGCAATTGCGGATAGGTGATGAGCATGGATCGCGGCAGGTCGATGACCGTCATTTCGAACGCCTGACGGAATTCCTCCTCCAGCTGGAGGAAGGCCGCGCCATCCGTCATCAGCGGCGCGTTGATCGGCGCTTCGGAGGACAGGATCGACAGATTGTCGTGCGCGCGGATCATGGCGCGTTCGATGAACAGGCCGTCGATGCGGCTGGGATTGTCGATCGCATCGGTGAGGCCGCGCCCCGGTTCCAGGTCGAGCGCCAGCGCGCCCGTCCCGAAATGCACGTCGAGATCGAGCAATCCGGTCTGAAGATGCTTCTTCGAGGCGAAATACCAGCTGAGCGAGGTCGCCAGCGTCGATGCGCCGACCCCGCCACGCGTCCCCACCACGGCGGTCGAGATGTGGTTGCGGGCCGCGTCGGGATCGTTGGCCTTGGGCGCGCTGAAGGCGGCCTGCGCCTGGTTCAGCGCATCGCGCACGGTGTTGGCGGAGAGTGGCTTGAGCAGATAGTCGTATATCCCGCTCGCCAGCAGGTCGCGATAGAGCCGCACATCGTTGACCTGCCCCATGGCGATCACGACGGTTCCGGGTTCGCAAACCTCGGCGAGCGAATTGATGTCGTTGAGCGGATCTCCGCTTTCCGACAGATCGACCAGCAGGATATTGGGGCTGGCGCTGACCGAAAGCGACTGGATCGCGTTACGCAGACCGCCCTTGTTGCACTTCTCCGGCGCCCAGCCGAGTTCGATCACCACGGGACGCAGCGTGTCGAGCGAGGTTTCGTCGCAGACATAGGCGGCGAAGGGGGTGCGATCGCTGGGCGAATTGACTTTCCAGGGTGCGTTCATGGCTCAGTTCCCTCCGGAGGTGGGGGCTTCGGTAAGGCCTTCGGTGCCGGTGGGCGGGGCTTCGCGATAGGCGTCGATCGCCTTGGTCGACGTCAGCAGCACGGTTTCCCCCGTGCCGCGCTTGCCCTGCACCAGATCCTCGGGATCGGCGATCATCGCGGCCATGTTGCCATTGGTGGCGCAGCCGTAATTGGGGTTGGTGGCGTTCGCGTCGTTCGCGTCCGCGGTGTGCGACCAGTCCGGGCATCCGGGCACCGAGGCGGTGGAGCGAGTCAGGATCACGCGGGCCTGGCCGGGGGCCAGCGCGCCTGCGGTGACGGGGGGCGCTTCCGAGATCAGGAGACCATAGCGACCGGCCAGCGCGGCGACATCGTCCCGCACGCCGAGCGAGGCGCTGGGATCGTCGATCGCGACGCGATCGCCATAGCCGAGTTCCATCGTCTCGAACCAGCTTGCGAGGCGCCGCTGTTCGGAGATTGGCAGGCCGTCCCCGGTGGTCGCGACATCGAGCATGAAATTGGAGCGTTCGACGACCGGCTGCTTCACGCTGTAGAGTGAGCGATTTTCCATGTTCATCGTGCCCGCACAGGCGCCCAGGGCCAGAGCGAGACTCAGGGCAATCGGCACTGCGATAAGACGGGGCTGGGAATGGGAAGTCATAATCGGTCCCCTCACTTGAAGCTGAAGCCGGGCTTGGCGGAAGCGCTCTTTTCCCGGTTGCGCGGATCGTAGGACTGGGCGAGCACCGGCTCGGCCTCCATGGTGCGCGAAATGGCGGGATTGGCTGGCGCGGCAGGCACTGCGGCGGGTCCGGGGCGGGCACCGCCGGTCACGCCGTCGCTATCGCGATATTGCAGGAGGCGCTGGCCCTCGGTCGGCTTGAGATAGCCATCGGTCGGCAGACGCACGTCGGCCGCGTTCATCGGCTTCACCAGATACGGCGTCACCACGATCACCAGTTCGGTTTCGCCGCGCTGGAAATTGGTGGAGCGGAAGAGATTGCCCAGGATCGGCACGTCGCCGAGGCCGGGCGCCTTCTCGATCGCGTTCTGCGAGGAGTTCGACAGCAGGCCGGCGATCATCATGCTCTGGCCCGAACCCAGCTCGATAGTGGTTTCGGTCCGCCGCGTGATGAGGCCGGGAACGCGGAAACCGTTCAGCGTGACCGAACCCTGACTAGTCAGTTCCGAAACTTCGGGGCGCACGCGCAGCGAGATCCGGCCATTGGCGAGAACGGTGGGCGTATAGGACAGGCTGACGCCGTAATTCTTGTATTCGACCGTCGTCGTTCCGAACCCCTGGCTCAGCGGGATCGGAAATTCGCCGCCCGCCAGGAATTCCGCCGTCTCGCCCGAGAGCGCGGTGAGGTTCGGCTGCGACAGGGTCACGGCGAGATTGTGGGTTTCCGCGAGGTCGATGGCGGCGCTGAGGTCGAGCCCCAGAAGCTGTCCGGCAAAGCCGAGCGTGGTGCCGATGCTGTTGGTGGCAAGCGCGGTGCCGGGCTCTTCCGTGATCGCGCCGGTGACGGGGTTGAGGACCGAGTCGGTTATCGCCCCGGCATTCGCGCCGAGGCTGCGACCGGGCGAGAAGGTGGTGGGTCCACGCCCCTGACCGACGCCGAACTTGAAGCCCTGCGTGCTGTCGATGGAGGCCAGATTGACGCCCAGCGAACGCACGACGTTGCGGCTGACTTCGGCGATGCGGACCTGGAGATTGACCTGCAAGGGCGTCGCCATGCGCAGGCGGCTGATGACGTTGGTGCCTTCGCCCACGAAGGCTTCGACAAGGTTCTGCGCCTCGGCGGCGTCTTCCGGCGCGGCCACGGTGCCGGTGAGAAGCACGGTGTTGTTGCCCATGGTGGCGACCGCGATCTTGGCTTCCGGCATGGCGAGGGAAAGCATCTGGTCGATGCTGCCGATATTCGATCCCACGCGCACATTGGCCGACCAGATGATGTCGCCGCGCGAATTGCTGGCATAGATCGTGGTCTCGCCGCCACCGACGCCGAAGACGTAGAGGGCGCGCTGCGATTTGAGCTGGACGTCCGCGATCTCGCTATTGGCGACGAAGACGTCGGCCATCGCGCCGGGCACGTTAATCAGCTCGCCGCGTCCGATCGACAGAACGATGTCCTGCGAAGGGCGGACCACCGTCTGGGCGTTCGCGGTTGCGGCCGGGATCGCGGTCAGCGGGGCCAGTGCGAGAACGGCCATGACCGCCCTCGACGCCATGATCGGCAGCAGTTTCTTGGAGATACGCGGTTTCATGCTTGCAAGCCCCCTGATGGCTTCGCTTGAGGTCGTGTCTTGGAACGGCGCGCTCATCGCGTGCCTGCGGTGGACGGAATGGCCGCCCCGTTCTTGCCGATGCCGACGGCATCGGTCTGCTTGCCGCGCATCACGCGCACCGACGGTCCTGCCGGCTTGGCGGGCTCGGCGCCCGCCACCGTCTGCACGGGGCCGGTCGCAACCATCTGCTGCGGGGCCGGATCGCGCGCGACCTGGGGCGGGATGCTGGAGCGCTGGAAGCGCGAGACGTCGCCGCCGGTGGAGAAAGAGGAGACCTTGTCTTCGGGCCGGGCCATGGCGCGGCGCAGGAGGCGTTCTTCCTGTTCCGGCGTCGCATCGTCGGGGATTGCGATGTCGCCCGCGGCGAGCGCGCTTTCGAGATCGGAGTGAGTGTCGCTCAGCGAGCGCAGCGACAGGCTGAGCTGGCCGATCGTTTCGGCGACCGCGATCTTTTCCGCCATCTTGGGCGTGACTTCGAGCGTGACCGTGCGCGATTCGCGGACCACGGTCTTGCCGTTCTCGGTCTCTTGCGAGGTCGACTGGTCGGTGGCGAGCACGCGCAGATTGCGCATGATCGTTTCCGACGCCTTGAGCGGCTGGCCTTCGACGCCGGTGACTTCCTGCGTCAGCATGATGTCGACCCGGTCGCCGGGGAAGACGAAGCCCGCGACGCCGGTCTGGGCGGAGACGGGCACGGTGATGGCGCGCATTCCCGGGCTGAGCGCCGCGGCGAGGAAGCCGCGATCGCCGGGGCTGACGAGCGAACCCTGCGTGACAGGTTCGCCCGCGGTGATCGGATGGCGCACCACCGTTCCGAGCAGTTTCGAGATGTCCGATTCGCCTTCGAGGAAATAGGCGTCAGCCACCATTTCGGCGGGCCAGGACTGGAATCCGATCGATTCGGCGGTGATGATCGTGCCGGCGGGCAGGGCGCGCTGGGCGACCAGCACCTTGGGCCCGGTCGGGACCACGGGTGCCGCCTGTGCCTGCGGTGCGGCGGCGCCCGCAAACATGCTGCGCGCCACCATGGCCGTACCGACCGCGATGACCAGTGCGACGAGCAGCAGAACCAGTTTCTTCCTGTCCATGGCTTATCAAGCCCCCTTCGATGGCCCGCGCTTGGATGGCGGGCTGGTATAATCGACCGGCCTAGGGTCGAATGGTTAAGATCGCGTATTCAGCCCGCGAGCGGCGTACCCCCGCTTCCGGCAGCCAGATCGGTGGCTATGATCCACAATCCGGCGCTCGCTATGGCGAGGCCGTAAGGCACCTGAATGCGCCGCGCATGGCGCTTGATGACGCGCAGCGAGACGAGAGTCGCGACCAGCAAAAGCAGCGATGGCGCGACCGCGATGGCGAGCGTGGCTGCGAGGCTTTCGGCGCTCCAGTCGAGCAGGGCAGAGGGCAAGGCCGCTCCACCCAGAAGGACCGCGCCGATCGCAAAGGCGCACAGGAAACAGCCGATCAGGACGAGCATGTCGCGGCTCAGCCCGCTGCCGCTCGACGCGCGCACGCGCCAGGCGGCCATGCCCATTGTCAGCAGCCAGCCGATGATCGCCATCATCACGACCAGGGCAGGCAAGCGGTCGAACGGAATCCACAAGGCAAGCGCGCCCAGCAGCTTCACGTCCCCGCCGCCCATTTGGCCGAGGGCGAAGAAGAGATAGCAGGCGAGGAAAACGCCGATCCCGGCGCCGAGCTGGATCGCGACACCGGGCCATAATCCCAACCCGCTGCTCCACCAGTAAAGCGGGGCAGCAAGCGCGATCGACAGCGTCAGCCAATTGTAGATGCGGCGGCTCTTGAGATCGGTGGCGATCGCGATCAGCAGCGCGATTGCCAAGGCCCCGAGCAGTCCGTAGTGCGCGATCTGATGTAGCATCGTACCCAATTGGGCCCCTTTCGATGGGACCTGCTACAGGGTGCTGCTTACCAAACGGTAACCATGCGACAGGAGACGGGCGATCACCGACAGCGCATCATCCGATCCGATCGACCGGCGCGCGATCCCTCGGGCGGCGAGCGAGACGGTCTGGACCGCACGAGACGGCCATGAAATCCGCCGGATCGACTGGCCCGGTCAGGAGAGTGTTTCGGCCGATGCAGGGCGCGGCTCGATCCTGTTCTTTCCCGGTCGCGGCGATCATTACGAGAAATATCTCGAAACGCTGGAAGAATGGCATCGCCTTGGATGGCGCGTGACCGCAGCGGACTGGCGCGGGCAGGCGGGATCGGGCCGGTTGGGAGAAGATGCGACGACCGGTCATGTCGAGGATTTCCAGGTCTGGCTCGACGATCTGGCGGCTTTCTGGCGGGACTGGCAGGCAAGCACCCCCGGTCCCCGCGTCCTCGCCGCGCATTCGATGGGGGGGCACATCGTCCTGCGCGCCCTCGTCGAACGGCTGGTCGATCCCGATGCCATGGTTCTCTCCGCGCCCATGCTCGGCATGGCCGGTCCGCCGCTGCCGCTGGCCGTCCTGCAACCGATCGCGCGGCTCATGACGCTGATCGGCGATCCCACGCGCCCGGCCTGGAAATGGAGCGAGAAGCCCGGCGAGATGCCGACAAGGCGGCGCGACCTCCTGACGCATGACGACGATCGTTACGAGGACGAATTGTGGTGGCGCGACCATCGCCCCGAACTCGTGATGGGTCCGGGCAGCTGGCGCTGGGTCGAGCGGGCCTATGCCTCCACCAGGGCCCTGTTCGCGCGCGGCCAAATGGAGAATGTGACCATCCCCGTCCTCGTCGTCGCGACATCGGACGACAAGCTCGTCAGCCATGCCGCGATCGAACAGGCAATCGCGCGGTTGCCCAAGGGGGAGTTGTTCGAATTCGGGCACGAAGCGCGGCACGAGATCCTGCGCGAAGCCGATCCGGTGCGCGACCGGGCGATGGACGCGATCGCCGACTTCCTCGACAGAACCGTACCCGCTTCCGCCGAATGATGCTCCACGATTTCGCCATTATCGGCGCCGGGATGGCAGGCGCGAGCCTCGCCGCCGAACTCGCCGACCACGCCAGCGTCCTGCTGCTCGAAGCGGAGGATGCGCCCGGCTATCACGCAACGGGGCGCTCCGCCGCGTTCTGGGAGGAATGTTATGGCGGGCCGGAGATCGTCCCGCTCACGCTCGCTTCGGGCGATTATCTGCGCGACCACGGGTTTCTCGAGCAGCGCGGCGCGCTCTATGTCGGAAGAGAGCGCGACCGTGCGGCGCTGGACGGGTTCATGGATCGGTTCCGCGACACCGGCGCCACGATAGAGCGGCTGGAGCGCGCGGCCCTGGCCGAGCGGATACAGGGCCTGCGCGAGGAGTGGACGGGCGCGGTGTGGGAGCCTGCCTGTGCCGATATCGACGTGGCCGGCCTCCATGCCCATTACCTGCGATTGGCGAAGGCGCGCGGTGTCGATCTGCGCATCAGGGCACGGATCGCGCATATCGAACGCGATGCCGATACCTGGCTTCTCTCGTCCGAAAATGGCGAGCAATTTCGCGCCGCAACGCTCGTCAACGCGGCGGGAGCATGGGCCGATCCGCTGGCCCGGATGGCGGGCGTGAGACCGCTCAATATCCAGCCTTTGCGCCGCACCGTGGTCCAGCTTCGCGTCGATCCGCCCCCGCAGGCCGACCAGCCGCTGGTGCTCGACATAGCGGGGCAGTTCTATTTCAAACCTGAATCGGCCCGCATCTGGCTGAGCCCGCATGACGAGACGCCGAGCGAGCCCTGCGACGCCGCGCCCGAGGAACTGGCAGTGGCCGAAGCGATCGACCGTTTCCAGCGGGTGGTCGGTTGCAAAATCGAAGCGGTCGAGCGTCGCTGGGCAGGGCTCAGGAGCTTCGCACCCGATCGCAGGCCGATCTACGGCTACGATCCGCAGGTCGAAGGCTTCGCCTGGTTCGCAGGGCAGGGCGGTTTCGGCATCCAGACTGCGCCTGCCGCCGCCCGCCTCGCCTCGCAGCTGCTTCTCGGGCTGGAACGCGACGCCATGACAGCCCCGCTCGATCCCGGCCTCTACGCGCCGGATCGTTTCGGTTAGGGCGTCAGCCCGCCGCGATCGCGTCGGCCGCGTCGCTCGCCAGACGGTCCACGCGTTCGTTTTCGGGATGGCCGGAATGGCCCTTCACCCAGTGCCATTCGACCCGGTGCCGTTCGGTCAACGCGATTAGCTCATGCCACAGATCGGCATTGCGAACCGGTTTCTTGCTGGCATTGATCCAGCCGCGCTTCTTCCAGCCGTGGACCCACTTGGTGATCCCGTCGATCAGATACTTGCTGTCGGTGTAGAGATCGACCTCGCATGGTTCGATCAGCGCTTCGAGCCCCCGGATCGCGGCGGTCATTTCCATGCGGTTATTGGTCGTATCGGGATCGCCGCCCGACATTTCCTTTTCGTGTTGGCCGAGCCGCAGCAGCGCGCCCCAGCCGCCGGGGCCGGGATTGCCCTTGCAGGCGCCATCGGTGAACAGATCTACGCGTTTCATCGTCACGGCCCTTAGCGCGCTCTCGCCCTCAGGCGAAAGCCTCTTGGCCAAGGGCGCGATAGGTGTTCCATCGTCGTACGAAATCCATCGGGTCCTTGCGCGTGACGAGCGCGCCCGCAGGCGTCTCGATCCAGTCCTGCGCGCGGCTGGCGACGAAGCGCAGGCAGGCGCCCTCGGCCAGCAGGGGCAGCGCGTCGCGCTCGCGCCGTTCGAGCGGGCGCACCGATTCGTATCCTGTGACAAGCGCCTGGCCGAGTGCGGGATCGAAACGCGATCCATCCTTGGAAAAGCACCAGGCGGCGTGCGTCACGGCGAGATCGTAGGCCATCTGGTCCGCACAGGCGAAATAGAAGTCGATGAGACCGCTGACCCTATCGCCCAGCATCAGGACGTTATCGGGAAAGAGGTCGGAATGGACGATGGATCGCGGCAGGTCGCTTGGCCACGTCTGAGCGATCGCACGGGCGCGAGGCAGCACTTCGGGAAGGTCAGGATCGATCTGTGAGAGCGCATCGCTGCCACAGGATTCGAGGGTGGCGCAGTTTTCACCTGGCCCCAGATCGTTGTCGCGCGTGCCGGGGAAATCCTGCGCCGCAGCGTGCATCCGCGCCAGCGCCACTCCGACCGCGCGCGCCTGGTCGGCGCTCGGCGCGGTGGGCGACACGCCGGGCAGGAACTCGATCAGTGCCACCGCCTTGCCGTCGACCATGCGGAAACTCGCTCCATCGCGGTCGTGGATGGTGCGCGGCACAGAGCAGTCGGCGGCGGAGAGATGATCGAGCAGGTCGAGGAAGAAGGGCAGGTCCGCCGTTTCGATGCGGCGTTCATACATGGTGAGGATGAAGCGCGCGCCCTGCGAGCCGGTGCCGCCATCCTTGCCCGAAGTCTCGATCAGCCAATTGCTGTTCGAAACGCCCTCGGCGATGCCCTTGGCCGACACCAGATCGCCGACATCGTAGGCGGCGATCAGCGCGGCCAGCCGTTCGGTGCCCAGATTGGTATAGACCGCCATCCCTCGACCGATCTCAGTCGAGCAATTGGCGCGGCAGCTTGAACACCATCTTCTCTTCGGCGGCCATGATCGTGGTCTCTTCCACCGTGCGCCATTCGCCGAGCTTGTCGACCACTTCGCGCACCAGCAATTCGGGTGCGGATGCCCCTGCCGTCAGTCCCAGCGTTCCGACGCCTTCGAGCCATTGCGGATCGATATCCGAGGCGCGCTGGATCAGATGGGCATCCGTGCCCAGCCGCTCGGCCACTTCGACGAGGCGCAGCGAGTTCGAGGAATTGGGCGCGCCGATCACCAGCACCAGATCGCTGCCCGGCGCGATCTTCTTGACCGCGGCCTGACGATTGGAGGTGGCGTAGCAGATATCCTCCGCCTTGGGGCCTGATATATCGGGAAAACGCCGTTCCAGCGCCGCGATGACGTCCGCCGTGTCGTCGACCGACAAAGTGGTCTGCGTCAGATAGGCGAGCGGGGTTCCAGCGGTGAAGTCGAGCTTCGCGACATCGTCCACGGTCTCCACCAGCGTCATCTGCCCTTCGTCGACCTGGCCCATCGTGCCGATCACTTCCGGGTGGCCGGCATGGCCGATGAAGATGATGTGCCGGTCCTTTTCGATCTGGCGTTCGGCCTGGCGATGGACCTTGCTGACCAAGGGACAGGTGGCGTCGACATAGAGCATTTCGCGCCGGTCCGCCTCGGCAGGAACGGATTTGGGCACGCCATGGGCGCTGAACACGACCGGGGCGCCATCGGGCACCTCGTCCAGCTCCTCGACGAAGACCGCGCCCTTCTCGCGCAACGCATCGACCACGTAGCGGTTGTGGACGATCTCGTGGCGGACATAGACCGGGGCGCCGTATTTCTCGAGCGCCCGCTCCACGATCTCGATCGCGCGGTCCACTCCGGCGCAGAAACCGCGGGGGGCCGCGATGAGGAGCACTAAAGGCGGTTTCTCGGTCGCGTCGCTGGAAACGTCGGACAGGGGGTTCGGATGCAAGGGCGCGTTCATGCGCCGACCCCTAGCGCTTTGTGCGCGCCCTCGCTAGGGGAAGCGCTTTCCGGCGGGCCGATGCCTGCCACCCACGTCAAAGACCTATCTTGCCAGGGACATTCCAGCTCATGACCTCGCGCTCCAGCCTGCTCTCGATCCTCGCTCTCGGTATCGCGCTTGCGGGCTGCCGCTCGGAAGGCGAGCTGGTGATCGACCAGGGTGTCGGCATCACCGCCGTCCGCACTGCCTGCCCGGCGGTGGGCGTGCCCGATTATACCGGCGACATCACCACCTTCCGCAGCCCCAATTCGCGGCTCGCCAGCGATATCGACGTGACGGCGGCGATCACCAATGTCCGCTCGACCTGCAATGAAAGCGGCGACCGGGTCTATAGCGAGGCGACGTTCGACGTGGTCGCGCGCCGCACCGATGTGAGCGCCGCGCGCCAGGTGACCTTGCCCTATTTCAGCACCGTCCTGCGCGGCGGCAGCGCGGTGGTGACCAAGCGGGTCGGCAGCGTGACGCTGAATTTCCCGGCCGGCGCCGAACGCGCGCAGGCAAGCGCCAAGGCGGGCGGGTTCGTGGATCGGGCGGAAGCGACTCTGCCTGCCGATATCCGCGAGCAGATCACCCGACGCCGCAAGCCGGGCGATCCCGATGCCGCGCTCGACCCGCTGGCCGATCCGGCGGTGCGCGCTGCGGTCCAGCGCGCGACCTTCGAATTGCTGGTCGGCTTTCAGCTGACCGAAGCGCAGCTGGCCTATAACGCCACGCGCTGAGCGGATCGGGGCCACCCGCGCTCCGACCACCAGATAGCGACACCGGTTGCCGTGCGCCGCACGCGCGGCCATGGACGATTCGATGACCGACATGACGACACTCTACGCCCATTTCGCCGCGCGGATCGACGCGGTGCTCGACGCGCTCGAAATGGAAGGCGCGCTGCCCCCCGGAACCGACCGCTCGAACGTCGCGGTGGAGCCGCCGCGCGATCCCGCGCATGGCGATCTCGCCACCAATGCCGCGATGGTCCTCGCCAAGCAGGCGAAGAGCAATCCGCGCGCGCTGGCCGAGACAATCGTGTCGCACCTGGAACGCGATCCCGACGTGGTGTCGCTCGACATTGCGGGGCCGGGCTTCATCAATCTCAGGATCGAACCCGACGCCTGGCGCCGCGAGATCGCCGCCATCGCCGAACTGGGCGATGCCTATGGCCGCTCCGCGATGGGCGGCGGCAAGCGCGTGAACGTCGAATACGTCTCCGCCAATCCGACCGGGCCGATGCATATGGGCCATTGCCGCGGCGCGGTGGTGGGCGATGCTTTGTGCGGCCTTCTGGAATTCGCAGGCCACACCGTCACGCGCGAATATTACGTGAACGATGCGGGCGGCCAGGTCGACGTGCTCGCCCGCTCGGCGCACCACCGCTATCGCGAGGCGTTGGGTCAGGATGCAGGCGAACTCGCCGAAGGGCTCTATCCCGGCGAATATCTGATCCCGGTCGGCGAGCGTCTGGCCGGGGAATTCGGCGATCGCTATGCCGATGCGCCGACAAGCGAGTGGCTGCCGCTGTTCCGCACCCGCGCGGTCGCGGCGATGATGGACATGATCCGCGCCGATCTCGCTCTGCTCGGCATTCATCACGACCTGTTTTCGTCCGAAGCGGAATTGCAGGCGGCGAAGAAGCCCGAAGAGGCCGAGGCATGGCTGCGGGCCCGCGATCTCGTCTTTGACGGCGTCCTCGAAGCGCCCAAGGGCAAGGCCCCGCCCGAGGATTGGGAGCCGGTCGAACTGCCGCTGTTCCGCTCGACCCAGTTCGGCGACGATCAGGACCGCCCGATCAAGAAATCCGACGGGAAGTGGACCTATTTCGGCGCCGACCTCGCCTATCACTTCCAGAAGGCGGAAAGCGCCGACGCCCTGATCGACATCTGGGGCGCGGACCATGCGGGCACGGTCAAGCGGATCAAGGCCGCCGTAGCCGCGCTGACGCAGGGGGCGGGGCGCGACGTGCCGTTCGATGTGAAGCTCGTCCAGATGGTCAAGCTCCTGCGCGATGGCGAGCCGGTCAAGATGTCCAAGCGCTCGGGCAATTTCGTGACTCTGGCCGAAGTGGTCGAGGAGGTCGGCAAGGATGTCGTCCGCTTCACCATGCTGACGCGCAAGCCCGACGCGCAGATGGAGTTCGACTTCGCCAAGGTGGTCGAAGCGTCGAAGGACAATCCGGTCTTCTACGTTCAGTATGCCAATGCCCGCATCCATTCGACTTTGCGCAAAGCGAAGGAGCAGGGCATCGTGCCTTCTGGCGACCATCTCGACCAGCTGGACGAGGCGGAGCTGGCATTGGTGCGCGAGGCGGCGCAATTCCCGCGCGTGGTCGAAGCCGCCGCCACGGCGCGCGAGCCGCACCGGATCGCCTTCTATCTCGGCGATCTGGCCGCCGCGTTCCACAGCTTCTGGAACGCGGGGAACGACGATCCCTCGCTAAGGATGATCCAGTCCGAAAACGAGACGCTGAGCGCGGCGCGGCTTTTCCTGGCAGCGCAGATCGGGCAGGTCATCCGTAACGGGCTGGCGATCCTCGGGGTCGAAGCGGTCGAGGAAATGTGAGGGAAGCGAACCGTGGTTCAGGGCGTGCAGGACAGTCGCGAAAGCCGGACGCTTGATTTCGGCGCGGACGAGGAAAGCCTCCCCTGGCTCGAATCGGGTGAGGACGAGACGCAGACCGGTTACGACACCACGCGCCTGATCGGGATCGGCCTGCTGATGGTGGTTGCGCTGGGCGTGATCGTGGGCGCGATCTGGTGGGTCTCCAATTCAAGTGTGGGCGGCGGCCCCGAACCGGACGGATCGCTCGTCGAAGCGCCGGACGAACCCTATCGCACCCGGCCCGAGGATGCGGGCGGCAAGACCTTTGCCGGCACCGGGGATACGAGCTTCGCCGTGGGCGAGGGCCAGACGCGCGAGGGACGCCTCGGCAGCGGGCCTGCGCCGGTCGTCACGCCGACTCCGACCGAGACGGCCAGCGAACCCGAGCCTGCCGAAACGCCCGCGCCTAACTCCGGCGCCCTGCCGCGCGGCACGGCCGTGCAGGTCGGCGCCTATTCCAACCGCGCCGATGCCGAAGAAGGCTGGCGCACCCTGCAGCGGCAGACCGACGCGCTGTCGGGCGTCGGTTACCGCATTGTCGAGGGGCGGGCGGATATCGGAACGGTGTTTCGCCTCCAAGCCGCAGGCGAGGACAATGCGGGCGCCAGGCGGCTCTGCAACGCCTTGCAGAGCGACGGATTGCCCTGCCAGGTCAAATAGGGCGGATCGTACAGGCCTCGGCTATGGTCTGCCCGCAAGACGCTTGCGGCGGCTGCGCAAAGCTGCGATTCCCTTGCCCATGACACCCGCCATTTTCGGTATCGCCGGTCCGCGCCTGTCCGTTGAAGAGCGCGCCTTTTTCAAGGATGCCGATCCGGCGGGCTATATCCTGTTCGCCCGAAACTGCATCGACCGGGAGCAGATGCGCGCCCTGACCGACGAGTTGAAGGCGATCCACGGGCGCGAGAAGACCTTCATCTCGATCGATCAGGAAGGCGGCCGGGTCGCGCGGATGAAGCCGCCCGAATGGAACCGTTATCCGGCAGGCGAGGCCTTTGCCGAACTCTACGACGTCGCGCCTGCCAGCGCGATCGAGGCGACGAGGCTCAACGCCGAAGCCATCGCGCGCGAACTTTCCGAAGTAGGCGTTACGGTCGATTTCCACGCGCCCTTCGATGTCCGCCGTCCCGAGACGAGCGACGTGATCGGCGATCGCGCGCTGGGGACCGATCCCCTGACGGTCGCGGCACTGGGCCGCGCGACGCTCGACGGGATGGCGCGCGGCGGCGTCGTCGGATGCCTCAAGCATATGCCCGGCCATGGCCGCGCCACGGTGGACAGCCACAAGGAAATGCCCGTCGTCCACGCGGATGCCGAGGAACTCGAACAGGACATCGCCCCGTTTCGCGCGCTGTCCTCACACCCGCTCGGCATGACCGGCCACCTGATGTTTCCGGCCTGGGACGATGCGCATCCGGCAACCCAATCGCCGACGATCATCGAGCAGGTGATCCGTGGCGCGATCGGCTTCGACGGGCTGTTGCTCACCGACGATATCGACATGGAAGCGCTTGAAGGCAGCGTCCCCGAACGCTCCGAGCGGGCACTGGCCGCGGGATGCGACGTCACGCTCAATTGCTGGGCGAAGATACCGGATATGGAAGGCATCGCCTCGCGCAATCCCGATCTGAGCGATGCGGCCCGCGCGCGCCTCGATCGTGTGCTCGAAGCGATCGGTCCCTTGCCCGACGGGTTCGAGACGGCCGAACTCGTCGCGCGGCGCGATGCCTTTTTCGCCGCGGCACGGGACGCTGCGTGAGCGATAGCGCGTTCCTTTTCGCCGAAGGTGCGCAGGACAGGACCGGCGGGGACGAGGCGCTCTATCTCGAACTCGAGGGATGGGAGGGGCCGCTCGACCTCCTGCTCGATCTCGCGCGACGCCAGAAGGTCGATCTCAGGTCGATCTCGATCTTGGCGCTGGTCGATCAATATCTGGCCTATATCGACGAGGCAGAGGCGCTGAAGCTGGAGCTGGCAGCCGATTACCTCGTGATGGCGGCGTGGCTCGCCTATCTCAAATCCGCGCTGTTGCTCCCGAAAGAGGAGCAGGAGGACCCGTCGCCCGAGGAACTGGCGCTCAAGCTGCAATTGCGGTTGCAGCGATTGGGGGCGATGCGCGAGGCGGCCGCACGGTTGATGGGGCGCGACCGCATCGGGCGCGACGTCTATCTGCGGGGGCGTCCCGAGGGATTGGAAATCGCCCGCAAGACCCGCTGGCGGTGCGACCAGTTCGCGCTGATCGAGGCGTATGGGCGGGTCAAGGCGCGCACCGCACCCGCCGTCCACATGGTGCGCGAACGCCCGGTGATGACGCTCGATTCGGCGCTCGATCGCGTCACCGCCATGCTGGGTGTGACATTGGATTGGATGCGGCTGGAGGAGTTCCTCCCGCCCCATGCCGAGCCGCGCCTGCGCAAATCCGCGCTCGCCTCCAGCTTCGTCGCCGCGCTGGAACTGGCGCGCCTGGGCCGCGCCGAACTCGCGCAGGACGAGGTGTTCGGCCCTCTGCGCCTGCGGCGGGTCGCGGGATGAGCGCCGATCTCGAACGCGCGCTGGAAGCGGCCCTGTTCGCCGCCGAAGAGCCGATGAGCGCGGAGGAGCTGGCCGGTTTCCTGCGCGATGCACCGATCGAAGACGTGCGCGAGGGCCTTCGTGCGCTCGCCGGGCATTACGAGGCGCGCGGCGTCCGGCTGGTCGAGCGGGGCGGGCGCTGGCATTTCGAGACCGCGCCCGACCTTGCGCATTTTCTCAGGCGCGAGCGCGAACAGGTCCGCAAGCTCAGCCGCGCGGCGACCGAGGTGCTGGCCATCGTCGCCTATCACGAACCGGTCAGCCGCGCGGAAATCGAATCGATCCGCGGGGTGCAGACATCCTCCGGCACGCTCGACGTGCTGATGGAGGAAGGATGGGTACGGATCGCCGGGCGGCGCGAATCGCCGGGCAGGCCGACCATCTATGCGACGACCCCGGCCTTTCTCGACCATTTCAGCCTCGCCAGCCGCCGCGACCTGCCCGGCATCGCCGAACTGCGCGCCGCCGGGCTGTTAGATCCGGTGGAGGACGCGTATGACGACCTCATGGGGATGGGCGAGTGTGCGGAGGATGGTGCGGAACATGGCGCCGATCAGGGCGATCAGGCCGACACCTGACAGGGATTCGTACGCTCGCCCGCGCGATCCGCTGGCCTAATGGCGCGCGGACCCCTATATTGCTGGGACAGCTAGCAAAAGGTACTCAAATGTCGCTCGGTCCATGGCAGCTCATCATTATCGCCCTCGTCATCCTCGTCCTGTTCGGACGGGGCCGCATCTCCGAGATGATGGGGGATTTCGGCAAGGGTATCAAAAGCTTCAAGGAAGGCATGAACGAGGATGAGGCCGCTGCGAAGCGCCAGGATTCGCCGCGTATCGAAGGCCCTTCCCACGATGCCAAGCCTGCTTCCGAAACGGTGAGGGACGACGCCACGCGCACGCCTTCGGATCGCTCCTGATCCGCAGCGGCGGGCGCGCACGCATATGTTCGATATCGGAGCCGCCGAGCTATTGGTGATCGTCATCACGGCCATCGTGGTGATCGGCCCCAAGGAAATGCCGCGCGCCTTGCGGACTGCCGGGCGCTGGATCGGCAAGATGCGCCGCATGTCCAACCACTTCCGCACCGGCCTCGACGCGATGATTCGCGAGGCGGAAATGGAAGAGGCCGAAAAGGAATGGCGCGAGCGCAATCGCGAGATCATGGCGCGATCGGGTGGCGGAGACTTCGGCAGCGATCCGGTGCCTCCGGCGATGGAACCGCTGGCCGGTCCCGTGCAGCCAGACCCCGCACCGGATGCTGACGGAGCCGATGCGCGCGCCGAAGCTGCGATCGCGCGCGCGAAACCTCGCGAAGGGGCCGATGCGTCGGACAATCCGGAGGTCGCGGGTGAACCGGAACTGCCGCTCGATCCGCCGCCGCCGCCGATCGAAGGGCAGGCCGGGCGATGAAGGATCTCGACGAAACCCAGGCCCCGCTGCTGGAACATCTCATCGAATTGCGCACCAGGCTGGTGCGCTGCGTCCTCGCGCTGGTGATCGCCTTCGGGATCTGCCTCTATTTCGCGGATGCTATCCTCGGCGTCCTGATCCAGCCGCTGAAGGGCGCTTTCCCAGACGGGAAGGGGCAGCTCATCTTCACCAAGCTCTACGAAGTGTTCTTCGTCGAACTCAAGGTGGCACTGTTCTCCGGATTCTGTCTCAGCTTCCCGATCATCGCCAACCAATTGTGGGCGTTCGTCGCCCCCGGCCTGTATGCGCGCGAGAAGAAGGCATTCCTTCCCTTCCTTCTTGCGACGCCGCTGCTGTTCGCCGCCGGTGCCTCGCTCGCCTATTTCGTGGTCATGCCGACCGCGTTCGAGTGGTTCCTTGGGTTCGAAGGCGAAGCCGGAGGGATGGCGATCCAGGCCTTGCCGACGGCGAACGAATATCTCGGCCTGGTGATGCAGTTCATCCTCGCCTTCGGCATCAGCTTCCTGTTGCCGGTCCTGCTGCTGCTGTTGCATCGCGCAGGCATCGTCACACGCGATCAATTGGTTGGCGCGCGGCGCTATATCGTCGTGTTGGTGGTCGCCTTGTCGGCTATCATCACGCCGCCCGATCCCGGGTCGCAGCTGCTTCTGGCGATCCCGCTGCTGCTTCTGTTCGAAGGTTCGCTGATCCTGATGCGCATCGCGGATCGTAAAGCGAAGGACATCAGCGACCAGGAGGATCAGGCGGTGTCTGCCGGTGCGGCTACCGATCAAAAGGGCGATGCCGAAGCGTCCTGAGCGTTGAAGCACAGTTTCCGACCGCATACGGGCCAGAATTGTCATGCCGGATTCGGCGCGATCCTTCCGTCATTCCATGTCGAAACATTTTAGCGCGGCGGTTCGTTACCCGAGGCTCGGACGATCGATCGTCTTGCGCGAAGCATGTCCAGAATCAGGAGACGGCTTCGATTTCTACCGATCCCGTCGAGGATACGGATCGAATTTCATGGTTTGGATATTGCCATCCCGGACCGGGCGGGCCGGTGAACCCATAAAGCATACAGCCCCAATCTCAGCGAAACAGGGCCAAAAAAACGGGGCCGCGAGGCCCCGTTTTCTTAAACAGAATGTGCGATCGACTTAGGCGCTAACAGCGTCGTCGTCGCCATCGTCAGCGGCGATCACGATCGCGCCGATAATCGCAGCAGCGGCGAGAACGCCGATGATCAGACCAGCGCCACCGGCCAGTTCGGATTCACCTTCGACCGGAGCAGCGCTACGCTCGGCAGCGACGACCGGGGCGGAAACCAGAGCGGCGGCAGCGGCGACCGCAGCAACGTTACGAATCTTCATTTCAATCTCCTTCAGAGAACACAGCGTTTCTCATTCGTGTGGGGTGATAGGCGGGGTATTACTCGGATGCAAGATCAAATTGTGATCCGAAATGGTTCAATCGCAAATTACGGGCTGACGGGATCGTCGTCTTCGGAAAGAAAAACGATCGCGGCGACCACGACCGCGATGCCCGCGAGGAAGACGATCGGCGATTGTCCGCCCAGCGCGCTCTCACCCTCGACCGGTGCGGTTGCCCGCGTTTCGGCATGGGCGAGGACGGGCGCAAATACGAGCGCGGCAGCCGCGCCGGTGAAACAGATCTTGCGAAGCATCGACATTCCTCTTGCTGGCCTGCGCCCGAGCCGATCAGGACCGAAACACACGAATCGAGCGACCAGAAGCGCGCGGCTCGATCGCGAGACCGGGCCTAGACTGCCTTTGGTTTAGCCGAGGTTAACGCGGATCGAAACCCCATGCGTCCCTCCCTGCCACACAGATTTATTCGGTATCGGCGGCATAGACACGCCGCCCGCCGACCCATGTTTCCCTGACCTTGGTTCGCCTCACTTGTTCAGGCGTCGCAAGCAGTGGATCCTGATCCACGAGAACGAAATCGGCCCGTTCGCCGACCACCAGCTTTCCGAATCGGCCTTCTCCAAAACCCGCATAGGAGGCGTTCGCGGTGAAGGCAGCCAAGGCCTGTTCCCGGCTGACCGCCTCCTGAGGGCGCCAGCCACCGAACGGCTGGCCGTCGCTATCGGTGCGGGTGAAGGCGGCGGCCAGTCCGGCGAAGGGATCGGGCGATTCGACCGGGGCATCGGACCCGAAGGCCAGCATCGCGCCGGTATTGGCGATCGTCTTCCAGGCATAGGCCCCGTCGAGGCGATTCGGGCCGAGGCGGGCTTCGGCCATGGTCCGGTCGCTGGTCTGGTGGACCGGCTGCATCGAGGCGATGACCTTGGCCGAAGCGAATTTCGGAATGTCGACCGGATCGACGATCTGCGCATGTTCGATACGCCAGCGCCGGTCGCCGGAAAAGCTGTCCGCAATGTCGGCGATGGCGTTCAGCGCTTCGGCATTGGCGGCGGTCCCGATCGCGTGGACGGCCACCTGGAACTGGCCGGTGGCGGCCCGCACCATGATGTTGCGCAATTGCGCCGGGCTCATCAGCGGGAGGCCGGTATTGCCCGGATCGTCGGCATAGGGCTGCTTCAGCCACGCACCGCGCGACCCCAGCGCCCCATCGAGATAGAGCTTGATCCCGTTCATCCGCAATTTGTCGTCATACAGCCATGGCGTGGGACGCGGTCCGCCGATCGCTTCCATCGTATCCGCATCGGTCGCGTAGGACATGATGCGCAGCGTCAGCCGCCCCCCGTCGCCCGCGCGGCGGAAGGTGTGCCAATCGTCCATGCTGGTGCCCATGTCGGCGGCAGCGGTGATCCCCATCGAATGCAGCAATTCCTGCGCCTTGAGCAGGGCCAGGTCCCGCTCGGCCGGGCGCGGGGCGGGCACCACGCGCTGCACCAGCGCCTCGGCGGCATCGACGAAGACGCCCGAGGGTTTACGCGAACCGGGCAAGCGCTCGATCCGGCCACCAGCGGGATCGGCACTCGCCGCGGTGACGCCCGCCGCCTCGAGCGCGAGCGTATTGCCCCAGGCCGCATGGCCGTCGACCCTGCTCAGCCATACGGGCCGATCGGACACCGCGCTGTCGAGCTCCGCAGCGGTGGGGAAACGCCCGAGCCCCCATTTCTCCTGATTCCAGCCGCGCCCCAGAATCCACGGGCGCGCCGGATTCTCGGCGGCGAAGCGGCGAATCTTATCGAGCGCCTCTTCCAGCGAATTGGTGTCCGACAGGTCGAGCGTGAGTTGCGCGATGCCCAATTGCATGACGTGGAGATGCGCGTCGATCAGGCCGGGCAGCATCACCTGGCCCTTGCCGTCGAGCAGATAGTCGACCTCGCGCGGGCGCTTGTCATTGCGATCGTAGACCGCCTTCACCCTGCCGCCATCGTCGATCAGGATCGCGGTGAAGCGGTCGATCTCGCCCGCCTCGTCGATCCTGATGCCGTCGACATTCTCGATCAGCTGGTCGGCGAGGGCGGGCGTGGCGGCAAGGGTGCTCGCGAGCGCGCAGGTGCTGATGAGGAGGATGCGGCGGGCGGTCTTCAAGGCTGTCATGGGCCAGGGATTATCGGGGATGGGCGCTTTGCGGAAGGGTAAAGCGCGATGCGGCTACGGCTTTTTGCGTGATTGCGCCGATCGCCCGCGCGCCGTAGGGGCACCCGCCATGAACCAGCAGCATGACAGCACCGCCCCTGACGAGAAGGCGACCGCGCTTCTCACCATCGACCATGTGCGCGCCGCCGCGGCCCGCATTGCCGGACAGGTCGTTGAAACCCCCATGCTGCATTCGCAGACCCTGTCCAAGATCACCGGCGCGGATGTCTGGCTGAAGTTCGAAAACCTGCAATTCACTGCCGCCTACAAGGAACGCGGCGCGCTGAATGCGTTGCTGCAACTGGCTGAGGAACAGCGCGCGCGCGGCGTGATCGCGGCATCGGCGGGCAATCACAGCCAGGGCCTGTCCTATCACGGCACCCGCCTGAACGTGCCCGTCACGATCGTGATGCCGAAGACCACGCCCACCGTAAAGGTCATGCAGACCGAAAGCGTGGGCGGCATGGTCGAACAGTTCGGAGAGACCTTCGATGAAGCCTATGCCCATGCCCGCAAGCTGGAGCGCGAGCGCGGGCTGACCTTCGTTCATCCCTTCGACCATCCGCATGTGGCGGCGGGGCAGGGGACGGTGGCGCTCGAAATGCTCGAGGCGAAGCCGGATCTCGACTGCCTCGTCGTACCGATCGGTGGCGGCGGCCTGATGAGCGGGATGGCGACGGTCGCCAAGGCGCTCAATCCAGAGATCGAGATGGTTGGCGTCCAGGCGAAGCTGTTCCCGTCGATGTATGCGCATCTGCGCGGGGAAGACATGGCCTGCGGGGGCGACACGCTGGCCGAGGGTATCGCGGTCAAGGCGCCGGGCGCATTCACCTCGCAGGTGATCGCGGAACTGGTGGACGAGGTTCTGCTGGTCGACGAGCCGACGCTGGAGCACGCGGTGTCCCTGCTGTTGCAGATCGAGAAGACCGTGGTCGAAGGCGCGGGCGCGGCGGGGCTGGCGGCGATCCTCGACAATCCCGAGCGCTTCGCGGGGCGCAAGGTCGGGCTGGTGCTGTGCGGGGGTAATATCGACACGCGCCTGCTCGCCAACGTGCTGTTGCGCGACCTCGTGCGCAGCGGGCGCATGGCGCGCCTCAGGATCACCTTGCAGGACCGGCCCGGCGCCCTGTTCCGGGTGATGGGCGTGTTCGACGCGCACAATGTCAACATCCTCGAAATCCATCACCAGCGCATCTTCACCTCGCTTCCTGCGAAGGGGCTGTTCACCGAGATCGAGTGCGAGGCGCGGGATGCGAACCAGATGCGCGGCCTCGTCGCGGCATTGCGGGACAAGGGTTATTCGGTCGAAGAGGTCGCTGTCGACTGATGGCGGGGCCTGAACGCGGGGCCTGAACGCGGCGCCGTTTTTTCGCAGCGTTAACCATTCGTCTCGTTCCGCGAATGCGACCATCGGAACGCGGCTGCGCAGAAAACGTGGTTAAGGACCTTTTAACGCCGGATCGAAACAGGCATAAACCCGTCTCTGACCAGAGCATTATGGTTCGCTCTGACCTTAAAGGCCGAGGAGACAGCCCGCCGTGACGGCACCGATCCGCTTTCCCCGTTTCTTCGTGACCTCTCCGTCGCCCTGTCCCTATCTGCCGGGCAAGAGCGAGCGCAAGGTGTTCACCGAACTGCGCGGCGAGAATGCGGACGAGCTGAACGAGGCGTTGGGCCGGATCGGTTTCCGCCGCAGCCAGACGGTCGCCTATCGCCCCAGCTGCCTCGACTGCCAGGCCTGCGTCTCGGTGCGCGTGGTGGCGCAGGAATTCCGCCCGTCGAGCAGCCAGAAGCGTCTGATAAAGGCCAATCGCGATCTGGTCGCGACCGATTGTCGCCCCTGGGCGACCGAGGAGCAGTTCGAACTGCTTCAGAAATACCTGTCCGTGCGCCATCCGGGCGGCGGGATGACTCACATGGAAGAGACCGATTTCGCCGACATGGTGGAACACACGCCGGTCACCAGCACGGTCATCGAATATCGCGAGCCGACCGAGGACGGGCGCCCCGGACGGCTGGTCGGCGCCTGCCTGACCGATGTGCAGGCGGATGGCCTGTCGATGATCTACAGCTTCTACGATCCCGACCATGCCGAGCGTTCGGGGCTTGGCACCTATATCATATTGGATCATATGCGGTTGGCGGCAGAGCGTGGGCTGCCGTATGTCTATCTCGGCTATTGGGTCGCCGGGTCGGACCGGATGCAATACAAGGTCAGGTTCCGGCCGCTCGAGCGGCTTACCCGGTCGGGATGGGAGCGGATTTCGGATGAGGAGCAGACGAGGCTCATCGCCTCCGCCACTGCGTCGCGCTCGACGGACCGCAGGGCCGACCGGCCTGAGGCGCGTGCCTGCAAGGATGCCGTTCCCGCCGATCGCTCCGAATCCGCGCGCTACGACTTCGTCGGCTGACGTCGATTTCCTCTCCCAGAAGAGCCCATCGCACCGGCTGACGGCGCGGCTCCTGTCCGCGAGCGGTGCCGTCGCGATTGCCATGGCGGCGCTCGCCATGACCGGAATCGCACTCCCCGCGCCTCTCTCGGCGCAGGGTCAGGCGACCGATGCGGAACTGGAAGACCTGATCCCCGACAGCGCGGTCGATAATCCCCAAGGCTGGGCGAGCGACAGTTCCGATCCGGGCGGTGACACGCCGGAGGAGGAGTTCGGGGCTGACGGCGCTGACCTCGATCCCGAAACGCCTCTCGCGGACCTGCCCGACCTCGCGGTCGAATGGCCCGACGATCTCGAGCTTCCGCCGCTCGACATCGATCTCCCCGAAGAGGATATCCAGTTCGCCGATCTCGAGATCGCGGGCCCCGAGGTCGCCTTTACCGAGGCCGATCTGGTGCGATTGAACGATTCGCTGACGCTCGGCTTCCCTCAGCTCGACCCGCCCTTCACCGAACGCGGCGATTTCGTCGAACGGTTCGAAGCGCTCTCGACCATCGAGGAGCTGGATGGCGACGACGAGAACATCGCCCAGCTGGCCGCCCGCGCGCGCGAGGACGAGGAATTGCTGGCCGAATTGCTGCGAGTCTACGGGTTCTATGACGGCCGGATCGCGCGTTCCATCGGGACCAGCGGCGCCGCAGGCGGAGCCGACAATGCCAATCCGCCGCGCCCGACCGTGCGCTTCGATGTCATCCCCGGCCAGCGCTATCGCTTCGGGGCGATCGACCTGGGCGCGCTCGGTACGGCGCGCGATGCGGATGTCCTGCGGCGGGCGTTCGAGATCCAGCCGGGCGATCCGATGCAGAGCGACCGGATCGAGACCGAACGGTTCGACCTCGACACCGCGCTGGGCGAATTCGGCTATGCCTTCGCCACGATCGACGAGCCGCAATTGCTGATCGATCACGATCGCGACGAGGGCGATCTGACCATGCCGGTCACCCCCGGCGGGAAATATGTCTTCGGCGCGGTTACCAGCAGCGACGAGAATTTCCTCCCCGGCGATCACCTCGCCACCATCGCGCGCTTCGATCCGGGCGACATCTACCAGCGCAGCCTCGAACTCGACCTGCGCCGGGCGATCACGGCCACGGGATTGGTCTCCTCGGTCACCATCACTCCGCGCGAAGTCAGCGCCCCTGTGGGCGACGAGCCGGGCGTGGTGGCGATGGATGTCGGGATCGAGCGGGCCGATCTGCGCACCATCGCGGGTGCGATCGGATACGGGTCGGAAGAGGGCTTTCGCCTCGCCGCCAGCTGGGAACATCGCAATCTTTTCCCGCCCGAAGGTGCGCTCAAGGTGCGCGGCATTCTCGGCACGCAGGAGCAATTGTTCGGCGTGGGCTTGCGCAAGAACAATTTCGGCGGGCGCGACCGCATCCTCAGCCTCGATGCCTATGCCAGCACAATCGACAGCCCCGCTTTCGACGCGAACACGGCGGGCCTCGTCGCGACTTACGAGCGGCGTTCGACCTTGCTGTTCCAGAAGCCGGTCAGCTGGTCTGCGGGCGTCGAACTGGTCGCGACCGACGAACGCCCGCCTGCGGTCGGCGGCGTAGCGGCGCCGCGATCGACCTATCTCGTCGCGGCGATCCCCGGCTACATCCTGCTCGATTCGACCGACGATCTGCTGGACCCGACCGAGGGGTTCCGTGTCTCGGCCAATCTCTCGCCCGAGGTTTCGCGCAATCGCGGCACGCAAAGCTTCTATCTGCGCGCGCGCACCGATGCCTCGACCTACAAGCAGGTCACGGACAAAGTCGTCATCGCCGCGCGCGCGGCCTTCGGCGCCATTCCGGGGACGGACCTTGCCAATATCGCGCCTTCGCGCCGTTATTACGCGGGTGGGGGCGGGTCGGTGCGCGGTTACGGCTTCCGCCAGATCGGCCCGCGCGACACTCTGGGCGATCCCAGCGGCGGGCGCAGCGTGGTCGAAGGCGCGGTCGAGGCGCGCATCCGCACCGGCTTCTTCGACGGCGCGGTTTCGGTGGTGCCCTTCCTCGATGCAGGCTCGGTCAGTCAGGACGTGATCCCCGATTTCGATGAGATCAAGCTCGGGGTGGGCGTGGGCCTGCGTTATCATACGGGGTTCGGCCCCCTGCGGCTCGATGTCGGCGTGCCGCTCAATCCCGGACCCGATGATAGCCCGGTCGCGGTCTATGTCTCGCTCGGACAGGCGTTCTGATGGCCGTCTTGATGGACGAGGATCAGGTGCCCGAAGCCGTCGCGGAAACGGATGGCCGCCCGCGCGGCACTAGGCGGCGCCATGCCGGGCGGACGGCGAAATGGCTGGTCGGCATTCTCGCGGCGATAGTCCTTCTGATCGCGGCGGCGGCGGTCGTCCTCAACACGCCGGTCGGCGAGCGTTTCCTCGCTGACCGGATCGCGGCGCGCACTCTGCCCAACGGGCTCAACATCCGCATCGGGCGGATCGAGGGCGATCTCTACGGACGCGCGCGGCTTTACGACGTGGTGCTGTCGGACCCGACGGGGCCGTTCATGACCATTCCCGAGGCGGAGCTGGACTGGAACCCCGGCGCGTGGCTGCGCAACACGCTCGATATCGACGAGTTTGCCGCGCGCCGCGCCACGCTGACGCGGCTGCCCGAATTCCTTCCGAGCGAGGAGGACGGGCCGATCCTGCCCGGCTTCGACATTGCGATCGACCGGCTGGCGATCGAGCGCCTGACGCTGGCCGAAGGGATAGCGGGCGACCGTGCCGAGACGCTCGATCTGATCGCCGAGGTGCAGCTGCGTGATCGCCGCTTGAAGGTCGACACGCGCGGCGCGCTCCAGTCCGGGGACCGCTTCGCCGCGCTGATCGATGCCGCGCCCGATCGCGATCGCTTCGATCTGGGCCTGACCTACGTTGCGCCCGAAGGCGGCGCGATTGCGCGGATCGTCGGAGCGCAGGCGCCCTATACGGCCCGCATCGCAGGCGATGGCAGCTGGAGCCGGTGGGACGGATCGCTGCTGGTGCGCCGGGGCGAGGACCGTTTCGCGGCGTTCAGGATCACCAATCGCTCCGGGCGTTTCGGCCTGTTGGGGCAGGCGGAACCGGGTCCCGCGCTGGACGGGCTTCTGGCCGATATGCTGCGCGGGACCGTCTCGCTGCGCGCGGAAGCGACGATCGAGGATCGCCGGATCGAGGGCGACTATGTCATCTCCGCCCCCGCCTTCGCGGCGCGCGCGGAAGGGCTGGTCGATCTGGCCGAGAACCGCGTCGGCGATGTGGTGGTGTCGGCGCGTCTGCGCGATCCCGGTCTGTTCGGCGGTCTCCGGCTCGAAGATGCGACGCTCGATGCAACCGTGGACGGCCCGTTGCGCGATCTCGCGGTGGATCACACGCTCGAAATCGGAGAAGTGACCAGCGGCGGAACGCGGATCACGGATCTGCGCCAGCAGGGTATGGCACGGTACGATGGCGCGCGCTGGACCTTCCCGCTCGACGCCCGGCTGGGACGCGTTGCGACGGGCAATGATCTGCTCGATCCGCGCCTCGTCAACGGTACGCTGCGCGGCACGGCCCTTCTCAGCGGAGCGCGCCTGACAGCCGAAAATCTCGCGCTGCGCTTCCCGACGACGAGCGCGGATGTTGCCTTGCAGGGCGATCTGGGGCGCGGACTGTTCGGGATCGCGGGCGATGTGCGCGCCCAGCAGGTCGCGTTCGACGATATCGGAAGAGCCAGTGGCGCGGCGCGGATCAGGGCGACCATCGCGCCCGGCACTTGGCAGGTGCGCGCGGACCTCGACGCGCGGGTTGCGCCGGTCACCAACGCGACGCTCGCGAACCTCGTGGGCGAGCCGATCCGGCTGCGGGGCGGGGTCGGCTTCGGCTCGGGTGTCCCGCTGCGCTTCGATGATCTGAACGTCGCCGCCAGCAAGGTGACCGCGCGCCTCGACGGGACCATCGCGGACGGGGTGACCACGCTCGCCGGGACGGGCCGCCATGTCGATTATGGGCCGTTCACGGTCGAAGGCCGGATCGCGCCGGGCGGGCCGGAAGCGGTGCTCGTCTTCGCCGATCCCCTGCCCGCGGCGGGCCTCAGCGATGTGCGCCTCGCCATCGCGCCGAGCGAGAACGGCTTTCGTATCGAGACGCAGGGCGGCTCCACCCTCGGGCCGTTCGACGGAGTGCTGACCTTGGTGGCGCCGGGCGATGGCGCAACGCGGATCGCGATCGAGCGGCTCACGCTTTCGGACACCGCCATACGCGGCGATCTGACGCTGGCAGAAGACGGGATCGCTGGCGACCTCGCGCTTTCGGGAGGGGGTCTCGACGGGACGATCGCGCTCGCGCCGCGTGGAGGCGGGCAGGGCTTCGATCTCGATCTGGAGGCGCGCAACGCGGTCTTCGGCGGCGCGACGCCGATCACGATCGCCCGCGCGACGATCGACGCGCGCGGCCTGCTGGCGGAGGGCAATTCCACATTCTCCGGCACGGCGCGCGGTGCGGGCCTGTCCTACGGCACGCTCTTCATCGGACGCTTCGCAGCGCAGGGCGAAGTGACGAACGGGCGCGGGACGGTGGACGCCTCCATCGCCGGACGGCGTAGCGGCAGCTTCGCGATGGATCTGAAGGCGGGGATCGCGCCCGAACAGGTCACCCTGGCGGCGCGCGGCGAGTTCGCGGGACGGCGGATCACCATGCCTCGCCGCGCGGTGCTGGCCCGGCTCGACGATGGCGGCTGGCGCCTCGACCGGACGCTCGTCAAGTTCGGCGGCGGCGGCGTTCTCGCCTCAGGGCGCTTCGGCGGCGGCGAGACTACCTTCGATCTCGCCCTGTCGAAAATGCCCCTGTCGCTCGGCGATATCGTTGTGCCGGACCTGGGTTTGGGCGGGACGATCTCGGGCCGGGTCGATTTCGCGCTCGGCCCCGACCGCCTACCGCGCGGGCAGGCGCGCGTGAAGGTGGACGATCTGCTCCGCTCCGGCCTCGTCCTGTCGAGCCGCCCTGTCGATCTGGCCCTGGTCGCCAATCTCACCGCCGAACGCCTCGAAGCGCGGGCCGTGGTGGAAAATCAGGATATCCGACGCGGACGGATGCAAGCGATCATCACCGGGCTGCCGCAGACAGGGACGTTGGACCAGCGGTTGCGCAACGGTGCGCTCAGGGCCCAATTGCGGTATCAGGGCGCGGCGGAGAGTCTCTGGCGCCTCGCAGCGATCGACGCCTTCGATTTGACCGGCCCGGTCGCCATTGCCGCCGATGCGAGCGGAACGCTGGCCAATCCGCGCGTGCGCGGGTCTTTGCGGAGCGACGCGCTGCGGCTGCGCAGCTCGCTGTCGGGAACCGATATCCGCGACATGGCGGTGCGCGGCACCTTCGCCGGATCGCGCCTGCGCCTGTCGCGCTTCGCGGGGACGACGCCCAATGGCGGCAGCGTCACGGGCAGCGGGACCGTCGATCTCGAAGGGTTGGGCGAGCGGGTGCAGGGCCGCTTCCTCGAAGCGCGTGGCCCCAAGCTCGATCTGAAAGCGGCCGCCACGAATGCGAAGCTGCTCGCCGCAAACGGGATCGAGGCGACGGTGACCGGCCCCTTGCGGATCGTGTCCGACGGGTTCGGGGGGACGATCGCGGGCAGGGTGCGGATCAATCGCGCCAGCTGGCGTCTTGCCACGGCGGCGGAAGACGTGCGCCTCCCTCGCATCGCGACGCGTGAGATCAACCGCCCCGCCGATATCGGACAGCGCGTGGCGCCGGGACGGCCCTGGCGCTATCTCATCGATGCGCGCGGCACCAACCGGATCGATGTCGAAGGCATGGGGCTCGACAGCGAATGGGGCGCCGATATCCGTATCCGCGGCACGACCGACGATCCGCGCATCGGCGGCGAAGCGCGGGTCGTGCGCGGCGATTACACCTTTGCGGGCACACGCTTCGAACTGTCACGCGGGGCGATCGAATTCGACGTGACCCGTCCGATCGACCCGAGCCTCGACATTCGTGCCGAGAGCGAGCGCGACGGGATCGAGGTCGAAGTGCGCGTGACCGGAAGCTCGGAAGAACCGGAAATCACCTTCAGCTCCAACCCCGCTCTGCCCGAAGAGGAAATCCTCGCCCGCCTCCTGTTCGGCGGTTCGATCACCAATCTCTCGGCGACCGACGCGCTCCAACTGGGGGCAGCGGTCGCGTCCTTAAGAGGCGGGGGCGGGATGGACCCGATCAACCAGCTGAGAAGCGCCATCGGGCTCGACCGGTTGCGCATCGTCAGCGCTGACCCTGCGCTCGATCGCGGCACGGGTATCGCGCTGGGCAAGAATTTCGGCCGCCGCTTCTATGTCGAGATCATCACCGACGGACGTGGCTATTCCGCGACCGAAGTCGAATTCCGCATCACGAGCTGGCTTGCGCTGCTCGCCTCGGTTTCGACCATCGGTCGCGAAAGTGTCGTCGCCGAGATCAGCCGCGATTATTGAGCGGCGATGCTCTCATTACCGGGTTCGGATGAGGAGGAGGCCGCACCCTGAGGGACCAGCGCGGCGTCGATCGGGATGACGACACCGTTATCGGCCTCGATCGGTTCCCCGGCAAAGCGGGCCACACCATTGCCGTCGCGCGAAACGGTTATCGTATTGCCCTCGCGCGAAAAGGTCAGCGATCCGCCGCCCATGGTGGTCATGCTGACCGAACCGCCCTCATCGTCGATCGCCTTGCCGATGGCGTCGGGCGTGATGTGCCCCGGCACGATATGTTCGCGCAGGAGGCCGACGAGAAGCGGGCGCTGCTCGACCTCGAGCAGGCGCTGACCGTTCTCGCCCAGCGCGGCGAAGGCGTCGTCATTGGGGGCGAACAGCGTGTAGCTACCCGACCCGTCGAGCACCTCGGCGAGCTGCGCGTCGGTTATCGCCCGCGACAGGGTCGACAGATTGGTGGCAGTCGCCACCGCCTGCGCGACGGTATCGCGGTCGGTCTGGGCCGTGGCCGGGGTCTCATTGGGATCGGCGTTGCAGGCCGCCAGAGCGAGACTGGCGGGAAGGGCGACGAGCGCGAGAGCGCGCATGGGTGTCTTCAGCATGATGTTACTCCGGCTCAGGTCAGCAGATCGATGGCGGCGGCCACCAGCTGGGTCTGCGGATCGACCCGGTACACATACCCGTCCGAATAGCGGTAATTCGCCTCGGGCGTGTCGTAATAGCGGTCCCGATAGGTGTAGGGCACGTTATAGACATCGTAACCGCGCGGCATCGGCTGGCCGACGGTCCACTGATCGCCGGTCAACAGCGCCGCGATCGACTGGATCGCACTCGTCGTCGGATCGACGCGGTAGATCACATCGTCGGCATAGCGATAATTCTGCGGCCCGCCGAGATTGTAATAGTCGACGTAATAGTCGGGCAGGCTGCCGCTCCCATACGAGCTGGGCCACTGGTTCCCGATCGCAAGCGCACCGCCGAGCAGCGGGATGTAGCCCGCGATATCCGAGCCGTTGCGCCGCAGCAGATAGCCATCATCGTAGAAATAATCGCCGCGGTCGTAACCCGTCAGCCCGAAAAGCGAGGGTTGATAGAACGAACCATAGGGCGCGCGCTGTTTCGCGAGGCCGGGAGGCTGGCAGCCATTGTTTTTCTTCGCGAGACCCGGTGGGCACCCGTCGAGGACCGAGGGCGTGTATCCGAAGGAACCGCCATACCGGCCAGCCGGCTGGACATAGCGATCGACCGTCCGCTCGACCAACTGGCCATTGTTTCTGGCGTTGTCGCGTCCGTTCGCACTGTTGCGGTTCGCATTGCCGTTATTGCCGCGAAGATCGCGCTCGACCTGTCGGACTTCGCGCTCGATCGCATTGCGCTGGCCATTCCCACGGACATCGTTGCGAGCGTTGCCGTTACCCTGATTGCCGTTGCTAGCCTTGGCCCCGTTTCCGTTGCCATTGCCGTTGACATTGCCATTGCTGTTACCGTTGCCACGCTCGGTCTGCGCCGGGGGACCGCCACGCTCGGCCTTGCCGTTTCCGTTACCGGAATTGCCCTTCATCGCCGGGCCTGCCTGCGCCGCGGCGGGCGGACCGCCCTTGCCGTTGCCCTGATTTCCGTTGCCGTTACCCTTGCCATTTCCCTGAGCAATCGCCCCGGTGGCGGCAAGAGCGAGGATCGCTACGCTGCTGGTAAAAATACGCATTTGTTAACTCCTGATTGGAGGATCAACGGCATTCGATCGGGCTGGTTCCACACCTGGAGACTGATGAACGAGGCAGATTGGTGGCGTTCATCAAGCGCCTGAATAGAGACGCGTTTCAGCCTCGCGGCGCCGGACCAGGCCGCGCATGACCCGGCCCCCGGCGTGTTTCCAACGACCGAATTCGCGCGCCGCTGCGCTGTAATCGCCCGCGATGTGGAGGCGGGTGAGACTGGCCCGCGCGATCGCGCCGGTGTTGTAATGGAAGCTGACAAGCGCATCGAACTGGCACTGCGACGTCGGGCTGTCACCGATCGCAGCGGCGACCTCGGCGGCGTAGCGTGCGAGATCGCGGACGAGGCGCTCGTCGCACTCCTCCTTCGTCCATACCGTTTCCGGCCCGATTCCCGGTCCCGTCGCGCCCCAGCCGATCGTCCAGGGCGCGCCGCCAGTGCCGGGGTCGGGATAGGCCGCGACCAGTCCGTCTGACCGCACCCGCGCGCACCCTTCGAAGCGCTTGATGAGAGCGACACCCTCCGGCCCGATCGAGTGCGCGCTCTCTTCCACCCCTTCCAGCGCATCGAGCGCCGCATCGATCATCTCGACTTCCCTCTGCCGGAAAGGCCGACCGATGAGGCGCCGCAACAGGTCGAACAGGGGTTTGCGAATCATCGGAGCCTCCAGCGTCGGATCGAGCGAGGCGAGGCAATTAGGCGCGCGAAGACGCTGTAGGAAAATGGTTTGATTGGCGGACCGCCGGGGAGAGGGATCCCGATTCGGGAGCGACTAACCGCCGGACGAGAAAGGTCACGCCAGAGACACGTAGATGTGTCTCTGGCGTGAATTCCTATTCGCTGTCTTCCGGGTTTTTCGGTGTGAACGTATTTGTTTCAGGATCGTAGCGACCGTCTTTCTTAGCTTCGAGCCGGTCGAGCATGTCGCGAGGCGTTTCGTAATTCTCGATATTCGTATACCGCTCGGCATATCGTTCCATGGCCTTGCCGCGACGCCGTTTTTCGCGAGCATCCCCGTCGAAAGCGCCGAATGCTGCCGGCTCGATGATTGCGATTGCATCGTCGATCAGGCCGCGCTGTTCGAAATCCCGGGCCAGGAGATACCGGATTTCGTCGTTCTGCGGCAAAAGCTGGAACGCTTCGACCATACGATTTTGCGCTTCCACCGATGGGCTCTGACCCTGCGCCAGGAAGCTTTCGAAAAACGCTACTCTCGGAGCGATCGCGATGTTCGATGCGGCTATCGCAGCCTGGAACGGTTTGCGTGCCTCGGACCAGGCGGCGTCGTCCGAACTCTGAGAAAGCTGGCCGGTCAAAGCCTTGCCTCGCTCCGTCAGGCCAACGATGTTGGTCGGATCAATTCGCAAAAGATGCTCGGTCGTCTGGGCCGCTTGTTCCGGCATATTCGCGAGATTTTCCAGTTGTGCCTGAATCTCGAGGCCCATCACATTATCCGGTGCTTCCGCTCGAATTTCCCGCACGGCGCCGACGATTTGAGGAAGCGCGCTCTTCTCGTAGCCGGAATAGAGCCTGATCTGATATCGCATGAGGCGACTTTCCATATCCGTCAGCTCGCGAACCGGTATCGTTCCGAGGTTCATAGGCTTGAGGGAAAGCCGCATCGCATTGATATTTTGGCGATGCTTACGCAGTTCGGCGTCCAAGACGTCAAGATCCCCGAAGGCATTGGTCGCGGCTTCTTCGTACGGCGTTCCAGCCGCTACTGCGGCGAGGTACTGCTGCAACTGCGCGCCGCGTTCCTTGTTTTGCGCACCCAGATGGGTCAACAGCCATCCTTCGGCATAAAGCTGCCCGATATCTTGGCCGACATCGGCATAGGATTTAGCCGTCAGCAGTTTGCGGACGGGAAGCCATGCGTTCTCACGGATGGTATCGACACGGAAATAGGGTGCGTGACCAATCTCGACAACGTTTTCCTCTGGGAAAGCCATCGTGCCATAGTATTCAGCGAAACCTTCTGAATACCAGCTAGGATAGTTGGCGTTGAAATACTGATACATGTAATGATGCAGATATTCATGTTGCCGTACTTCTGGGCCCCAATCGTATGACTTGCGCGCAGCCTTGCGCGCGCTTCTCCGCCCAGTGCGCATGACATTTCGGAACGTGACCAAAAACGGCCCATCTTCCGTACTGTTGTAATATCCGCCTACTCCGCTGCTGGGATAAGGGAATGTGGCATTGACCGCGTCGACGTCGGCCACTTCGAACATCGTGACTTTTATCGGGCTGGCCGGACGGGTGTTGTTGGTGAGGGCGCGCACGAGCGTGTCGAACGTTTCCATCCGGGTGACCGTCTCAACGACTTCGTCCTCAGGCGCTTCGGAGTAGAGAATGAAATGATCGGTTTCTGCCACCCGCCAGTTAGCATGAGCCGGGACCGCGAGCGCGCACGCTGCTGCCATGCTCGTCATTGCGAAAAGTGGACGGAAAATTCGTGACATTGTTTCACCCCAAATAACCACACGGATGGGGAGCGATTCAATGAATGAGCAAAGCCTGAGCCAAAGCCCGGAAAACGACCCCCGAAACCAAGGAATGACGGATTCGATGGGACAATGCAATTAAAGCATGATTTTCTGTCCTGCCGCGCCAGCCGAGACCCAAAAGAAATGGGGCGCCCGGATTGCTCCGGACGCCCCGCTCGGTGAAGGCTGGCCTTTAACCGCTAAAGGTTAAGCGGAATAGTACATATCGAACTCGGCCGCGCAGGGCGTCGTTTCGACGCGCAGGACTTCGTCCCACTTCAGTTCGATATAGGCGTCGATCTGGTCCTTGGTGAAGACGTCGCCCTTCAGCAGGAAGTCGTGGTCGGCCTCCAGGTTCTCCAACGCCTCACGCAGGGAGCCGCACACGGTCGGCACGTCGGCCAGTTCGGCGGGCGGCAGGTCGTAGAGGTTCTTGTCCATCGCCTCGCCCGGATGGATCTTGTTGGTGATCCCGTCGAGGCCCGCCATCAGCAGCGCGGCATAGGCGAGGTAGGGGTTGGCCATCGCATCGGGGAAGCGGAATTCCACGCGCTTCGCCTTTTCGCCTGCACCGTAGGGGATGCGGCACGAGGCCGAACGGTTGCGCGCCGAATAGGCGAGCAGGACCGGCGCTTCGAAGCCCGGCACCAGCCGCTTGTAGCTGTTGGTGGTGGGGTTGGTGAAGGCGTTCAGCGCCTTGGCGTGCTTGATGACGCCGCCGATGAAATAGAGGCAATTGTCCGACAGGCCGGCATAGCCATTGCCCGCGAAGGTCGGCTTGCCGCCATCCCAGATCGAGAAGTGGGTGTGCATACCCGAACCGTTATCGTCCTTGATCGGCTTGGGCATGAAAGTGGCCGTCTTGCCATAGGCATGGGCGACCTGGTGCACGACATACTTGTAGATCTGCATATTGTCGGCGGTTTCGACCAGGGTTGAATAGGTCAGGCCCAATTCGTGCTGCGCGGCGGCGACTTCGTGGTGGTGCTTGTCGCAGGGCAGTCCCATTTCGAGCATGGTCGAGACCATCTCGCCGCGGATGTCGACCGCGCTGTCCACCGGGGCGACGGGGAAATAGCCGCCCTTGGCGCGCGGACGGTGGGCCATGTTGCCCGCCTCGTATTCGCGGCCCGTATTGGTCGGCAATTCGATATCGTCGATCCGGTAGCCCGATCCGGCATAGCCGTCCTCGAAGCGGACATCGTCGAACATGAAGAATTCGGCTTCGGGGCCGACATAGACGGTGTCGCCCACGCCGGTCGACTGGAGGAAGGCCTCGGCGCGCTTCGCGGTGGTGCGCGGGTCGCGGGCATACCATTCGCCGGTCGACGGTTCGACGATGTCGCAGAACACGATCAGCATCGGCTCGGCGCTGAAGGGATCGACATAGACCCGCTCGAGATCGGGCTTGAGGATCATGTCGCTTTCATTGATGACCTTCCAGCCCGCGATGGAGGAACCGTCGAACATCAGGCCGTCTTCGAGCTGGTCCTCGTCGAGCGTCTTGGCCACCATGGTCAGGTGCTGCCACTTGCCCTTGGGATCGGTGAAGCGAAGATCGACCCATTCGATGCCTTCGTCTTCGATGCGCTTGAGGACCTTGCTTGCATTGCTCATGTGATCAGTTTCCTTGCTGGTTTCGAGTTTCGCCAAAGGGCGGGATGTGTTGGCGGGAATATTGGATTGAGGGCTAGATCGCGTCGTCGTCGCGCTCGCCGGTGCGAATGCGCAGCGCGCTTTCGAGTGCAGAGACGAAGATCTTCCCGTCCCCGATCCGCCCGGTCTGGGCGGCGGCGGCTATCGCTTCCACGGTGCGTTCGGCGATGTCGTCGCTTACCACGACTTCGAGTTTCACCTTGGGCAGGAAGTCGACGACATATTCGGCGCCGCGATAGAGTTCGGTGTGGCCCTTCTGGCGGCCGAACCCCTTCGCTTCGGTCACGGTGATGCCGGACACGCCGATTTCGTGCAGCGCCTCCTTCACCTCGTCCAGCTTGAAGGGTTTGATGATCGCTTCGATCTTCTTCATGAAACCGGGAATTCCCCCAACCTGTTCGGCGTTTCGACGCTGCGTGGTTCGCCGATCCGGGCGATCCTTACGGATCGGTTACCAAGAATCGTGCCAGACCGTTTCGAACCGTTCGCGCGCAGCGTAGAGGATCGAAAGCGCGCGGAAAAGGGCGCATTCCGGTATCTTTTGAATAGTCGGGCAGGCCGGGCGTGAAATCGGGTGACTGCTGTGCACGTTCACCCGCCCACCGCGCTGCCCAAACACCGGGCGATCGCTGCCCGAAAAACAGGCAGGATCAGAACGAAAGGCCCGTGGTTTCCGGCAGACCGCACATCAGATTGAGGTTCTGGATCGCCGCGCCGCTCGCGCCCTTGCCGAGATTGTCGAGCCGCGCGACGAGGCGCGCATTCCACCCGCCGTCATTGCCGAAGACGAACAACTCCATCCCGTCCCATGGCGCGGCGTCGCGATCGAGCACGAGTTCGCGCGGGTTCTCGCTTTCGAGGACCGAAACGACAGGCGATCCGGCGTAGAATTCGGTGAGGCCCGATCGCAGGCTGTCGGAATGGGGTTCGCCCGCCATGGCGCCGAGATGCAGCGGCACTTCGACGATCATGCCGCGATAGACGGGCACGACCGATGGAGCGAAGAGGACCGGATGCTCCAGCCCGGCACGCAGCTGCATTTCGGGCAGGTGCTTGTGGCGAAGGTCGTAGCCATAGGCGTGGAAACCCGGCGCACCGCCCTTTTCGAATTCCGCGATCAGCGCCTTGCCGCCGCCCGAATAGCCGCTGACGGCGTTGACGGTGAAGGGCCAGTCCGCCGGTAGCAGGCCTTCGCGCACCAGCGGCGCGACGAGGCCGAGAAATCCGGTCGGGTAGCAGCCCGGATTGCTGACCCGGCGCGCTTCGGCCACGCGTTCGCGTCCGACGAGTTCGGGAAAACCGTAGCACCAGCCTTCGGTGGTGCGATGCGCGCTCGATGCGTCGATGATGCGCGTGCCGCTGGCCGGATCGAGCAGATCGACGGCGTCGCGCGCCGCGTCGTCGGGCAGGCACAGGATGGCGATATCCGCCTCGTTCAGCGCCTCGCGCCGCGCTTCGATGCTCTTGCGGCGCTCGTCGTCGAGGAGGATCAGGTCGAATTCGGCGCGCCCCTCCAGCCGGTCGAGGATTTCGAGGCCGGTGGTCCCGGCAGCGCCGTCGATGAAGATCCGGGTCGCCATTTGCTATTCCGAAGGAGCGAGGACGCTCAACCGGACATAGCCGCTCGGCCCTTCGGGGCCGCAGGCGATCCAGGCCCAGTCGCCCGCGCAATCGAGCAGTTCGACGGTGGTCCCGGCGGTAATCTCGGCCCCCATCTCCGCATCGTCACGCATGGCGAGCCGCAGATGCGCGCCATCGGGGCCGACTTCGCGGCACAGGGGGATGACATATTGCGTGGCAAGATACTGACCGGCCAGCGCGATATGCGCCAGATCGCCGCGCAGGGGCAGGGTCCCGGGTGCGGGCTTGCGCACCGGACCGGTCAGGCCGACCGTTTTGGTGGGAAGCGTGTAGTCTGCGGGCCTGCTCACGGGATGGGCGTTCGTTCTCGTCGAAAGGGTGAATCCCGCGCGCTTAGCCGGGAGCGGCGCGGCTCGCAAGTTCGGGCGCGGGATCGAGCGTGGCTGCAATGCCACGGGTCCCGGATCGGGTCAGATCCGGGACCGGTCCGGTCGAAGTTGGGGCTTATTCCGAATAGCGGTCCTTGAGCATGTGCCATGCCGCGCGCAACCCATAGGCATCGCCGCCCTTGGGACGGCCCGGCTTGGCCTGCGGGCGCCAGGCATAGGTGTCGAAATGCGCCCAATCCACGCCTTCGCAGACGAATTTGTCGAGGAACAGGCCCGCCACGCTCGCCCCGGCAAAACCGTTGGTGGCGGCGTTGTTCGTATCGGCGATGTCGGAGGCCAAGTATTCGCGATAGGCGTCGGGCAGGGGCAGGCGCCACGGTTCGTCGTCATGCGCCTTGCCCGCCGCGATCAGCGCCTCGGCGGTTGCGTCCTTGCGCGCCATCAGCGCGGGAAGCTCGGGGCCGAGCGCCACGCGCGCCGCACCGGTCAGCGTGGCGAAATCGAGGATCAGGTCGGGCTTCTCCTCGCTCGCCCGAGTCAGCGCATCGCCCAGGATGAGGCGGCCTTCGGCATCGGTATTGCCGATCTCGACCGTCAGGCCCTTGCGCGATTTGAGGATATCGCCGGGCCGGAAGCTCTCGCCCGAGATTGCGTTTTCGACTGCGGGAACAAGCAGATGCAAGCGCACCTTGAGGCCCGCCTCCATGATCAGCCCGGCAAGCGCGATTGCATGGGCCGCGCCGCCCATGTCCTTCTTCATCAGCATCATGCCCGACGCGCCCTTGATGTCGAGCCCGCCCGAATCGAAGCAGACGCCCTTGCCGACCACGGCCAGAACCGGATCGCCATCCTTGCCCCAGCTGAGGTGCATGAGGCGCGGGGCATGGCGCCGCGCCGCCGCGCGCCCGACCGCGTGGACCATCGGATAGCCGGTTTCGAGCGCGTCGCCGCGCACCGTCTCGAGCGCGGCGCCGTGTTTCTTCGCCAGCACCTCGACCTGCGCTTCGAGCGCCTCGGGCCCCATGTCCTCGGCAGGCGTGTTGACGAGATCG
This sequence comes from Qipengyuania pelagi, assembly GCF_009827295.1. NCBI lineage: Bacteria > Pseudomonadati > Pseudomonadota > Alphaproteobacteria > Sphingomonadales > Erythrobacteraceae > Qipengyuania > Qipengyuania pelagi. The sequence goes on along the minus strand of NZ_WTYD01000001.1, from coordinate 1,674,566 downwards.
CGGACGAGGCAGACCGCCTCGGCCTCCCTGCGCGCGGCGTCGATACGGGCGGGTTTGTCGGTCAGCAGAACGCGTTGGCCGACGGGTTTTTCGGGCTTCTTGTAGCGATCGAAGACATATTGCGCGGTCTGCCAGCCATGCAGGGCCGGGCCGGGGTCGCCGCCCGAAGCATCCTTCGAAAGGCGATATGTCCCCGCCGGAAGCACTTCGGCGAGCTTTGCAAGGCACCAGCTCGACAGGTTCTGGGGATCGGCGACACCGCCCACGGCGAACCAGCTGTCCCCATCGGGCACGATCGCGGTCTGATATCCGCTCCCGTCGAATTTCTGCGCTTGAAGGGCGGCGCGCTGGCTGGCCTTCAGTCCCTTGGCAAAACTTTCGAAGCCGGTCTTGTCGGTCAGGTGGATGGTAACCGCATCCTGTCCGCGATCGGGCTGGATCAATGCTTCGCCCGCGTTCATACTGCCGCTCATATTCTCAATCCCTCACGTCAATGCTCGCACAGGAAACCCAACCCCGATGCGCCTGTTCCTGATTCCGGTCCTGCTGTCGAGCGTGGTGGCCGCCAGCGCCTGTAGCGAAGCGCAGGAATACGAAGCCAAGGTCGGCGTGAAAACCGAGTCCGCGCGCGATACCCATGAGACGCCGCGAACCGTCGATGCGGAACCCGGTGCTCTAAAGCTGGAGAACGAGCGGATCGAATTCAGCCATACCTGGCCTGCCGCGGCAAATGCCATTCCCGCACTGGCCGCGCGGTTCGAGCGCGAGGCGCAGTCCGCGCTCGACGAGGCACAGGCGATGGCGGCGGAGGATCAGGCCGCCGCGCGCGGCGACGGATGGGAATTCCGCACCCACAGCGCGGAAAAGGAGTGGAAGACGGTCGCCGATATTACCGACTGGTTGAGCCTTTCGGCGCTGATCTATTCCTATACCGGCGGCGCGCATCCCAATTACGGGTATGACAGTTTGGTGTGGGACAGGAAGGCGGGCACGGCGCGCGCTCCGCTCGACCTGTTTCGCAGCCCTTCCGCGTTCAAGACGGCGCTGTGGGGCGAATTCTGCGACGCTCTCGACGCCGAGCGGGCCGAGCGGCGCGGGGAGCCGGTGGACCCCGCATCGACCGACGGTTTCAGCACCTGTCCCGAACCGCGCGAGGTGACGGTGCTGCTGGGATCGGGCAATCGGGAAACGTTCGATCGCATCGGCATCCTTATCGGTCCCTATGTCGCCGGACCTTATGCCGAGGGGTCTTACGAGTTCACCTTCCCGGTCGATTCGGCGGTGATCGATGCGGTCAAGCCCGATTACGTCGCGGCGTTCAGCAGGGCGCCGCAGAAGCAGCCTCGCAATTCGGCGGATTGATCGCTACATCGCGCGCCATGACCGAATACCAGCAAATCGACGGCAGAGAGACCGTCTATCGCGACGGCACCATCAAGCTGCATGGCGAGGAGGGCTTCGAAGGGATGCGCAAGGCCGGGCGGCTGGCGGCGCAGATCCTCGACGAAGTGGCCCCGATGGTCGAGCCGGGGGTGACGACCGCGGCGATCGACGACAAGATCCGCGAACTGATGCTCGATGGCGGCGCGGTGCCCGCCACGCTCGGCTATCGCGGTTATACCCACAGCAGCTGCATCTCGATCAACCACGTCGTGTGCCACGGCATTCCGGGCGAAAAGCCGCTCAAGGACGGGGACATCCTCAATATCGACGTGACCCCGCTGCTCGACGGGTGGCACGGGGACACCAGCCGGATGTTCTTCGCAGGCGAACCGTCGCTGAAGGCGAAGCGCCTGGTCGAAGTGACCTATGAATGCCTGATGCTGGGTATCGAGGCGGCACAGCCCGGCGCGCGGGTCGGCGATATCGGCGCCGCGATCGAAGCCCATGCGCGCCAGTATCGCTATGGCGTGGTGCGCGAATTCTGCGGCCACGGCCTCGGCCGCCTTTTCCACGATGCGCCGGAAGTCATCCACGCGGCGAAGGCGGGGACGGGGCCTGTCTTGAAGCCGGGCATGTTCTTCACCATCGAACCGATGATCAATGGCGGTCGCCCGCACGCCAAAGTGTTGAACGACGGCTGGACCGCCGTGACCCGCGACAAATCGCTGAGCGCCCAGTTCGAGCATTCGATCGGCATCACCGAGACCGGGAACGAGATCTTCACCGGCAGCCCCAAGGGCCTCGACAAGCCGCCTTATTGAACGGTCACCCTTCGCGGGCTGCTCTGACTGCCGCGCCCGCGACGAAGGGCGTCACCGCGCACAGACCCAGGCTGATCGCGCCGGTCAGGGCGAGGCCCGCGCTGTCGGGGCGTGACAGGGCCCCCGCGCCGAAGATCAGGATCGGGATCGCGAGCGGGATGACCATCAGTCCGGCGAGCGCCGCGCCGCCGCGCAGGGCCGCGGTCAGCGCCGCGATGGCGAGGCCGATCGCGGCGAGGCCGGGGGTTCCGGCTAGCAGGCCGAGCAGAAGGGTTCTCACCGTCGCGCCCGACAGGCCGAGCAGGGCGGCGGCGGGCAGGGTGGCGAGCAGGAGCAGCGGGCCGAAGGCGAGCCAATGGGCGATCAGCCGACTGGCCATGGCCCATTCCTCGCTGATCCCGCGCAGCGCTAATTGATCGAACACCCCCGCTTCCAGATCGCCCGCGACCAGCCGTTCCAGCGGAAGGATCGCCGCCAGCAGCGCCGCGATCCAGACGACGCCCCCCCCGGTGCGCGCCAACAGCTGCGGTTCGGGGCCGACCGCGAAGGGATAGAGCATCGCCACGGCAAGGAAGAACAGCAGCGGCAGCAGCGTGCCGCCGCGCCTCCCACCGGGTAGGAGCGTGGCGAGATCGCGGCGCAGCAGCGTGACGATCACCATGGGTGGTCCCTCAGATCCAGCGTGACGGCACCCGGCATGGCGATCGGCTGATGCGACGCGACCACCACGACGCCTCCTGCGGCTCTGCGCGCGGCGATGAGGGTTTCGATCACTCCGATGCTTTCGGTGTCGAGCCCGTTCAGCGGCTCGTCCAGCAACCAGTGGTCGGCGTTCTGGCCGAGCAGGCGCGCGATGCCTGCGCGTTTGCGCTGCCCGGTCGAAAGATAGCGGACCGGGACATCCATCAGCGGTTCGATCCCCAGAGTGCACGCATGATCCGCCGTCGATGCCGCCGATCCGTCGAGCGCGGCCCAGAAAGCGAGCGCGCGTTCCAGCGTGACGGTCTCGTCCAGCGCGAGTCTCGCGTCGAGCAGGCCGATCGTGCCGCACCATCCGACCGAACCACGCGCCGGTTTCGCGCCGCCCGCCGACAGGAAATCGGACGGTCGCCTCAGCCCGGCGAGGATTTCGATCAGGCTCGATTTTCCGATCCCGTTCGGCCCCACCAGATGCAGCGCCTCGCCGGGTTTCAGAGCGAGGTCGAGTGCGCCGAACAGCGGCCGGTCGCCCCTGCGGCAATAAAGCTCCCGCGCCGTGAGACCCGCCCCTTGCATGGGGGGCAGCGATAGGCAAAAGGCGGGCACCCCACAAGCGCAGGAGCAGATCATGCCGGTCGAGGAATTGAACCAGGAAGAACGCGACAGCTGGATGCGCGCTTTGCCCGAATGGTCGCTGGCGCGCGAAGGCAAGGCGATCGAGCGCAGCTTCGAATTCGCCGATTTCTCCGAAGCCTTCGCCTTCATGGCGCGTGTCGCCCTGATCGCGGAGAAGCGCGACCACCATCCCGAATGGTTCAACGTCTACAACAAGGTGGACGTCACGCTGACCACGCATGACGCGGGCGGATTGTCCCTGAAGGACATGAAGATGGCGAAGGCGATCGGAAGCTTGCTCTAACGCCTAGCTGAAAGCTTAGCCCAAGGCTCTGGCGCTCGCACGGGTCTGCTTGCGCAGTTTGCCCGGTAGCCAGCGGCTGGCGAAGCCGAGCCTTTTGGCGGTCTTGCCGACCAGCGTGTGCAATCGGTCGCCATGCACTGCCGCCCATGCCGCTTCGGCCACATCCTCGACCGGCGTGATTTCCAGTCCGGCATCGGTCACGCGTTGGCGGATGTCCTGATTGGACCCCGCATTGGGGTTCTTGTCGAGCAGGGGGGTATCGATGAAGCTGGGGCAGAGCGAGCGGACCGCGATCCCGTCCGCCGCCCATTCTCCGTCGAGGCTTTCGGTGATGCCGCGCACGCCGAACTTCGTCGCGGAATAGACGCTGGCACCCGGCGTCCCGTAAATGCCCGCAGCGCTGGCGGTGTTGAGCAGGCAGGAACCCGGCGCCGTCTTCTTCAAATGCGGATAGGCCGCCTGCGCCCCGAACAATACGCCCTTTAGGTTGATGTCGAGGCAGCGCTCGATCTCGTCGGTCGCATTCTCCATCAATGCGCCGCCGAGCGGAATGCCCGCATTGTTCACGACTACGTCGATCCGGCCGCCCGCCGCCATGGCGAAGCCGTTCAGCGCATCGTCCCACGCCGCGCGGTCGCGGACATCGAGCTTGTGAGTGTAGGAATAACCGCCGGGGAGGAAATCCTCGGTCACGGCCATGCCATGCGCGTCGATATCGCCGAGGCCGACGAACCAGCCCTCGCGCCCGAAGCGGATCGCGATCGCGCGGCCGATGCCGGAGCCCCCGCCGCTGATAAAGATGGCCTTGCGGTCCGCCATGTCGTGTCTCTCCCGTTTTCGGCCTATAGCGCCGGATTATTGTAGATATGCCAGGTGAAGATGGCCATCGCCCCGCGATGCGGGCGCCAGTGCTCGGCCAGCGCGCGGGTTTCTTTCTCGCTCGGGCGTTCGGCGAGGCCGAGCAGTTTGCCCAAGCCCACCTGCACGGCGAGATCGCCCGCAGGCCAGATATCGGGGCGTCCTTCGGCAAACAGAAGATAGATTTCCGCCGACCAGCGCCCGATCCCCTTGATCCTGGTCAGCTCCGCGATCGCCGCCTCGTCATCGGCGGGCAGGCTTTCGAAATCCAGCTCCCCTTCCGCGACCAGTTCGCAGAGCGATCGGGCATAGCCCTGTTTCTGGCGGGACAGGCCGCAGGCCCGCAACGTGTCGAAATCGCGTTCGAGCAGGCAGGCGGGGGTGAAATCCTCACCCAGTTCGGCTTCCAGCCTGGTCCACACCGATGCCGCCGCGGCGACCGAGACCTGCTGGCCGACGATCGTGCGCAGCAGCGTCTTGTAGCCGGTGTCGCGCAGGCGCGGTTCGGGATAGCCTGCCTTGGCGAGCGCAGCGGCTACGCGCGGCTCCCGCGCCACGACCGCGTCGATCCCGTCCCGTAATTGCTCCGCGGTCAGTCCCATGCCGGCGCGCCACGCTCCTTGCCAAATGTCGGCTCGCGCCCTAGCAGCGCGACGACTGGCAAACCACAGGAACGAGGCCGCGACAATGCCCAAGCTGATCGTAACCACCCGCGAAGGCGAGACATCCGAGATCGACGTCGCGGACGGGCTGACCGTCATGGAAGCGATCCGCGACAACGGCTTCGACGAGCTGCTGGCGCTGTGCGGCGGCTGCTGTTCGTGCGCGACCTGCCACGTCCATATCGATCCGGCCTTCCAGGACAAGCTGCCCGCGATGAGCGAGGACGAGGACGATCTGCTCGAATCCTCCGATCATCGAGACGCCAATTCACGCCTCGGCTGCCAGATCCCCTTCACCGGCGATCTCGACGGTCTCAAGGTGACGATCGCGGCGGAAGACTGATTGCGGATCGCTTTGCGGCCTGCAAGCGCATCTAGTTTGCGACCGCCGGAGCGACTGCCTACGTCTTCGGTATGACTGCCATTCCCCTACGAGCCGATACGCTCGATCTCATCGGCAACACGCCGCTCGTCCGCCTCGCCGGGCCGAGCGAGGCTGCCGGTTGCGACATTTTCGGCAAATGCGAATTCGCCAATCCGGGCGCGAGCGTGAAGGATCGCGCCGCGCTCTATATCGTCCGCGATGCCGAGGCGCGCGGCGAATTAAAGCCGGGTGGAACGGTGGTAGAAGGCACGGCGGGCAATACCGGGATCGGCATCGCGCTTGTCGCCAATGCGCTCGGCTATCGCACGATCATCGTCATGCCGGACAACCAGTCGAAGGAGAAGATGGACACGCTGCGCGCTCTGGGCGCGGAGCTGGTCACCGTACCCCCGACGAAATATTCCGACGCCAACCATTTCGTTCACACCAGCCGCCGTCTCGCCGAAGAGACTGAAGGCGCGATCTGGGCTAACCAGTTCGACAACACCGCCAACCGCAAGGCCCATATCGAGGGTACGGCGAAGGAATTGTGGGAGCAGATGGAGGGCCGGATCGACGGCTTCACCTGCGCTGCCGGCACGGGCGGCACGATCGCGGGCGTCGGCATGGGCCTCAAGCAATTCGACGAGACCGTCACGATCGCGCTGACCGATCCGCATGGCGCCGCGCTCTACGATTACTACGCGCATGGCGAGCTGAAATCGGAAGGGTCCTCGGTTGCGGAAGGGATCGGGCAGGGGCGCATAACCGGCAATCTCGAAGGCGCGCCGATCGACACCCAGTTCCGCATTTCGGACGAGGAAGGCCTCGAATGGGTCCGCCGCCTGCTGCGCGAAGAGGGGCTCTGCCTCGGCCTGTCGAGCGGCATCAACGTGGCGGGCGCGGTGGCGCTGGGCCGCCAGTTGAAAGCGCAGGGTCACGAGGATCCGCGCGTCGCGACGATCCTGTGCGATACGGGTTTCCGCTACCTCTCGACGCTCTACAACGCCGATTGGCTGCGTTCCAAGGACCTGCCGGTGTTCGACTGGCTGGAAGGGGCGGCCTGACCCTTCTGGGCGATCCTTGGCGTCAAGGCGATTGACCCGATGGCGCCTCGCATCCTAATTGGCCCGATGGCTCGCCTGTTCGATCCCCGACGCAAAGCCCGCCCCGCCGATAGCGTGTCCGATCCTTCGGCCGCCGGTTTCTCGGCCGCTTCGGCCAGCGTACCGCTCGGCGGGACGCGCGGGCAGACGGCGCAAAGGCTCCAGGTGGGCCTTGCCGGGCTTGCCGGAACGCTGTTGCTGGTCGGGCTGGTCGATCTGATCGAAAGCCGCGCCGCCGAAACCGAGCGGACCTCGGTTCCCGAAGCGGTGTCCACCAACCAGCCCGCTGCCACGCCAAGCCGATCCGATCCGCTGGTCGATGCGGGCGTCGTTCCCGATCTTCCCGCCAGCCCGACGCCGCAACCGGCCCCCGATGGCGAAGCGCCGATCCTGCCGGAACGGGGCGGAAGCGACGATCTTGGGCCGCAATAGCGTCTCGCGATCGCGCGGGGCGGCCCTGGCGCTCGGTGCGGTGCTGATAGCGTGCACGGCATGTTCCGCCAGCGCCGATGCCGATCCGGCGGTTGAGCAGGTTGGCGAGCAGATGGCGCAGCCTCGCCTGGGCCTCATGTCGACTCTGCCGATCTATTGGAACGAGGCGGTCGAGTTTTCCGATCTGCTGAATCAGGATCAGGGTGCGAACTGGGTGCGCGCCCTCCTGGAGCGCGATTATGCGCTCGAACCGCTCGATGTGCTGACGCCCGAAACGCTCGCGCCGCTGGACCGCCTGATCCTCGCCCAGCCGCGTGCTTTGTCGCCGGAAGAGAATGTCGCGCTCGACGATTGGGTGCGCGAAGGTGGGCGGGTGATCCTTTTCGCCGACCCCATGCTGACGCGCCATTCCGAATACCGGCTGGGCGATCCGCGTCGCCCCCATGATGTCGCGCTGCTGTCTCCGATCCTGGCGCGATGGGGCCTCGAACTGGAAATGGACACGAGCCAGGACGACGAAGAGCGGGTGGTCGATGCGTTCGGGCTGTCGGTTCCAACGCGGATATCCGGGACTTTCGCTGCGCGTGACGCAGGGGGCGAGGCCGAATGCGCCCTGTCCGATACGCGCCTGATGGCTCGCTGCACGATCGGTAAGGGCGGTGCGCTGTTGATCGCCGACGCCGCAATCCTCGACGAAGATGACCATAACGCAGGCCAACACGCCGAAGACAAGGCGAGCGCAGAGCATTCCGAACGCCAAATTCGCGAAGCGGCGCTGACGGGCCTTCTCGAAAGCGGCTTCGAAGGCTGATTCCCGGTTCGGGGAAATTGCGGGAGCGGCCGTTTGGCGGCGTCCTGCCTTCACGAGAACCGCTTCCATCCCGCTGCGAAATGGGGCCGGAAACCGCGCAATTTCGCCCTTTTTTCCCGATCTATACGCAGATTATGCGATCCGCGAGGGGGCGCGTCCGCACAATGATGGCTCGATCAAAAATATAGATAAAACAGGTATTTGAACGTCAATCCCCAAATATCCCGCACTTTTCCCTTCCATCCCCAGCGCTCCCGCTGTATTCCTTTTCACACATCGGACAGACCGACTCCGTTCCGCGTCCATGATGCGGGGCACGCTGCGAGCTTGTGGGTGCTTTCGGCGGCGGGTGAGGTGCGTCTGATGCAGGAGCTGGATTTTTTGCGTGTGACGGGGGCCGGAGCGGGTGCTTTTCGGGGGATACAGCGGACAAGCCTATTCGCCTGCGGGCGATAAGGGCCGCTATGTCCTTCCGCCGCTGTTTCGCAAGGCGGTGAAGGAAAGCAGCGATTCCCGCACCCTATGTCTGACCAAGCACGATCGCTGGAACTGCCTCGTCGGTTTCGGCCTGTCCCGCAAACTCGAATTCGAAGCGCAGCTCGATCGCGAGGAAGAAATGGCGTTCAAGTTCCAGCGCGATTTCGATCGGGAAACCCGGTCCAGCCAGTTGAACGGCTTTGCCGAACTTCCCTTCGACGATAGCGGGCGGTTCGTCATGCCGGATTACCTGCGCGGTCTCGCCGATATCGGGGACGGGCTCTATTTCCAGGGCGGCGGGCGGTTCTTCACCGTCTGGAACCCTGATGAACTGATGCGCATGGGTGACGATTGGGCCGCCGCCAAGGCCGCCTGCCAGGCGCTGGTCGCCGAGGCGGAAGCGAAGGCCAAGCGCAAGTGAGCGAGCCTCATATCCCTGTCCTCCTCGACGAGGTGATCGCCGCGCTCGATCCCAAGCCGGGCGACGTGATCGTCGACGCGACCTTCGGGGCGGGCGGCTATACGCGCGCGATCCTCGACAAGGGGGCGCAGGTCCACGCCTTCGACCGCGACCCCGATGCGATCGCCAATGGCGCCGCGATGGTCGACCAATATGCAGATCGCCTGACGCTGCACCCGTATCGCTTCTCGCAGATGGTCGGCGCGCTGGCCGAAGCAGGCGTGGCGAGGGTCGACGGGGTCGTGATGGATATCGGCGTATCCTCGATGCAGCTCGACCAGGCGGAGCGCGGCTTCGCCTTCTCGCATGACGGCCCGCTCGACATGCGGATGAGCCAGACCGGCGAAAGCGCCGCCGATTTCCTCAATACCGCCGATGCCGATCAGATCGCCGACGTGCTGTATCTCTATGGCGAGGAGCGCCAGTCGCGCCGCGTCGCCCGCGCCATCGTGGCCGCGCGCCCGCTCGAAACGACCGGCGATCTCGCCCGCGTCGTGCGCAAGGCCTTGGGCCACAAGCCGCACGACAAGAAGGACCCGGCGACGCGCAGCTTCCAGGCGGTGCGCATCCATGTGAATGGCGAGCTGGACGAGTTGGAGCAGGGCCTCGTCGCCGCGGAAACGCTGCTGAGCGAAGGCGGGCGGCTGGCCGTGGTCAGCTTCCACAGCCTCGAAGATCGCATTGTCAAACGCTTCCTGCGCGACGCGTCGAGTGCGCCCCCCGCCTCGCGCCATCTGCCGCAGGTCGAGGCGTTCGTTCCCGCCTTCACCCGCGTCAGCAAGGCGATCCGCCCCACCGAAGCCGAGATCGCGCGCAACCCTCGCGCGCGCTCCTCGGTCCTGCGGCACGCCCTCCGCAGCGCCGCGCCCGTGAGGGAGGCCGCCTGATGGCCAGCGCCCCGCCTTCTCTCCCGCATGGCAGCCGCATCCGCCAGATCGGATGGATGCTGGCGCTGAGCCTGTGTCTCGCCGCCTTCCTCGCGCTGACCTTCAAGGTGAATGCGGTGAAGAGCGAGGTGCGTCTGGCCGAACGCCAGATCATCGCGCTCGAACGCCAGACCCTCATGCTGGAAGTCGAATTCCAGACCCGCGCCAGCCAGCGCCAGCTGTCGCAGTGGAACGCGGTCGAATTCGGCTATGTCGCGCCGCGCGCCGATCAATATCTCGAAAGCGAGCGCGAGCTGGCCGTGCTCGGTCTGCCGCGTGGGCTCGACGCGCCCGATCCGATCCGCGTCGCCAAGGCGCGTCCGCAGGCCGAAGAGAGCCTGTTCGCCGACTGGCTCGATGATGAGGAAAAATCCGGTGATGACGAGGAAGGCCGCTTGAATGCCGGCGGCTACGAGGCGGCAGGCAATCTGACGCAGCGCCTCGCCCGCTCGCCCGCTCTGCCGAGCGCCTTGGCGGATAGCGGTCAGTGAACGCCTATTCCCCCATCACCCGGTCGAGCGCCGCTGCCAGTTTCGGCGCCGCCATGCCGCAGGCGCGCGTGCAACTGGCGGGCATCCGCCAGAACTCGCTCGCGCAGGCCAAATTGCGCGTCCTGTGGATCGTACTCGCCTTCGTGTTCGTGGCGATGATGGCGCTGGTGCGGATCGCCTTTCTCGGTGGATCGGATCGTGCGGTGGCTGCGACCTCTTTGGAAGACGCGCTGCTGCCCGATCGCGGCGAAATCGTTGATCGCAACGGCGTCCCGCTGGCGCGCGCCTTCCCGGCCTATGCGCTCTGGTTCAATCCCGAAGCGCTGGGCGAGGATGGATCGCCGCTGGTGCGCAGCCCGCAGACGGTGGCCGCAGAACTCAAGGCGATCTTCCCCGATCTCGACGAGACGCGTGTCGCGGAACAGCTCGCTTCGGGCAAGGCGGGGTATCTGCGCCGCCGGGTGCTGCCCGAAGAAGCCAACCGCGTGCAGGATATCGGCGAACTCGCGCTGGAAATGCCACAGGAGAACGACCGGCATTATCCGCAAGGTTCGATGGCGGCGCATATTCTCGGCTACGTCGCGGCGGACGGGCATGGGCGCGTCGGGATGGAGCAGGTGCTCGACGAGCAGCTGAGCGATCCGGCCAGCCGTGGTATCCCGGTTGCGCTGTCGATCGACATGCGGGTGCAGGGCGCGCTCGAGGACGAATTGCGCCGGGGCATGAAACTGGTCGATGCCAAGGGCGGCGCGGGCATCGTGCTGGACGTCGACACGGGCGAGGTGATGGCGCTGGCTTCGCTGCCCGAATTCGACCCCAACAAGATCGACGAGCGCGGCGCATCGCTGATGTTCAACCGCGTGACCAATCAGGTCTACGAACTCGGCTCGACCTTCAAGCCGCTCTCGGTCGCCGCTGCGATCGATGCGGGCGTGGTGCGCGATCTGGGCGCCCATTGGGACGCCTCGCCGGTCAAGGTCGGGCGCTTCGCGATCAAGGACAGCCATTATCTCGGCGCGAGCCTCAACGTGCCGAGCACACTGATCCATTCGTCCAACACCGTCACCGCGCGCATCGCCGACAAGCTCGGCCCGGAAAAGCTGCGCCAGTACATGATGGACATGGGTATGGCAGAGCGCCCGCATATCGAGCTGCCCGCCAAGGGCTTCCCGATCTGGCCGGGCGACAAATGGCCGCGCCTCAGGAGCATGACGGTCAGCTTCGGCCACGGCATCGCGGTCACGCCGCTGCACCTCGCCAGCGCCTATGCGACGATGGTCAATGGCGGTGTGTGGCGCCCTGCGACGCTGCACAAGCTGAAGCCCGGCGAAGCGCCCGAAGGCCGCCGCGTGTTCAAGGCCTCGACCTCGGCGCGGATGAACCAGATCCTGCGCGCAACCACCATTTACGGGACGGGCAAGAACGCCGACGCGCCGGGCTTCCGCGTGGGCGGCAAGACGGGCTCCGCCGAAAAGCCGGGCGCGGGCGGTTATCGCCGTTCGACGCTGGTTTCGACTTTCGCCGCCGCTTTCCCGATGGATCGCCCGCGCTATGTCGTGATCGCCATGCTGGACGAGCCGCAGGGCACGCTCGCCTCCAGCTTCCAGCGCACCGCCGCCTGGAACGCCGCGCCGATCGTCGGCCGCCTTGTGCCGCGCATCGGCCCGATGCTCGGCGTGCGGCCCGACAACACGCGCGACATCGACATTTCCGACATCAAGCCTTTGATCCCCGAGGCGAACCGGTGAAGCTGGCGAAGCTCTGCGCGGAGGCGGGTCTCGCCTGTCCGGCCAATGGCGAGGCCGAGGTGACCGGCTTCGCCATCGACAACCGCAAGGTCGCGCCCGGCACCGTTTTCGGCGCGTTTCAGGGCGCGCGCGTGAATGGAGAGGATTTCATTGCCGCCGCGATCGAGGCGGGAGCGGTGGCGGTGATCGCCCGGCCCGAAGCGAAGGTCGAGGGCGCGGTCCATATCGCCGATCCCGAACCGCGCCGCACCTTCGCGCAGCTTGCGGCGCGCTTCTTCACCCCCGTCCCGGCGCATATCGTCGCGGTGACGGGGACGAACGGGAAGACCTCGACGGTCGAGATGACCCGCCAGATCTGGCGCATGGCGGGCGAGCGCGCGGCGAGCATCGGGACGCTCGGCGTGACGACCCCCGATGGCAGCGTGTCGACCGGGCTGACCACGCCCGACATCGTGACCTTCCTGTCGAATCTCAGCGGGCTGGCGCGCGAGGGCGTGACGCATGTCGCGTATGAGGCATCGAGCCACGGCCTCTCCCAGTTCCGCAATGAGGGCGTGCCCGTCGAAGCCGTCGCCTTCACCAATTTCAGCCGCGATCACCTCGATTACCATGCCGATATGGAGGAGTATTTCCTCGCCAAGATGCGGCTGTTCGACGAGGTCGCGAGTGATGGCGCGACGGCAGTGATCTGGCGCGGAAGCGACAGCGGCGAATGGACCGCGCGCGCCATCGAACACGCCGAAAAACGCGGGCTGACTCCGTTCACCGTGGGCGAAAAGGGCGAGGGCATCCGCCTCGTCTCGCGCGAGGCGACGGCGTTGGGTCAGGACCTGACTGTTGAACATGACGGACAGACTCGCACTTTCCGCCTTCCGCTGATCGGAGCCTATCAGGTCTCGAACGCCCTCGTCTCCGCCGGGCTGGCGCTGGCGAGCGGGATCGATGCGGGCCGGGTCTGGGACGCGGTCGCACGACTCCAGCCTGTGCGCGGACGCCTCGAACGCGCGGTCATCGCGCCGAGCGGCGCGCCGGTCTATGTCGATTACGCCCACACGCCGGATGCGCTGACCGCTGCCATCGCGGCTTTGCGCCCGCATGTTGCGGCCAAGGATGGGGCGCGTCTCATCACCGTGTTCGGCGCTGGCGGCGACCGCGATCACGGCAAGCGCGCGCCGATGGGCGAAGCGGCCTCGCAAGGGTCGGACCTCGTCATCGTTACCGACGACAATCCCCGCGGCGAAGAGCCGAGCGCGATCCGCGCGGCGGTGATGCAGGGCGTCAGCGGAGAGGCATTGGAAATCGGCGGGCGGCGCGATGCGATCGCGCGCGCCATCGCCGAAGCGGGCGAGGGGGACATCGTCCTCGTCGCCGGCAAGGGGCACGAACAGGGACAGATCATCGGTTCGGGAGAGAATATGAAGGTCCACCCCTTCGACGACGTCGAAGTCGCGCGCGAATGCGCCGCAGCACACGCGGAGACCATGAAATGAGCGCTGCCCTGATCCGCCATCCCGCTCTCAAGCGCTGGCCCATCCTCCCCGCCGACCGGCTGCCCATGGCCCTGTGGGACGCGGCCACGATCGCCGCAATCACGACTGGCAAAGCGAGCGGCGATTTTCAGGTCTCGGGCATCGACACCGACAGCCGTGATATCCGCAATGGCGACCTGTTCGTGGCCTTGCAGGGCGAGGCGATGGACGGCCATCGCTTCCTCGACAAGGCGTTCGCCAATGGCGCCACCGCCGCGCTGGTCGATCGTCCGGTGGATTATCCCCATGTGCTGGTCGAAGATACGACTGCTGCGCTTCACGCGCTCGCCGCCGCCGCGCGCGAGCGGACCTTTGCCAAGGTCGTCGGCGTCACCGGCTCGGTCGGCAAGACGGGCGTCAAGGAAGCGATCTTCGCCGCGCTCGAACGCTCCAGCCGGGGGCAGGCGCATCGCTCGATCCGCAGCTACAACAACCATGTGGGCGTTCCGCTGTCCCTTGCCCGGATGCCCGCGCGCAGCCGCTTCGGCGTGTTCGAGATGGGGATGAACCATGCGGGCGAGATCGCCGAGCTAACCGATCACGTCCGCCCCCATGTCGCGGTCGTCACCACCATCGCCCCCGCGCATATAGAGAACCTCGGCAGCGAAGAGGCGATCGCGGACGCCAAGGCGGAAATCTTCGGCGGCCTGGTCAAAGGCGGCACTGCGGTGATCCCGGCGGACAGCCCGCATTTCGCAAGGCTCAAGGCTCACGCGGACAAGCTCGGCGCGAAGGTCGTCAGCTTCGGGCGCGCGCGTGACGCAACTCTCAGGTTGCTCGATGCGATCCCCAGCGCAAATGGCGGATCGCTGGTCACTTGCGAATATCCCGAAGGCCGCATGTGCTTCACTGTGGCGGAGCCGGGCGAGCACTGGATCACCAATGCGCTGTGCGTCATGGCCGCCGTGCGCGCCGCCGGGGGCGACATGGCCGCCGCCGGTCTGGCGCTTGCCGAAATGGGCGGGTTGAAGGGGCGCGGGGCGCGCCACCAGATCGCTGCGCCGGGCGGCAAGGCGCTGCTGATCGACGAAAGCTACAACGCCAATCCCGCCAGTATGCGCGCCACGCTCGCGCAATTGGGCAATACGCCCGCCGGGCGCCGCATCGCCGTTCTCGGCAGCATGAAGGAATTGGGCGATTTCGGCGCGGCGTTCCACGCCCAGCTTTCAGAGCCGCTGGCGAGCGCGAATGTCGATCACGCGGTCTTGGTGGGCGAGGAAATGCGCGTGCTGGCCCGTGAATTGGGGAAAGCGCCGGGACAGCCGCTTGGCTTTGCCGGGTCTTTCACGCATTGCGAGAATGCCGCGGAAGCCATCGGCGCGCTGTTGGAATACGGCGTTGTCGCGGGTGACGCGGTGCTGGTGAAGGGCTCGAACTCGGTCGGCCTCGGCCAGCTGGTGGATCATTTCACACGCCGGGACGGCTGACCGCGCATGCTCTATCTCCTCGCAGAATGGCTCCAGTTCGAAGGACTGCTCAATCTCGTCCGCTATCAAACGGCGCGGGCGGGCGGCGTCCTGTTGACCGCGCTGCTGATCGGGCTCGTCATCGGGCCGCGCATGATCGCCATGCTGCGGGTTCGCCAGGGCAAGGGCCAGCCGATCCGCGAGGACGGCCCGCAAACCCACCTCGCCAAGCGCGGTACGCCGACGATGGGCGGGCTGATGATCCTCGTCGCCATGTCGATCTCGCTCCTGTTGTGGATGGACCTCAGCAATCCCTTCATCTGGGCCTGCCTCGCCGTGACCGCCGGGTTCGGCCTGATCGGTTTCATGGACGATTACGACAAGGTCACGAAGAAGAGCCATAAGGGCGTGTCGGGCAAGACGCGCCTCGCACTCGAATTCGCGGTGGCGGGCATCGCCAGCTGGATCGTGGTCGGCCAGATCAACACCTTCCTCTACGTCCCGTTCTTCAACAATCTCGGCATCGAACTGGGCTGGTTCTATTACGTCTTCGCCGCCTTCGTGATCGTGGGCGCGGGCAATGCCGTCAATCTGACCGACGGGCTGGACGGTCTCGCCACCATGCCGGTGATCATTGCGGCGGGCACCTTCGCGCTCATCGCCTACCTCGTGGGGCGCGTCGACTATTCGAGCTATCTCGGCATTCCGCATGTTCCCGGCGCGGGCGAGTTGGCGATTTTCTGCGCCGCGATCATGGGCGCGGGCCTTGCCTTCCTGTGGTTCAATGCGCCGCCTGCCGCGGTCTTCATGGGCGATACCGGATCGCTGGCCTTGGGCGGGGCCTTGGGAGCGATCGCGGTGGCGACGCATCACGAGGTCGTGCTGGCGGTCGTCGGCGGTTTGTTCGTGTTCGAGGCTCTGTCGGTCATCATCCAGGTGTTCTGGTTCAAGCGGACGGGCAGGCGCGTCTTCCGCATGGCGCCGATCCACCACCATTTCGAACAATTGGGCTGGAGCGAGAGCAAGGTCGTGATCCGCTTCTGGATCGTCGCGATCGTGCTTGCGATCCTCGGTCTGGCGACGTTGAAGCTGCGGTGATCCTGAATCCGGCCTGGAAGGGCAGGCGCTATGCCGTGCTCGGCCTCGCCCGCTCGGGAAAGGCCACGGTCGAAGCGCTGCTGGCGAGCGGGGCCGAAGTGCTGGCCTGGGACGATCGCGCCGAGGCGCGCGAGCCGTTCGCGGGCCGCGCCGCGCTCGCCGACCCGCTGGAGGCGGACCTGACCGGATATGACGGCGTGGTGGTCAGCCCCGGCGTCCCGCTCAACACCCACCCGATCAAGCCCCATGCCGACAGTTTCGGGGTTCCGGTGATCGGAGACATCGAACTGTTCGCGCAGGCGCGGGGGGCTCTCCCGCCGCACAAGGTCGTCGGCATCACCGGCACCAACGGGAAAAGCACCACGACCGCATTGGTCCACCATATCCTGAAGACCGCGGGCGTCCCCACCACGATGGGCGGCAATATCGGCCTGCCGATCCTGGAGCAGGAGCCTTTGCCCGAAGGCGGGGTCTATGTGCTGGAGCTGTCGAGCTACCAGATCGACCTGACCTATTCGCTCGATTGCGACGTGGCGGTGCTTTTGAACATCACGCCGGATCATCTGGATCGGTATGAGAGTTTCGAGGCTTACGCGGCGAGCAAGGCGCGACTGTTCGAGATGCAATCGCCCCATCGTCTCGCTGTCGTGGATTATCGCGCCGAAGCCGACGAAGATGTGCTCCAAAACGCAGAAGACCCACTCATTCTATTTATTGATGACATCGAGTTAGGCGATGCGACTGATTGGCCTGTACTTCGTGGACCTCATAATCTCCAGAATGCAGCAGCGGCATGGGCGGTATGCAGCGACCTTGGCCTGACGAAAGATCAAATTGACCAAGCTTTAGTTAGCTACCCCGGCCTGCCCCACCGCATGGAGCACGTCGCCGAAATTGACGGCGTCGCCTACGTCAACGACAGCAAGGGCACCAACACCGCCGCCTCCGCACCTGCGCTGGCGGCGTTCGAGAACATCCACTGGATCGTCGGCGGGCTCGCCAAGGAACCGGGATTGGGCGAGTGCGAGGCCGAATTGCCGCACGTGAAGGCCGCTTACACCATCGGCAAGGCCGGGCCTGCCTTCGCCGAGCTGCTTGAGGGCCGCGTGCCGGTGACGCGCAGCGAAACGCTCGAGCGGGCAGTGCGCGATGCTGCGGCTGCGGCGCAGGCAGGCGACACCGTCCTGCTCTCCCCCGCCTGTGCCAGCTTCGACCAGTTCCGCGATTTCGAGCAGCGCGGCGAGGCGTTCCGCACGGCTGTCGGCGAGCTTGGCGCGTGAACATGCAGCGTCCCTATGTGCCCGGCGCCGCCCGACCCGGAATGCGTCGGCCCGGCCAGAAGCTCTCGCGCTGGACAGAGTTGACGATCTGGTGGCGTGAGATCGACCGGGTGCTGCTCGGCCTGATCCTCGCGCTGATGGCGTTCGGCACCGTCGCAGTCGCCGCCGCCTCGCCCGCCAGCGCGGATCGACTCTCGACCGCGACCGAAACGCTCGACCCGCTCTATTTCTTCTACCGCCACCTTGCCTGGCAGGCGATCGGGATCGGCGTGATGATCGCCATCAGCATGGTCAGCCGCGAAAACGCGCGGCGCGGCGGTCTCCTGCTCGCCGCCGCTATGCTCGGCGCCCTCTTCCTCGTTCCGATCGTCGGTGCGGAGGTCAACGGGGCGCGGCGCTGGCTCGATTTCGGAATGCGCTTCCAGCCGTCCGAATTCCTGAAGCCTGCCTTCGCGATCGCGATCGCCTGGATCCTGTCCTGGAAGATGCGCGATCCGAATCTTCCGGTGATCGCCCTGTCGGCAGCGGCGCTCGCCCTCGTCGCCGCGCTTTTGATGATGCAGCCCAATCTCGGCGACACGATCCTGTTTTTCGGCGCGTGGTTCGTGCTCGTCCTGCTGGCAGGCGTGCCGGTGCAGCGGATGGGCGCTCTGGTCGGGATCGGCGGGGCGGCGATGGTCGCGACCTATTTCCTCTACGACAATGCCCGCCACCGCATCGACAGTTTCATGGGCGGCGGCACCGCCTTCGACCAGGTCGATCTCGCCGAGCGCACCCTGCTCGCGGGCGGCTGGACGGGCAGCGGATACGGGCTGGGCCTTCGAAAGATGAACCTGCCCGAAGCGCATACCGACTACATATTCTCGGTCATCGGGGAAGAATTCGGCCTCATCGTTTGCGCTCTCGTCGTGATCGTTTATCTCGCCATCGTGGCGCGCGTTCTGATGAAGCTGATCGACGAGGATGATCTGTTTGCCCTGCTGGCCGGGGCGGGCCTCATCACGCTGTTCGCGGGCCAGGCCTTTATCAACATCCTCGTGAATTTGCAGCTGTTCCCGTCGAAGGGGATGACCCTGCCGCTCATTAGCTATGGCGGCTCGTCCACGATCGCCCTGTGCCTCGAAGTCGGGCTGCTGCTCGCGATCACGCGGCGAAACCCCTTCCTCAAGCGCGAGACGCGCGGGCTGGTCGACGTGATCGGCTGGAACGAGCGCCGCGCGCCGAAGAAACAGAGCGATGCGATCCGGCGGGAAATCTATCCGTGAGCAAGCCTGAAAACACCCATGCCGCGCGCCACTTCGTCCTCGCCGCCGGGGGCACGGGGGGCCATATGCTGCCCGCTTTCGCGCTGGCGACCGAGCTGGAGCGGCGCGGCCATCACGTCGCGCTAATTACGGACGAACGCGGCGCGCAGATTCCCGGTCGCCCGGATTTCCTGACCATGCACGTTCTGCCCGCCGGGCGCTTCGGCAAGAACCCGCTGAAATGGATCGCGGGCGCGAAGGCGGTCTGGGAAGGGCGGAACATGGCGATCCGCCTGTTCGAAAGCTTCCAGCCGAGCGCGGTGGTGGGCTTCGGCGGCTATCCCGCCTTTCCGGCGCTGTGGGCGGCAACCGCAATGGGTATCCCCAGCGTGGTCCATGAACAGAACGCAGTGCTGGGCCGGGTCAATCGCCTGCTGGCGGGCAAGGTCGACGCCATCGCCACCGCCTATCCCCAGATCGAGCGGCTGAAGCCGAAACATTCCGGCAAGGTCCATCTCGTCGGCAATCCGGTGCGCGCGGAGGTTCTGGCCCTGCGCGAAGAGGAGTTTCCCGCACTAGGCGAGGAAGGGTTGTTCCGCGTGCTCGTCACCGGCGGAAGCCAAGGCGCGCGCGTCCTGTCCGAAGTTGTGCCCGATGGGCTCGCCATGTTGCCGCCTGCGCTGCGCCAGAGGTTGCAGGTAACGCAGCAATGCCGCCCCGAAGATCTTGACGCGGTCCGCACGCGCTATTCCAGCCATGAAATCCCCGCCGAACTCGGCACTTATTTCGAGAACATGGCCGGACGGCTTGCCGATGCGCATCTCTTCATCGGGCGCGCGGGCGCGTCCACCATCGCGGAGCTGACCGCAGTCGGTCGCCCTGCGATCCTGATCCCGCTGCCCATCGCGACCGACGATCACCAGACCGCGAACACGCGCGAAATGGTCAAGGCGGGCGGCGCGCGCATGGTCCGGCAGGACCAGTTCACCGCCAAGGAACTCGCCAAGCAGATCAAGGCCATCGCCGACAGCCCCGAAGGCCTGGGCAAGGCAGCCCATGCGGCCTTCAATTGCGGGCGCCCCAATGCGGTTCAGGACCTCGCCGATCTCGTCGAAAGCTTCGGTGGGGCGGAGATGATGGACGTCATCCGCGTCGGCGCGAACAATGCGCGCGGCGCTTCCCAAGGCGTGGCCGTGGGGCAGCGCGCGGCGCGCGAGATACGGGAAAGGCTGAAGCGATGAGAGGTGTGCCCACCGATATCGGCACCATCCATTTCGTCGGCATCGGCGGGATCGGTATGTCCGGCATTGCCGAGGTCATGGCCAATCTCGGCTACAGCGTGCAGGGTTCCGACATCAAGGAAAGCGCGGTGGTCGATCGCCTGCGTTCGCGCGGGGTCAGGATCATGATCGGCCATGCGGCGGAAAACGTCATGGATGCCGCGGTCGTGGTCACCTCGACCGCGGTGAAGCGCACCAATCCCGAAGTCGCCTATGCGCTCGAAAACCGCATCCCCGTGGTGCGCCGGGCGGAGATGCTGGCCGAACTGATGCGCCTCAAATCCACCGTCGCGGTGGCGGGCACGCATGGCAAGACGACGACGACCAGCATGATCGCGGCGCTGCTCGATTGCGGCAATGTCGACCCGACCGTCATCAATGGCGGCATCATCGAACAATACGGCTCGAACGCGCGGCTGGGCGACAGCGACTGGATGGTGGTCGAAGCGGATGAGAGCGACGGCAGCTTCCTGCGTCTCGACGGGACGATTGCGGTCGTCACCAATATCGATCCCGAACATCTCGACCATTATGGCGATTTCGACGGGGTGAAGGACGCCTTCGTGGAATTCATCCACAACGTCCCGTTCTACGGGGCGGCGATCCTGTGCATCGACCACCCTGAAGTGCAGGCCGTGATCGGCAAGGTGCGCGATCGCAACGTCGTGACTTACGGCTTCAATCTCCAGGCCGATATCTGCGGCGTCAATGTCCGGCCCGATGCGGGCGGGAACAGTTTCGACGTGATCGTCAGGCGGCGCGGGCAGGAAGATCGCCGGATCGAAGGCGTGCGCCTGCCCATGCCGGGGCGCCACAACGTCCAGAACGCGCTCGCTGCTATTGCAGTGGCGATCGAGATGAAATGCCCTGACGAGGTGATCTGCAACGGTTTCGCCAGCTTCGGCGGGGTCAGGCGCCGCTTCACCAAAACGGGCGAGGTTCCGGTCGGTGACGGCAAGGCGACGATCATCGACGATTACGGCCATCACCCGGTCGAAATCCGCGCTGTGCTGGGCGCCGCGCGGGAAGCGACGCAGGGCCGCGTCATCGCTGTGGTCCAGCCCCACCGCTACACCCGCCTCCGCGACCTGATGGACGATTTCCAGAGCGCCTTCAACGAAGCGGACGAGGTCTTCGTCACCCCCGTCTACGAAGCGGGCGAGGAACCGATCGAGGGCGTCAGTTCGCTTACCCTCGTCGAAGGCCTCAAATCGCGCGGCCATCGTGCCGCTGCCAGCGTCGCCGATATGGACGAACTGGTCGCCGTCTTGGGCGCCGAATTGAAGCCTGACGATCTCATCGTCTGTCTGGGCGCGGGCGACATCACACGCTGGGCCGCCGAACTGCCCGATGCGCTCGAGAAGGAACGCGCGCGGTGACCCAGCCCGACGATGTCTGGAACTGGGATAGCGGCGAGGCGCCCGATTGCGAGGTCGAAGGCGGGGTCCGCGCGCCGATCTCGACCAGCGGCCTGCGCGGTCGCCTCACCCATGATGCGCCGCTCGCCAAGCTGGTCTGGTTCAAGTCCGGCGGCCATGCGGACTGGCTGTTCGAACCGGCCGATCTCGACGATCTGATCCTGTTTCTCGAGCGGCTCGACGGCGCGCTGCCGATCATGCCCTTGGGGCTGGGCTCAAACCTGATCGTGCGCGATGGCGGCGTGCCGGGCGTGGTCATCAAGCTCGGCAAGCCCTTCGCGGGGATCGAAGTGGACGGGATGACCCTCACCTGCGGGGCCGGGGCACATGGCATTCTGGTCGCCAGCGCGGCGCGCGATGCGGGCGTGGCGGGCATGGAATTCATGCGCGGCATTCCCGGCACGGTCGGTGGCTTCGTGCGGATGAATGGCGGCGCCTATGGGCGCGAGGTCGCGGATGTTCTGATCGACTGCGATGTCGTCATGCAGGATGGGAATCTGATGCGGCTCACCAAGCGCGAGCTTGCTTACAGCTATCGCCATTCGGCGCTGCACGACAATTCCGTGGTGGTCTCTGCGCGCTTCGAAGGCGAACCCGGCGATCCCGAAGCGATCGGCGCGGAGATGGACCGGATCGCCGAAGCGCGCGAGAATTCGCAGCCGCTACGCACCAAGACGGGCGGCTCCACCTTCAAGAACCCGCCGGGCGAAAAGGCCTGGGCGCTGGTCGACAAGGCGGGATGCCGAGGCATGACGATCGGCGGCGCGCAGGTGAGCGAGAAGCACACCAATTTCCTCATCAACACCGGCGATGCCACCAGCGCGGATATCGAGACGCTGGGCGAAGAGGTGAAGCGGCGCGTGTACGAAAATTCGGGCGTGGAGCTGGAATGGGAAATCCGCCGGGTGGGACGGCCATGAGCCTCGATCGCACACTCCACGTCGCCGTGCTGATGGGCGGCTGGGCGAATGAACGGCCGGTCTCGCTGATGTCGGGCGAAGGTGTCGCCAAGGCGCTGGAAGAGCGCGGGCATCGCGTCACGCGGATCGACATGGACCGCACGGTTGCCGCGCGTATCGCGGAGGCTGCGCCCGATGTCGTCTTCAACGCGCTCCATGGCGTTCCGGGCGAGGATGGCACGGTTCAGGGGATGCTGGACCTGATGGGCGTGCCCTATACGCATTCGGGCCTCGCCACCTCGGTCATCGCGATCGACAAGCAGCTGACCAAGCAGGCGCTGGTGCCCCACGGCGTGCCCATGCCCGGCGGGCGGATCGTCAAGAGCGCGGACCTGTTCGAGCGCGATCCGCTGCCGCGCCCCTACGTCCTGAAGCCGGTGAACGAAGGCAGTTCGGTCGGCGTCGCAATCGTGACCGAGGGCGGGAATTACGGCCACCCGATCGCGCCCGATGCCAAGGGGCCGTGGCAGGATTTCGCCGAATTGCTCGCCGAACCTTATATCAAGGGGCGCGAGATGACATCGGCGGTGGTCGATTTCGCCGATGGCCCGCGCGCGCTCGCGGTGACGGAGCTGAAGCCGAAAAGCGGCTTCTACGATTTCGACGCCAAATACACTGATGGGATGACCGACCATATCTGTCCGGCGGAGATCCCCGAGAACATCCGCGACCTCTGCCTGGAGATCGCGCTGAAGGCGCACAAGCTGCTCGGATGCCGGGGCACCAGCCGGACCGATTTCCGCTGGGACGAGGAACAGGGCGAAGAAGGGCTGTTCGTCCTCGAAACCAACACCCAGCCGGGCATGACGCCGCTCAGCCTCGTGCCCGAACAGGCGCGCCATGCGGGCATGGACTATGGCGAGCTGGTCGAGACGATCATCGCCGCAGCGCTGCGTGATTTCGCTCAGAAGGCCGCCGCCGATGGCTAAGGTCAAGCGCACTACCCAGGGCGTCCGCCGCTCCGCCGCCGCGCGCAACCGGACGCAGAAGACGCGCGCGGCCAAGAAACACACGGTCGGCCTGTTCGACCAGATGCTTGCGCTGCTCCCCTTCACGGACGAGCAATTGCACAAGGCTTTCGTCGCCGCGATCCTGGCGCTGGCGCTTGCCGCCGCCTGGTTCGTCGCCAGCCTCGCCGGATTGCCCGCGCTCGCCAATGCGCGGCTGGCCGAGGCCGCGTCCGACGCCGGGTTCGAAGTGCGCCGGGTCAAGGTAACCGGCGTCGAGCGGATGAACGAGCTGACCGTCTACGAACGCGCGCTTGCCATGCGCGATCAGCCGATGCCGCTGGTCGATCTCGACGCGCTGCGCCAGCGCCTGCTCGAACTGAGTTGGGTCAAGGATGCGCGCGTCTCCCGCCAGCTCCCCGACACGCTGATCGTCGATATCGTCGAGCGCGAGGAGCACGCCGTTCTCGCGCGGCCCGACCGTCTGGTGTTGGTCGACGCCGAGGGGCACGAGCTCGAACCGATCAGCAGGACCGATGCCAAGGGCAAGCTCACCATCGCCGGTCCGGGCGCGCAGAAGCAGGTCGGCGAACTCGACCTGTTGCTCGATGCCGCACCGGCCCTGAAACCGCAGGTCGATCAGGCCGAATGGGTCGGCAATCGCCGCTGGAATCTGACCTTCAAAACTGGACAGATGCTCGCCCTTCCCGAAGGCGAGGATCAGGCGGCGAGCGCGCTGGTCTCCTTCGCCAAGCTGGACGGGCATTACCGGCTGTTGGGCGGCAAGGTCGTGGCGGTCGATATGCGGGTGCCCGAACAGGCCTATTTCCGGTGTACCGGGGGGCCGTGCAGCATGAACGGGCTGGAGCAGCAGGCAGCCGCCGCAGGAGCGCAGAACTGATGGCCGGGCCCCGCATCACGCGGGCCTATGGCGCGGTAAACATCGGCTCCTTCCGCATCTCGGCCATGATCATGGGACAGGACGAGAACGGCGCGATGGTGGTGCTGGGGTCCAGCCACCGCAAGTCCGAAGGCGTCAAGCGCGGCTACGTCACCGAAATGCGCGCCGCCAGCCTCGCCATTCGCCAGGCGCTCGAAAAGGCCGAGGCGAGTGCGGGCACCAGCGTGTCGAGCGTGTGGATCGGCTGTGCGGGTGCGGGCCTGTCGAGCCACATCGCCAGCGTCGAGATCGCGATCGGCGGGCGGCGGATCGAAGAAGACGATATCGAGCACCTGCTCTACGCCGCGCGCGATCATATCCAGCCCGACGGGCGGATGGTCCTGCACGCGCAGCCCGCGCATTACACGCTTGATGGGGCGCACGGCGTCGCCAATCCGGCGGGCCTCCATGCCGAGGCGCTGGGCGTCGATATCCATGTGACGGTGGCAGAAGGCGCGCCGGTCAGGAATCTGATCGAGGCGGTCCAGACCGCGCATCTCGATGTCGAGGCGGTGGTCGCCAGCCCACTCGCCAGCGCCTCTGCCTGCGTCACGCCGGAAGAGCGCGAGCTGGGCGTGGCGCTGATCGAGATCGGGGCGCAGGTCACCAATATCTCGGTGCATTCAGCGGGGATGTTGCTGGGGCTCAAATCGATCCCGATCGGCTCCAACGACATCACGGACGCGCTTGCCTCCAGCTTCGGCATCCGCCGCAGCCAGGCGGAGCGGCTGAAATGCGTGTCCGGCTCCGCCATGGCCAGCCCGACCGACCATTCCGAGATGATCCCGGTCAACGCGCCGGGCGAGGAAGGCGAAGGGCCGCTGGCGCGCGGCGCGGATGAGCACAACCGCATTTCCCGCGCCGAACTGGTCGCGGTCGTCACCGATCGGTTGGCGCACCTCACCGGAGAGATGCACCGCGCGCTGAAGGACATGGGTTTCACCGGCAGTCGTGGCGGCCAGGTGGTGCTGGCTGGCGGCGGCGCGGAGCTTCACGGGATCGCGGAATTCGTCCAGGCCGCGCTGGGCCGCCCTGTGCGGATCGGCAAGCCGCCGCGCCTCCAGGGCCTGCCCGAAGCGCACGCGACGCCCGGCTTCGCCTCGCTGGTGGGATTGTGCCTTTATGCCGCGGACGATCCGGTCGATATCCGCTCGGTCGATCCGGGCTATCAGCCGACCCGCCGCTATTCGGGGTTCGGCCTCGTCAACAGGGTGTTCCAGGCGGTTCGGGAGTATTTCTAGGCACTACTGCACGAACCAGCCGTTGGTCGGGCGAAGGCTTTGTGGAAAAGGCGATTAAGCCTTTGCAACGCCGAATCGGAATGTGGCACACTGCTTGCCAGCAAATTTAGGGCGAAGCGTCTTCGCCGGAGGACTATCGAATGAGCATCAATATCGGCCCCGCCACCTCGGACGATCTGCGTCCCCGCATCACCGTGATCGGCGTGGGCGGCGCCGGGGGCAATGCCATCGCCAATATGATGGAAGCCCAGATCGAAGGCGTCGACTTTATCGTGGCGAACACCGATGCGCAGGCGCTGAGCAATGCGGCGGCGGAAAAGCGCATCCAGCTGGGCCCGGACATCACGGGCGGCCTTGGTGCGGGCGCGCGTCCCGAAGTGGGTAAGGCCGCAGCCGAAGAAACGGTCGAGGATATCGAGCATGCGCTCGAAGGCGTGAACATGTGCTTCATCGCCGCGGGTATGGGTGGGGGCACCGGCACGGGCGCCGCGCCCGTCATCGCCGAAGCCGCGCGCAAGAAGGGCGTGCTGACCGTGGGCGTGGTGACCAAGCCGTTCCTGTTCGAAGGCACGCGCCGGATGCGCGCCGCCGAAGCGGGCATCGACGAGCTTCAGAAGCATGTCGACACGCTGATCGTCATCCCCAACCAGAACCTCTTCCTCGTCGCCAAGGCGGAAACGACCTTCAAGGAAGCCTTCGAACTCGCCGACGAGGTGCTGCAGCAGGGCGTGCGCTCCATCACCGACCTGATGGTGATGCCGGGCCTCATCAATCTGGACTTCGCCGACGTGCGCTCGGTCATGAGCGAGATGGGCAAGGCGATGATGGGCACGGGCGAGGGTGAGGGCGACAATCGCGCACTCGAAGCCGCCGAACGTGCCATCGCCAACCCGCTGCTCGACGGGGTCAGCATGGCGGGTGCCAAGGGCGTCATCATCTCGATTATCGGCGGCGAAGACATGAAGCTTCTCGAAGTCGATGAGGCGGCGAACCACATTCGCGAGCTTGTCGACGAGGATGCCAACATCATCTGGGGTTCCGCGTTCAATCCCGACCTCGACGGCAAGATCCGCGTCTCGGTGGTTGCAACCGGGATCGAGCATGACGGACAGGCGATGCCGGCCCAGTCGCGCGGCTTCACAATGTCGGAATCGCGCGCGCCCAAGCGTCCCGCGCTCGAGCTGCCGCGCCAGGGCGAGGAAGACAGCGAGCCGTTCGAACTGAGCGAAGGGCTTTCCGCCGATCTCGACGAGGCGCAAGCCGCGGCTTCGGCCCCCGCTCCGTCTCCCGCGCCGCGTCCGTCTGCCGAGAGCGAGCCGATGGAACTGACCTCGGACGATTTCGCCGAGACGGAACGGGCCGAACCGCGCCAGCCTGTTGCGACCTATTCGGACTTCGACGAGGATGAGGGCGAGGATGTCGACGACATCGTCGATCCGCTGGCTGGCTTGCGCAACGAGCACACTGAACGCTTCGATCGCGTCAGCGAGGATTCGCTTGCAGCACCCGCCGACAGCCGCTCGCTCGAAACCGACATGGAAGACGAAGGCTGGGGTCGCGATACCGGTCGGCGGCCCACGCTCGACCTTTCGCAGGATGATCGCGGTGCCGATCGCGGGCGCAACGCGTCGCAGGACGAGCTTCAGCTCGGAAACGACCAGATGGCGGCCGATTCGCGCAATCCCCTCCAGTCCAAGCCGGCCCGTACTGCGGACGCCAAGACCGGGTCCGAAGAGGGCGGCCGGGGCGGCGCGCGTCCCGCTGGCGGTTCTGGGGGCGGCAGCGGATCGGGCAGCACCCTGTTCGAGCGGATGGCCAATCTTTCGCGCGGCAGCGCGCCGCGTCCGGCCGATGATCGCGACGACGGGGACGATGACGATACCGGCGGCGCGCTCAATATTCCGCGTTTCCTCGGTCGGCAGAACAATCAGTAACAGCCGGCTCATCGCGGCGATGCGCGATCCGGTTCAGGCTATGGCCAGACCCGGTCCGCCATCGTCGTGACTGCAACGATAGGAAGGCGCGGGCGCCGGACGCTCGCCGAGGACGGAGCGCTGGTTTGCGACATCTGAAGCGATTATCCCTTGTGAGTGCGTCGATCGCGGGACTGATCGCCGCATCCACGGCTTTGCCCGCTTCCGTCTCCGCCCAAGCCGTCGTCCAGCCCCTTCCGCCTCGCGCGGCGGGGGATCTCAACGATGCGTTGCGCCGTCTCGCTCGCTCGCCGCGCGATCTGGGCGCTCTGCTCGATGCGGGCGAAGCTTCGCTGGCGGTCGGCGATCTCGATGCTGCGATCGGGTTCTTCGCGCGCGGACAGGATGTGGCGCCCGAGAATGGCCGCGTCATGCTCGGCCTCGCACGCTGCTTCACTCTTCAGCGCCGCCCGATCGAAGCCTTGCGTCTGTTCGCGGAAGCCGAACAGGTTGGCATCGCCGAATCCGAGATGGCCGCCGATCGCGGTCTCGCCTTCGATCTGGTGGGTGACAATTCCAGCGCGCAGGCCCTCTATCGCGCGGCGCTGGCGCAGGGCAACGATCCCGAAACCCGCCGTCGCCTGGCTCTCAGCCTCGCCATGACCGGGCAGAGGAAGGAGTTCGAAGCGACACTGCTTCCTTTGCTCCAAAGCGAGGATCGCTCGGCCTTCCGCGCGCGGGCTTTCGGTCTCGCCATTCTGGGCGACGCGGACGACGCGGTGAGCATCGCCGAAGCTTTGATGCCTACGGATCTGGCGCTGCGCATGGCTCCCTATCTCCGGTACATGCCGCGCCTCACCCGCGCGCAACAGGCAGCGGCGGCCAATCTCGGCGCGTTCCCGCGCGCGAACGAGATCGGGCGCGACGATCCGGCGATCGCAAGCTACGGCCCTTCGGAAAGCCGCATCGCGCGCGGGCCGGACGCGGCTCTAGCTCCCAGCGGTGTCACCATGGGCGCGAGTGCGAATGCGGGGACAGGTGCCGCCACCGCTCCGGTCGCGACGCCCACGCCCGCGCCGACTCCCCAGCGCCAGACACGCCAGCAGCGCCGTCAGGCGGAGCGCACCGCGCGAAACACCGCCGCTTCGGACCCGCTGGCGCGCACGCTGGCTCGGTCCAGTTCGGCTGCGACGACACAATCTGCGGTTGCGGCACCCCCGCCAGTGCCCGCTCCCTTTGCCGAGCCGGCACCAGCACCAGCACCGGCACCAGCACCGGCACCAGCACCGGCACCAGCGCCGACGCAAGTCGCTGTCGCGCAGCCGACCGCGCCCGCGATCCAGCTGGAACTCCCGCCTTCCAGCGATCAGACGCCAAGCGCACCCGCAACAGAGGCACCGGCCCGGGTCGTGCGGATCGACCCGTCTCCTATCACGACATCCGCCGAAATCGTTGCAGCCGCGCCGGTCAGAGAAGAACCTGTCCAGGTCGCTGCCTTGAGCGTACCGACCGTCACGAGCCCCGCTCCCTCGATGGCCGCGCCAGTCGAACCCACGCCCGATCCCGAGCCTTCGCAGAGCGTGGCCGATGCGTTCGCGGCCTTTGCCGCCGCGCAGCCCGTGACCGCGCCCCGGCCCGGCACGGCAGTCGATATCACCACCATCACCCCTCCACGCGAGCGGGCCGCACCGCCGCCCCCTCCGCCCGAGGCGAAGCCGAAGCCCCCGGCCAACCCTTCGCGCCACTATGTCCAGATCGCCACCGGGCGTGATCGCGATGCGCTGAAATTCGACTGGCGACGCATTGCGCGCAAGGCCGATTCGCTCCTCGACGGAAAGGGGCCGTTCGTGACCAAATGGGTCGAGGCCAACCGCCTGCTCGCCGGTCCCTATCCCAGCGCGGCTGCGGCGCGCGAGGTGATGAACAAGCTGAAGGCGCTGGAGATCGACAGCTTCACCTTCACCAGCGATCCCGGCCAGGCGATCGACAAGCTCGACTGACGCGACCGATTGCGACCCATTATCGGGCGGTCGCAGCGCTTGTGCACAGCGTTTGCACAGGCGTTTCAGCGGGATCGCCGGTTCTCCCCAGCAGTGGCGAGCGGTCCGATTGCCAAGCGCCCTGCGGCTTCGGCATTGAGCCGGAATGCAAAGGATGGGATCGGGTCGATGAGGGCGGTTGAGGATTACGCGAACGACGACGACGCGGCGCCGCTGGACATGCTGGCGGCGCTGTTCGAAGCGCGCGGCTGGCCGTGTTCGGTCCGGGGGCACGAGGTCAGCGGCGAGGTGCGCGGAAGCTGGGCGAAATATCAGGTGAAGGGCATCTGGCGTGCCGACGATCGCGTCCTTCAGATCCTTTGCCTGCCCGAAGTGCGGGTGCCCGACGACAAGCTCGGTGCCGCCTACGAATTGCTCGGCACGATCAACGAGCAGCTGTGGCTCGGCCATTTCGACATCTGGTCGAATGGCGGTGTTCTCCTTTATCGCAACGCCACCATGCTGGGGGACGACGGCACGCTGGGTCTCTCGCAGGCGCAGGCGCTTGTCGAGATCGCGGTGGAGGAATGCGATCGCTTCTATCCCGCCTTCCAATTCGTGTTGTGGGGCGGAAAGTCGCCAGCGGACGCGCTGGAAGCCGCTATGGTCGATCCCGCCGGGGAGGCCTGACGAGCCCCGTTTCCCGGCGGCGCCCGGCGCGTGTCACCGTTAACCAAAACGCGGGCGAAATGGGCCGGTTTTACTTGAAATTCGGGCGAGGGAGCCCGATATTGCCGGTATCCGCGAGAGAGCGCATCGGGCGCAGCCATCGCATCAAGGAGAGATATCAAAATGGCCGATTGGAACGACACCGGACGACGGCAGACGGGCTTCAGCTCTGTTCCGCGCGCTGGCGATGCCGTGGCCCGTCGCGAAACGTTTGATGCGGGCCTGCGCTCGCACATGCTTTCCATCTACAATTACATGGCGAGCGGTGTGCTGCTCACGGGCATCGTGGCGATGCTGACCTATCAGTCGGGCCTGGCGGTGAATTTCGCCAGCGGACCGCTGATGTGGATCGTCGCGCTGTCGCCGCTGGCCTTCGTGATGGCGATGAGCTTCGGCCTGAACAAGATGAGCCGCGGGACTTTGCAGATCCTGTTCTGGGCTTTCGCGACCGTCATGGGCCTGTCCCTGTCCACGATCTTCCTGCGCTTCACGGGCGAATCGATCGCGGCGACCTTCTTTGCGACGGCGGGTGCCTTCGCGGGTCTCAGCCTGTTCGGCTACACGACCAAGAAGGACCTGTCCGGCATGGGAACCTTCCTGGTCATGGGCGTGATCGGCTTGCTCATCGCGATGGTCATCAACATGTTCCTCGGGTCGAGCACTCTGGGTCTGGTGATCAGTTTCCTTGGCGTGCTGATCTTCGCGGGTCTTACCGCCTACGACACGCAGCGTCTGAAGCGGGAATACGAGTATCTGCGCGGCACCGAATTCGTCGGCAAGGCCGTGATCATGGGCGCGCTGAGCCTCTATCTCGACTTCATCAATATGTTCATGTTCCTGCTGCAATTCATGGGCAACCGCGAATAGGTTGCCGGGACAGTCCGCTGCCTCGCGGGGAGCGGACTGTCGCACACAGGACTCAGTTCATCGTGCCCGGAGCGCTTCGCGCGTTCCGGGCATTTTCTTTATCCTCAAGCGCTTGTATCGCTATCGGCTTCAGCCCGCGTTCAATCGGAACGCGCAAAAGGCTGAGCTCAAGAGTTTTTCAAACGGGAGGGACGCCTGGCTATGCGCCACGCAACCAAGTCGCAGCTACGCTTTGTCATGATGACGGCCGGTGTCGTCGGGCTCGCCGCCTGCGCCACGCCGGAACCGCCGCCGCCGCCTCCGCCTCCGCCGCCGCCTCCCCCTGTCGAGGTCATTCCCTTGCGGCCGCTGCCGCCCGGTGGCGCGGCCTATGTCATGGAGATCCCCGGGAAAGACGTGCTGGGACAGCGTCAGACGGTGAACCGCAATCTGACCGATGACGAGCGGATCTGGTATTTTCGGTCTGCCTGGAACGTCGCCGCGCTCAACTGCCTGGGGCCGCGCTACGAACCGATCGTTCAGGGCTACAGCGCCTACATCCAGGACAATGCGCGCGATCTGAAGCGGGTCAACGACCGCATCGATGCCGAATATCGCAAGGAATTCCGCGACCGGCGCGAGGCGATCATGGCGCGCGAGACGGAGATGACTTCCGTTTACAACTTCTTCGCCCTGCCTCCCGCGCGGGCCAATTTCTGCCAGACCGCGCTCGACATCTCGAACCGCGCGCTGGCGACGACGGATATGGATCCGCAAGGTTTCGCGGCGGCGAATTTCGCCCTGTTCGAACAGCCTTTCGATACGTTTTTCGCCGCCTATGAGGCCTACGAACGCGAATCAGCCGCCTGGGATGCCCAGTATGGCGAGCGCTACGGCCAGTCGCAGCCCGGCTATGTCGCCGTGCAGCAGGCCCGCGCCGCGCGCGCCCCGGTCATCACGCTCGACGGCGTGGGAGAGACTCTGTCCACCCCCGCCGCCGAACAGACCAGGGTCATCGATCCCGATACCGGTGCGCCGATTCCGGTCGTCCCCGTGGACGAAACGCGCACGTCGCAGCCGGTGGTTCAGCCAATCCCCAACGATGCGGGCGAGGACGACACGCCCCAGGGGACGGCTCAGGCGACAGGGACAGCGAATTAGGCTTTGCACCGCGCGCGGCTTTCGCTAAAGCGCGCGCTCCGCCGGGCGGCGAGTTCACTTTTCGCCCGGCGATCGACCTGGAACGGGGCCGTAGCTCAGTTGGGAGAGCGCGTCGTTCGCAATGACGAGGTCAGCGGTTCGATCCCGCTCGGCTCCACCAGGTAAATTTTCGGCGAAAATTTCCATGGGTTCCTGTTTGCGTTCACGCCTCCGCGTGAACGTCCTCGGTGCTGTTCCCTTCGCTTTGCTGCGGGGCGGGCGCGTGCCCTTGCGGTCCGCTGGTCGCGGACCGATCCTCCGACCAAAAAGGCTTGGTGGCGGAGTACGGACCCGAAGGGTCCGCAAGGGCGACCGCCCGCCCGCAGCGCCGTTAGGCGCGAGGACATCGCATCCCGGATGGGATGCGGAGAATAAAAACCCTCGGACCCGAAGGGTCCGCAAGGGCGACCGCCCGCCCGCAGCGCCGTCAGGCGCGAGGACATCGCGCGCCGGAGGCGTGCGCAAACAAACAACCCCGAGCGGTAGCGCAAGCGTGCAAAAAGCACTAACTGCGCCAAATGCACTTTCTTGATCAGGCAAAGATATACATCCGCTCGGGCGGGGGCGGGCCCGGAGCGGTCTCGTTCCGGCGGGAGAAATACGTCGAATATGGCGGGCCCGATGGCGGCAATGGCGGCAAGGGCGGCGATGTCATCTTCGAAGCGGTGGCGGGGCTCAATACGCTGATCGACTTCCGCTATTCGCAGCACTTCAAGGCGCTGCGCGGATCGCATGGCATGGGCAAGGACCGGACGGGGGCGGGCGCGCCCGATCTCGTGATCGAGGTTCCGGTCGGCACGCAGGTTCTGTCGGAGGACAAGGAAGAGGTCCTCGCCGACTTTACCGAGGTCGGGCAGCGCGTGGTCTTCCTCGAAGGCGGCATGGGCGGGCGTGGAAATGCCAGCTACAAGACCAGCACCAATCGCGCACCGCGCCAGCACCAGCCGGGCATTCCGGGCGAGGAGATGTGGGTGTGGCTGCGGCTGAAGCTGCTCGCCGATGTCGGCCTGTTGGGCCTGCCCAATGCGGGCAAGTCCACCTTCATCAATCAGGTCTCCAACGCGAACGCCAAGGTGGGGCATTACGCTTTCACCACTTTGGTCCCGAAGCTCGGCGTGGTGCGCCACAAGGGGCGCGAATTCGTGTTGGCGGACATCCCCGGCCTGATCGAGGGCGCCGCCGATGGTGCGGGCATCGGCGATCGGTTCCTGGGCCATATCGAGCGTTGCCGCGTGCTGATCCACCTCGTCGATATCGCGGGCGACGATCCGGCGGCGGCGATGCAGACGGTCAACGCCGAACTCGAAGCCTATGACGAGGATCTCGCCGACAAGCCCCAGCTGATCGCGCTCAACAAGGTCGATCTCGCCGATCAGGAGCTGGCCGAAGGCTTCGCCGCCGAATTGCGCGAAGCGGGCGCGGATCGCGTCTTCGTGATTTCGGGAGCGAGCGGGGAGGGGATCGAGGAATTGCTCGACGCCGTGCTCGCCCATCTTCCCGACCGCACCTCGACCGAGACGAAGGGCAGCGAGGTCGAGGATGTCGAGGGCGATGGGGCCGGTGAGTGGTCACCGCTCTGAACCACATTCGGCACGCTGCCGAGAGGACATGAGGGCAGGCTGCATGGCAATCGAACAGCTTTCCCAATTGCGCAACGCCCGGCGCATCGTGATCAAGATCGGATCGGCCCTTCTGGTCGAGCGCGGCCGACCGCGCGCGGACTGGCTGGCGACGCTCGCCGACGAGATCGCGGAACTGCGCAAGACCAGCGAGGTGATCGTCGTATCGTCCGGCGCCATCGCGCTCGGTGCGGCGAAGCTCGGGCTGGCGAGGGGCGGGCGCGGAAGCCTGGCGGATGCGCAGGCTTCGGCCTCGGTCGGGCAGGTCGCGCTGGCGCGGCTCTGGGCCGACGCTTTCGAGCCGCACGACATCACGGCGGCGCAGATGCTCGTAACGCTTGGCGATCTCGAGGATCGGCGCCGCTATCTCAACGCCGCCGCCACTTTGGGCCGCTTGCTCGAAATGGGCGTGGTGCCGGTGGTCAACGAAAACGACAGCGTCGCCACGGAGGAAATCCGCTTCGGCGATAACGACCGTCTCGCCGCGCGCGTGGCGCAGGCGGCGGGCGCGGAGGCGGTGGTGCTGCTGTCCGATGTCGATGGCCTCTACGATCGCGATCCGCGCGAGCCGGGTGCGACGCTGGTCGAAAGGGTCGATGGCGTGACGCCGGACATAATCGCAATGGCGGGCGACGGGTCCTCCTCCGGCCTCGGCAGCGGCGGCATGATCGCGAAATTGCAGGCCGCGCGCATCGCGGAGCGCGCCGGGATCGCGCTCGCGATCGTCAATGGAACGCAGGAGCGCCCTCTGGCTCGCGCGCTCGACCAGGGGATCGGAACGCTGTTCGTGCCCCAAGGCGCCGAAGGGGCGCGCAAGGCATGGCTGTCGGGCCGCCTGTCGCCGGCGGGCGTGCTGACCGTCGACGAAGGCTGCGTCGCCGCTCTCCAGGGCGGGGCGAGCCTGCTGGCGGCAGGGCTTACCGAGGTCGAGGGCGAGTTCCAGCGCGGCGACCTGGTGGCGATCTTCGGCCCGCGTGGCGAGCGATTGGGCCAGGGCCTGGTCGAATATGCGAGCAGCGAATGTCGCCTGATCCTGGGCCTGCGCGAAGAAGGACAGGCCGAAAAGCTCGGCTATGCGCCCCGCGCCGCCGTGGTCCATCGCGACCACATGGTGCGCGAATGAGCGTGGCGATCACCGGCGCGACCGGGTTCGTCGGGCAGGCCGTTCTCGATGCGGCCAATCGGCAGGGTATCGCGATCAGGGCGCTGACTCGAAGGGCGCAGCAGCCGCGCGAGGGCCTGACCTGGATCGAAGGCGCGCTGTCCGACAGCGCATCGCTGGATCGCCTGATCGAGGGGGCGGAGGCCGTGATCCATATCGCGGGCCTCACCAATGCGCCCGATCCCAAGGATTTCCATCAGGCCAACGTCATCGGAACACGCAATCTGCTGCGCGCCTGTCAGGATGCTGGCGTGCGGCGCTTCGTCTTCGTCAGTTCCCTGTCGGCGCGAGAGCCCGAGCTGTCGCGCTATGGCGCGTCGAAGGCCGAGGCGGAGAAATGGGTCGGGGCGAGCGGGCTCGACTGGACGATGGTGCGGCCCCCGGCGGTCTATGGTCCGCGCGACAGGGACATGCTCGAACTGTTCCGCGCCGCGCGGTTCGGCGTGGTGCCGGTGCCGCCAAGAGGCCGCACGTCGATCATTCACGTCGACGATCTGGCCGAAAGCCTGCTCGCGCTCGGGGCGCGGACGGGATCAGGAGAGATCGTCGAACCCGATGACGGCCATCCGAACGGCTACGAACACGCCGAACTCGCGAAGCTGATCGGGCGCGCGGTGGGCAAGCGCGTCGTCGCCCCGCATTTGCCCGCACCCTTGCTCCATCTGGCAGCAAAGGCCGACCGGGCGCTGCGCGGCGACAAAGCCAAGCTGACCCCCGATCGGGCAGGCTACATGGCGCATCCCGACTGGGTCTGCGATCCGGCCAGGGCACTGGCCGACGAGGTCTGGAAGCCGAAAATCAGCGGGCCGGACGGCCTGAAGCAAACCGCCGACTGGTATCGCGCGCAAGGCTGGCTCTGACGCTGCCGCGACAGGCGGCGCTTACAGGAAGGGCTCTTCGCCCGGCCGGTGGATGCCGCATTCCACCTTGTCCCAGCCCGACCAGCGGCCCGCGCGCGGGTCTTCGCCTTCGCCCACGGGACGGGTGCAGGGGGAACAGCCGATCGAGGGGAAGCCGCGCTCGACCAGCGGATGGCGGGGAAGGTCGTGTTCCTCGAAATAGGCCGCGATCCGGCCAGCGTCCCAATCGATCAGCGGATTGATCTTGAGCCGCCCCTGCGCATCGGACGTGTCGATCTCGAAGCGCGGCAGATTGGCGCGGGTCGCGGACTGGAAGGCCTTGCGCCCGGTAAAGCTGGCATCGTAGCCCGCCAGCGCGGTCTCGAGCGGACGGACCTTGCGGATCTCGCAGCATCCATCGGGATCGTAGGACCACCGGAGGCCGGTCTCGTCCCGCGCTTTCAAATCCGCCAGGTCGGGATAGAGATTGACGAGGTTCAACCCGAACCGCTCCGCCAATTCGTCACGATAGGCGAGGGTTTCGGGAAAATGCTTGCCCGTGTCTAGGAACAGGACCGGGACGCTTGGATCGATGCGCGAGACAAGGTGAAGCAGCGCCGCGCTCTCCGCTCCGAAGCTCGAGACCATGGCGACATCGCCCGCCAGCGATCCCTCCAAAACGGCGCGCAGCCATTCCTCCGTTTCCGCGCCGCGAAACATCCGATTGAGGCGGATCGCGTCGTGATCGGTAAAGCGGGGCCTCGTGTCCAGCCGGTCTATGGCGCGCATCTCGCTCATGCGTGCCGCTTCGCCCAGATCGGCGTTCGCGCATCCGCGGCGCTCTGATAGACCTCCGGCCAGCGCGCGAAGGCGGCTTCGACATCCTCGGCGTCGAGCGGCGCATCGGGATCGAAGGCGTCGAACCCGCAGCGGCGCATATAGGCGAGCTGGTCGACGAGAACGTCGCCCACCGCACGCAATTCGCCCGCATAGCCCGCTTCGCGCAGGATCCGGGCCGAACTGTAGCCGCGCCCATCGCCGAAGGACGGGAAATTGACCTCGACCAGATCGAGGCGTTCGAGATGGGGGATCAGCTCGCGGGCATCGTCGCCCGGCTCGACGCGGACGGCAGCGGCGTTGGACTGGTCGAGGAAGGCATCGACCGTCACGGCGGCGTGTGCGACCGGATCGTCCTCGCGATAGCGCAGCATGGTGTCCGATTCCGGGCCCGTGTCAGGGCCACGGCCTTCGGCGGGGGGTGTCTGGTCAACCATAGAGCGCCTCCTTGAACGGGCCCATTCCGATGCGGCGATAGGTGTCGAGGAAACGCTCTTCGCCCTCGCGTTCGCGTTCGTAGACGGAGGTCACGGTCTCGACCGCGTCCACGATCCCGTCCTCGTCGAAACCGGGGCCGGTGATCTTGGCGAGGCTGACATCCTCCGCCTCGCTGCCGCCGAGCGACAGCTGGTAATTCTCGACACCCTTACGGTCGACGCCGAGAATGCCAATATGGCCCGCGTGGTGATGCCCGCAGGCATTGATGCAGCCCGAAATCTTGAGCTTCAGCTGGCCCAGCGTCGCGGTCTTCTTCGTTTCGGCGAAACGCTGCGCGATCTTCTGCGCGACCGGAATCGAACGGGCGTTGGCAAGGCTGCAATAATCGAGGCCGGGGCAGGCGATGATGTCCTCGATCGTATCGAGATTGGGGCTGCCGAGCCCCGCTTCGTCCAGCGCGCTCCAGATCGCGTGGAGATCGGCCTTGCGGACATGGGGAAGCACCACGTTCTGCGTGTGCATCACGCGCAATTCGTCGAAGCTGTAGCGGGTGGCGAGATCGGCCATGATCCGCATCTGGTCCGCCGTCGCATCGCCCGGAATGCCGCCGACCGGCTTCAAGCTGATGACGGCGGAGACGTAGCCATCCTGCTTGTGAGCAACTGTGTTGCGATCGACCCAGAGGGCGAAATCGGGATCGGAGCGGTCGATATCGTCCTGCGCCGCCTCATCGAAAGCGGGATCGGCGAAGAAGGTCCTGATCCGCTCCAGCTCCGCAAAAGGCGGTTCGACGCCCTGATCGAGCAGGTGCTGGAATTCCTCTTCGACCTGGCTTGTGTATTCCTCCGCGCCCAGTTCGTGGACGAGGATCTTGATGCGCGCCTTGTACTTGTTGTCACGCCGACCGTAGCGATTGTAGACGCGCAGGCACGCCTCGGCGTAAGTCACCAGCTGATCCAGCGGCACGAAATCGCGGATCTGCGGCGCGATCATGGGCGTGCGGCCCATGCCGCCTCCGACATAGAATGCCGCGCCCAGCTCTCCATCGGAATTGCGGACGATGTTGATCCCGATATCGTGCAGCCGCATCGCCGCGCGGTCCTGTTCGCTGGCGATCACCGCGATCTTGAACTTGCGGGGCAGATAGCTGAATTCGGGGTGGAAGCTCGACCACTGGCGCAGCAGCTCGGCATAGGGGCGCGGATCGACCACCTCGTCCGCCGCGGCGCCCGCGAAATGATCGGAGCTGATATTGCGGATGCAATTGCCGCTGGTCTGGATGGCGTGCATCTCGACCTTGGCGAGATCGGCCAGGATGTCGGCGGCATCTTCCAGCTTGATCCAGTTGTACTGGATGTTCTGGCGGGTGGTGAAATGGCCGTATCCCCGGTCGTATTTCTCCGCGATGTCGGCGAGCGTGTGCATCTGCGCACCCGACAGCGTGCCATAGGGGATGGCGACGCGCAGCATATAGGCGTGCAGCTGGAGATACAGACCGTTCATCAGCCTCAACGGCTTGAACTGATCCTCGGACAATTTGCCTTCGAGGCGGCGGCGGGCCTGATCGCGGAATTCCGCGACACGGGCATCGACCATCTGCTGGTCGTATTGGTCGTAAGCGTACATCAGATCACCCACTGGCCGATTTTGGGATCGGCGGGTTTGAGCGTGAGGTCGGGGCGCACGGTCGGGCCGAGCGCGCGGACGCGGTCCTTGATATGGGCCGGGCGGGGGCTGCCTTCGTACATCTCGGCATCGATGGCATAGGGAACGTTGACGCGCCGCGCGGCTTCCTCGCGGCTCGCGATCTCGTCTTCCTGTCCGGTGACATCGACCGCATCCTCTACATGGATCGACCAATCGCTGCCGGTCCACCAGGTCACCGCGCCGGTCTTGAGATCATTGCCTGTGAGCAGCTTCATCGTGCGGCCTCCTCAGCAAGCGCGCAGATCGCAACGTCCTCGCGCGCGGTAACCTCGCCGATGACGATCAAAGCGGGGCTGACGACTTGCTCACGCTCGACCAGATCGGGCAGGCCGGCCAGCGGCGCGCGCAGCACGCGCATATCGGGCCGCGCGCCGTTCTCGATCACGGCTACAGGCATATCGGGGGCGAGCCCGTCCGCCATCAGCTTCTCCGCGATCTGCGGCGCGGTCTTGATGCCCATATAGATGACCAGCGTGCGGCCCTTGCCCGCAAGACCGGCCCAATCCTGTTCGGCGAGCCCCTTGCACTGGCCAGCGACGAAGCTGACGATGCTGGAGGCGTCGCGATGGGTCAGGGCAATGCCCGCTGCCGCGGCCGCACCGTTCGCCGCGCTGACGCCGGGCACCACCGCGACCGGGATGCCAGCTGCGCGGGCCGCTTCCATTTCCTCGCCCCCGCGTCCGAAGACGAAGGGATCGCCGCCCTTCAGGCGCACGACATCGCGGCCCGCGCGCGCTTCGCGCACCAGGAGGGCGTTGATATCGTCCTGAGGCAGAGTGTGATGTGCGCGCCGTTTCGCGACTGAGACCAGCCGCGCATCGGGCCGGGCAAGCGCGAGGATCGACGCATCGACCAGACCGTCATGCACGATCAGGTCGGCGGTTTCGATCAGGCGCGCGGCGCGCAGGGTCAGCAGGTCGGCATCGCCGGGCCCCGCGCCTACGAGATATATCGTTCCGGGTTTTCCCATGCAGCGACAATGCGCATCCGTGCGGTTCCGCGCCAATCAGAATGGATGCGCCGCCGCACAGCAAAGCTTTTGAAATCGTCGCTTTGCGAAGGCGAAGCTAGTCTTCGGCTGGCTTGCTATCCTGCGCTGTCCCGCCAGCCGCATGGCGATCCGCGAGTGCTTCCACCAGCCTTTCGAACTGTTCGTTGCCGCGCAGATTGACGTCGCGCTGCGGGAAGGGGATTTCGATATCGTTGTCCTTGAACAGCCACCACAGCCGTTTCAGCACCTCGCTGCGCACGTTCCCGACCCCTTCTTCGGGGTCTTGAATCCAGCAATGGATCACGAAATTGACCGAGCTGTCGCCATATTCGCTCATCCAGACGGTGGGCGGCGGCGCCTTGAGGACGCGCGGCGCATCGGTCGCGGCCTGGAGCATGAGCTTTTCCGCCAGCTTCATATCGGCATCGTAGCTGACCCCGACATAAACCTGCATCCGCACGTTCTTCGAGGAATAGGACCAGTTTTCGACCTGATTGACCATCAGGTTCTCGTTGGGGATCAGATATTCGCGCTGATCGCGGGTGGTAACGGAAACCGCGCGCACGCCGATCTTTCTGATCTGGCCGAAACTTTCCTGCCCCGCCATATCGGTCACCGCGATCACGTCTCCCGGCTTGATCGACTTGTCCATCAGCAGGATGATCCCGGCGATGAGATTGCCGAAGGTCTTCTGAAGGCCGAAACCGATGGCGAGGCCGAACGCACCTGAGAACACGGCGAGCGCGGTGAGATCGATCCCCAACAGGTCGATCCCGATGAAGAAGGCGCCGGCCCAGACCACGATGGACAGGATCTTCTGGCCCAGCAATTGCTGCGTATCGTCCAGCTTGGTCACGCGCCGCAGGATGCGCTGAAGCATCTTGCTCAGCAGCCAGGCGGCGGTGATGACCGCGAAGATGATGAGGAGGACGACCAGCACGTCCCACAGCGACAGGCGGAAATCGCCAACGCTGATCGCGACCGAATCCACCGCATCGAGGAAACTGCCAACCGTGTCGCTCTTGGACGAAACGGCTTCGCGCAGGCCCTCCGCCGCGGCGACACTGGTCTCCACCTCGCGGACCGGCGGGGCGAGGTTCCAGGCCTGTTCGATCGTTCCGGTGGCTGATGCCGTTGGGGTTGGCGGCGTTGGGGCGGTCATGCGTGATCCATGGCGGCAAGGGCCTGGGTTAGGTCGGCAATGAGGTCGTGCGGGTCTTCGAGGCCGATCGATAGGCGAATGGCGCAATCCTCGCCAGCCTGCCATTCGGGGCGCGGCCATGCCATCCGATCGCGGATCGGGGCGATGTCGATCGGAAGCGCAAGGCTCTCGAAGCCGCCCCAGCTATAGCCGATCCCGAACAGGTCCAGCGCGTCGATCAGGCGGCACCGCGCCGCATCGTCGCGATCCTTGAGGACGAAGCTGAACAGCCCGCATCCGCCGGTAAAGTCGCGGCGCCACAGATCGTGGCCAGGCGCGCCGGGCAGGATCGGGCACAGCACATGCGCGACCTCGCTGCGGTTGCTGAGCCATTCCGCGATCGCCAGCGCGCTCGCCGTCGATTTCTCGAGCCTCAATTGCATCGTGCGCAGCCCCCGCAGGGCGAGGGCGGCATCGTCGGGCGAGACCACCTGGCCCAGTTCCTGCGCGGTCTGGCGCAGCTTGCGATACCAGCGCTCGCCCGCGCTCGCGCTGCCCATCATCAGGTCGGAATGCCCGCCAACATGCTTGGTCAGCGCCTGGACGCTGATGTCGCACCCCCGCTCCAGCGCCGGGAAGCCGAGCGCGGTCGCCCAGGTGTTGTCGATGAGGCTGACGGCGCCTTTTTCGCGCGCGATCCGCGTCAGCGCGGGAATGTCGCACACCTCCATGCTGAGGCTGCCGGGGTTTTCGAGCCAGACGGCGCGCGTCCGCTCGCAGAACAGGCCATCATAGGCCGCGAGATCGAGCGGATCGAAAAAGCGTGCCTCCACCCCCAGGCGCTTGAACAACCCCTTCGCCATCGAGCGGCTGGGATCGTAGGCGTTGTCGGTCACCAGCAGGACGTCGCCCGGTCGGCACACCGCCATCAGCGATCCCGCGATCGCCGCGACGCCGCTGGGGTAGAGCACCGTGCCGTGCGCGCCCGGCTCCAGCGCGGTCAGCGCGTCGGACAGGGCCCATTGGGTGGGGGAGCCACGGCGACCGTAGAAGAACCGCCCGTCCTCGTTCGTGCGCGGCCCTTCGCGCAGCGCGGCGCAGTCGGCATAGAGATGCGTGCTGGCGCGATAGACGGGCGGATTGACCACATGCGGGTCGCGGCTGCGGCCCGACACGGCGAGCGTGGTGGCGGCGGTCAGTTCGGATGTGTTCGATCCCATCGCTCTCTTCGACAGAAAGCGACCGCAATAATCAAGAGGCGGGCCCGGTTTCCTTGGGCGTATCCGGGTCCGCGCCCCATTCGGCCCAGCTCCCGTCGTAGAGCGCGAAATCGTCCCGCCCGATCAAGTGAAGCGCGAACAGGACCACCGAAGCGGTCATTCCGCTGCCGCAGCTGGCGACAATCGGACGGTCCGGATCGAGCCCCGCTTTCGCGACCGCCGCGCGCAATTCGGGGATCGGACGATAGGTCCCGTCATCGCGGAACAGGTCGCGGAAGAACAGGTTGCGCGCGCCGGGAATATGGCCGCCGGGCAGGCCATGGACCGTGTCGATCGTCGCACCGGTAAAGCGATCGGCGTCGCGCGCGTCGACGACCTGTTCCTCGCCCGCGTCAATATTCGCGAGGATGTCCGCTTTGCTGCGGACGATCGGGCGCCGCGCGCCGACAGCATACTTGGCGGGCTCCGGCGCGACCGGGTCGCTTTCAACCGGGCGCCCTTCCATGCTCCATTTGCCCCATCCCCCATCGAGGATCGCGATCCGTTCGTGCCCGAACAGGCGGAACATGAACCAGGCACGCGCCGCGCTCTTGATCGCCGAATCATCGTAGAGAACGACGCGGGTTTTCGCTGTCACCCCGAGCGCCCCAAGCCTTTCGGCCAATTGCTCGCCCCTCGGCAGAGCGCCCGGGACCGAACTGTCCCGATCGGTCAGGCTGGCGAGGTCGAGGAAGCGGGCGCCGGGAAGGTGCGCGGTCCGGAAATCCTCCAGCGGAACGCGCTCCACGCCGGGCAGATGGCGGGTCGCGTCGAGCACGACCAGGTCCGGTTCGCCGAGATGGGCGGCAAGCCAGTCGGTCGAGACGAGCGAATCCATCAGCAAGCTCTAGGCGGTCGGCAGCGGGCGGTCGAGCACGCGCTGGGCCAGCGGCTCCCATGACCGCAGCCCTTCGTCGAGGCGGAAGGGTTGCAGGCGGCTCGATCCGCTTTGCGCCAGCTGCCCGACCGCGAAGGTCCGCGCGAAGGGCACCGCATCCTTGGCCGTCGCCCGCAGCCGCATCAGCGGGACGAGCAACGCGGTGTTGCCCTGCCGGATCACGTCCGCCTGGGCGAGCGGGATCTGGACGCTGCCCTCGAAACGGGCGGACTGGCCGGTTGCAAGCCGACCGAAGACATGGCGCGGCGTCAGCGGCGTGTTCTCGTCCAGCACCTGCTCGTCGACCGGCCGCCCCCCGCTCGCCGAACCGAGATCGGCTTCGAGGACGACCTCGTTCAGCGCCGCAGCGCCGCGATTGAGGATCGTGGCGCGATAATACAGGGTGGCCGCCATGACGCTGCGCGACAGGCGCAGAGGTTCGAACCGGACGCTGATCGGCGTGCCGTTGGACGCCTCGGTCATGGCGGGGATGGGCACTGGCGGGGCCTCCGCCGGAGGGATTGCTGCCGCCGGGGCCGGTGCGGGTGTGGGTGCGGGCGCCGGTGCGGCAGGCGCGACCGGCTCGGGCTGCGGGGCCGCCGGCTGGGCAGGCTCACGCCGGACGCGCGGCGGTTCGATCGTCGGAACCGGAGCGTTCGCCTGCCGTCGCCTCCAGATCAAGGCCGCACCGCCCGCGACAAGCGCCGCCAGCGCGGCGGTCCACCACAGATATTCGCTGTCGTTCGCGGGCTCCTCGACCGGAGCGGGCTCGGGCGCATTCGTAACTACCGGACCGGGTTCGAACGGTACTGGGGTGGAGCTATCGGTTTCGCCGATTTCGGGCGAGGTTTCAGGGCTCGGTATCGGCGTCGGAGCAGGGGGAGGAACAGGCGCGGGGCTTTCCACCACGCTCGGCTGCGGCCTCGGAATGCGCGATGGCGTCGGCGTCGGCGCTGGTGTGGGCGCAGGAAGGCGCAGGGTCGGACTTGGCCGCGCCGTCGGCGTTCGCGTCGGCGCAGGCGCGGGGCGCGGGGTCGGCGTTGCGCTCGGCCGCGCGGATGGGGTGGGCGTCGGGATGGGCTGGACGGTCGCACGGGGCGTCACCGGGCCGCTCTCGCTATCGACCGGGCCCTGCACGGTCGGGCTGGGACTGGGGCTGGGCGTCGGGTTCGGCGGAAGCTGGAAATCCTGCACCGATTGCGCCTGCAAGACGCCGGGTTGCGAAGCGGCGGCGAGGACGAACAGCGGCAGGGCGGCGGATGAAAGGAAGCGGGTCATGAAAAATTCGGTTCGGAATGGGGAGGCGAGGAGGTCGCGGTGTGG
Source organism: Qipengyuania pelagi (assembly GCF_009827295.1). Lineage (NCBI taxonomy): Bacteria > Pseudomonadati > Pseudomonadota > Alphaproteobacteria > Sphingomonadales > Erythrobacteraceae > Qipengyuania > Qipengyuania pelagi. The sequence continues at coordinate 1,630,207 of NZ_WTYD01000001.1, read as the reverse complement.
CGCTGAATAGGGAGTGAAGCGGCCCCTTGCCAAGCTCTCGCTTGCGCCGAAGGGCCGATGCGGGCAGAGGCGCGGCATGGGCGACACACCAGAACCCAAGTTTCTCGGCGCGAACACACCGCTTCCCGCATCCCCTGAAGCGGCGGAGCTTGATTACGTGCCCAATCCGCGCAGCGGCGAACTCTACATGGTGCGCTTCGCCGCGCCGGAATTCACTTCGCTCTGCCCGGTCACCGGCCAGCCCGATTTTGCGCACCTCGTTATCGATTACGCGCCCGGCGAAACGATCGTCGAGAGCAAGAGCCTGAAGCTCTTCCTCGGCAGCTTCCGCAACCATTGCGGGTTTCACGAGGATGTGACCGTCGGCATCGGCAAGCGCCTGTTCGACGAAATGGCTCCGCGCTGGCTGCGGATCGGCGGATATTGGTATCCGCGCGGCGGCATTCCGATCGACGTGTTCTGGCAGAGCGCGGCGCCGCCAGCGGATTTGTGGCTGCCCGATCAGGGCGTGGCCTCCTACAGGGGAAGAGGGTGATGAGCGATCTGAAGGCGAACCTGCCGAAATACGCTTTGTGGGCGGCGCTGGCGCTGCTCGTATGGCTCGCCATCGCCGTGTTCGGACCGAAGATCGGGCTGATCGGCTGGAAGACCGGTTTCGGTTTCATGACCGTCACGGCGGGGCCGTGGCTGATGGGGATCGTCGCTATCTTTGCGCTGATCGCCCTGTTCGTCGTCTGGAAGGGCACCCCGCGCGGGCCGGTCTGGAAAGCCGGGCTGGCGCTGGCCATTCCGGTCGTCCTGTTCATGGGATTGCTCTCGGTTCGCGCCGCCGGAGAGGCCGCGCCGCCGATCCACGACGTTTCCACCGATGTCAGGAATCCGCCCGCCTTCTCGGCGCAGACGATGCAGATGCGCGAGGAATGGGGCGCGAACCCGATCGTCGATTACGGCACACCTCTGGGCCAGCTCGACCTGTGGAAGGACCGTGTCGACGGCGATCTCGCCGTGCAGAACCATGCCGATGTCATCGCCGCGAACTACACCGAGCTGCGCCCGATCCCGGTCGGCAACGCCACGCGCGAACAGGCGATGAACGCCGTGGTCGCGGCGATGGGTGAGATCGGCCTCGACGATATCCGCGCCGACAATGCGACCGGAATTGTCGAGGGCGTGGCCGAGACCTTCGCCTATGGCTTCCGCGACGATGTGGTGGCGCGCGTCACCGACAGCCGCATCGATCTGCGCTCGGCGAGCCGGGTGGGGGTGAGCGATCTCGGCTACAACGCCGAGCGAGTGCGCGAATTGTCGGAAGCGATCCGTAAAAGGCTGGGTAGCTAGGGCTGTGCGAAGCGCGCGATCCAGCGGCGGTCGAGCCAGTCCTTGAGCCGCCGCAACCAGCGCGCCTTCAGGCCGAACGGACCGTAGCTGAGGATGCTCGTCCCCCGGCAGGTGTTGAACAGGTAGAAATCTCTTCCGAACGGTGAGTAGGTCGCCAGATCGCTGCGCCCCTCGGTCAGCCGCCGCAAATTTGTCGCCAGCACCGGCCCTGCATAGACTGCGTGCACGCCTGAATGGCGAACCTTTGTATCGGTGCGCCGCGCCACGTCGCCTGCTGCGAGGATATATGGGAAATCCTCGACCTGCTGGGTCGGGCCGACGCGGATGAAGCCGTCCTCGTCGACTGGAAGCCCGCTTGCGCGCGGCCAGGACGGCGCGCCGCTGCCGACCGCGGCGAGGATCGCGTCGAAGGGTTCGAGCGCCTTGTCTCCCACCATGAGCGCGCCGTCGGCAAAACGCGCTTCGCCGGTGAGAATGGTGATATCCTGTCTTTCCAGCTCGCGCGTCACGATGCGGCGCGCAGCGTTGGGATGACCGGGGATGAGGCCGTGCTCGCCCGCGATCAGCACGACATCCGGTCGGCCATCACTGTTGCGCGCGCCGAAAGCCAGTTCGATACCACCTGCTCCCCCGCCGATGACGGCGACACGGTGCGGCGGGAAGGGGTGCTCGACACTGTCCCAGCTTTCCATGAAGGCGTCGATCGGGCGGATGTCGATCAGTCGCGGATCGGCTCCGACAAGCTTTTCCGCCCGGCCAGCACCGCCGATGGCGATGGAGCAGAGATCGAAAGCGATCCGCTCGCCCGTTTCGAGCAGGATCTCGCGGTTCACGGGATCGAGCCCGACCGCGCAGCAACGCCGCCAGTCGATCCGCGCCGCGCGAACCAGCGGATCGAGCGCGATCCGGGTTTCCTCGCCGCGATATTCGCCTGCCATCCAGCCCGGCACCATGCCCGAATACTGCATCGCGTCGCGCGGCTCGACGAGGATGGTGCGCGCGTGGGGCGGGCCGTGCTTCAGCCAGTCGTCGATCACACCGAGATGAGCGTGACCCGCCCCGAGCAGGACTATAGTTGGGCGGTCGTTACTCATTCGAGAACCGGTCCGCGACCAGCGGACCGCAAGCGCGACCGCGCGCCCGCAGCGATCGAAGGAAGCGAGGAAATCGCGTTCGCGGAGGCGAATGCGCAAAAAAGAATGGTGCCGGTTAGAGGATTCGAACCCCTGGCCTGATGATTACAAATCAACTGCTCTACCAACTGAGCTAAACCGGCCCGATGCGTCGGATGCGCGAGGGAAACGCCCTTCGATCATAGCGCGCCGAAAGTCCAGCCCTCGGTTCGCGCGATGGATGGGGTGAGATCGGCGGGATTCCAGCGGCGCGCATCGTCCGCGACCATGCGCAACCACGCAGCGGTCAATAGCGCGTCCGACGAATGATCGTCGATCGCCCCTTCTCCCACAACCGTCGGCGATCCGAGCGAAACGAGCGCACGGTTCAGATCCGCGAAGCTGCGCATCTTGGCGCGCGCCGCGCTGCGCCCCGCTTCGCGTGCGGCGAGGCTGGTATAGATTTCAACCGCGACCGAGCCGGTATCGGGCAGCGGATCGATCGGCCAGACCGGAAGATGGCCGCGCAGGCGGTTCAGCATCCGCATACCCGTCAGGCTCGACTTACCCACCTGCGCCGCGCCGACGAGGTTGAAGTTCGAATAGGGCTTGCACCCCATCCGGGCCTGCGCCCGTTCGGTGACGCGGAAGCGCCCGCGCCCGTGTTCCGCCCCGTCACAGTGAAACTGCGCGCCGGTATCCGCCCCATCGCGGAAAAAAGCCGCGAACGCCGGGTGCGAGACGAACGACCCGGCTTCGAGATGGGGATCGTCTGCGCATACCGCGTCGATCCGGGCCCATAGGGCGGGCGCGTCGGGCGGGCTGTCCGCAAGACCGGGGAAATAGGCGCCGCAATCCGCGAAGGGGAGTGCGATTCCGAGGTCCATCCCGACCAGCGTATCGGACGGCAGATCGTCGCGCAGCAGGGCGAGCACATCCTCCCGCCCCCAGCCACGCCCGCGCTCTACCAGAAGCGGCGGGCCGCCCGCGCCATCGGCAAGGGCGAGCGCGATGCCCTTCTGCCGCCGCCCCTTCGCGCCCGACCAGTCAATGGCGAGGAAATGGCTAAACCGCTTTGCGATCACGCCGCAATTTGTCCCAATAATCCAGGCGCTTCTTCACCTCGCGCTCGAACCCGCGATCGACCGGTTCGTAATAGGTCTGCGCGTCCATCTCCTCCGGCCAGTAATCGTCGCCCGAGAACCCCTCTTCGGCGTTATGATCGTAGGTGTAACCCACGCCGTATCCGATCTCTTTCATAAGCTTCGTCGGCGCGTTGAGGATGTTTTGCGGCGGCATAAGGCTGCCGGTTTCCTTCGCGTTGCGGAAACTCGCCTTCATTGCCTTGTAGGCCGCGTTCGATTTGGGCGCGGTGGCGAGGTAGATGCAGGATTGGACCAGCGCCAACTCCCCCTCGGGCGAGCCGAGGAATTCGTAGGCGTCCTTCGCCGCCATGCATTGGACCAGCGCCTGAGGGTCGGCCATGCCGATATCCTCGACAGCCATGCGCACGAGGCGGCGGGCGAGAAAGCGTGGCTCCTCGCCTGCGGTCAGCATTCGCGCGAGGTAATAGAGCGATGCCTGCACGTCCGACCCGCGCACCGCTTTGTGGAGCGCGGAGATGAGATTGTAATGCCCCTCGCGATCCTTGTCGTAGACCGCAACGCGGCGTTGCAGGAAGGCGCCGAGTGCCGCCGGATCGAGCGGCGCATCGAGTCGGGCGTTGTAGAGCGTTTCCGCCTGGTTGAGGAGGAATCGTCCATCGCCATCGGCACTCGCCACCAGCGCATCGCGGGCCGGACCGGTCAGGGGGAGGGGGCCTTCCAGCTCCTCCGCGCGAGTCAGCAATTGGCCGAGCGCCTCGCGGTCGAGCCGCTGGAGGATCAGGACCTGCGCGCGGCTCAGAAGCGCGGCGTTGAGCGCGAAGCTGGGGTTCTCGGTCGTCGCGCCGACCAGCGTCACCGTGCCGCGTTCCACGAAGGGGAGGAAGCCGTCCTGCTGGGCCCGGTTGAAGCGGTGGATCTCGTCCACGAACAGCAGGGTCCGCTGCCCAGCATCGGCGGCCTTGTCGGCGGCGGCGAAGGCTTTCTTCAGATCCGCGACCCCGCTGAACACCGCGCTGACGCTTTCGAACCGCATCCCCACGCTGTCGGCGAGGAGGCGCGCGATCGTCGTCTTTCCCGTGCCGGGCGGGCCCCACAGGATCATGCTGGACAGGCGCCCCGCCGCGACCATGCGCCCGATCGCGCCTTCGGGCCCGGTCAGATGATCCTGCCCGATCACCTCGCCCAGATTGGCGGGGCGCAACCGGTCAGCGAGCGGGGCATCCTCGCGAACAGGTTCGGGGCGTGATGGGGGAAGCTCGTCGGCGAAAAGGTCGGCCATGGAGCGGGACTTAGGCATTGGTGCGCCGATTTGCCATCATGCGCGGTTCGGGTAAGCTACGGACGAGGTCCGAACAGGGGAGACTATCATGGATCGAAGGGTGGGAGCGCCGTGGCACCTGTGGGTGGTCGGCGTGGTGACGCTGTTGTGGAATGCGATCGGCGCGGCGGATTTCGTGTTCTCGAACCTGCGCAGCCCGTTCTGGTTCGAGGCGATGCAGTACCCGCCCGCCGGGATCGCCTATCTCGATGCGTTTCCCTTCTGGGCGAGGCTGGCCTGGGGCATGGGCACGATCGGCGCGTTCCTGGGTTCGCTGCTGCTGCTGTTTCGAAGCCGGCTGGCGGTGATCGCCTTCGCGCTGTCGCTGGTCGGCATCCTGCTCACCACGATCTACGAAGCGGGCGCGGTCATGCCGCCGGAATTGGAAGCGCTGCAGCCCGCATGGTTTCCGATCCTGTTGTGGAGCGTGGCGGTCTTCCTCCTGATCTACAGCTGGTCGATGCGGCGCAAGGGTGTGCTGCGGTAGATCAGCGATCCGTGCGGGCGTGCAGCCTTAGATAGGTGTCGACCACGGCCTGGTTGATCGCATCCCAGGAATAGGCGCGGCTGGCCCTCTCGCCCGCTTCACCGTGGGCATGGCGCAGCGCGTCGTCCCGGCAATAGGGGGCGATCGCATCGGCGAAGCCTTCCGGCGATCCTGCAGCGACCAGCGCGCCCGTCTCGCCATCGGTCACGAGGCTCGCGCTTCCGGTCGCTCCGGCGGCCACCACGGGCAGGCCGCTCGCCATGGCTTCGAGCGTGACGTTGCCGAAGGTTTCGGTGACCGAGGGGTTGAAGAAGATATCGGCGCTCGCGAGCGCCCGGCCGAGGTCCGGCCCGGTCTGGAAACCGGCGAAGATCGCATCGGGCAGCGCCTTCTCGAACCAGCCGCGCGCTGGCCCGTCGCCGATGACGAGAACCTTGTGCGCCACGCCCCGTTCGCGCAGCAAGGCCATCGTATCGGCGAACATGCCGAGCCCTTTTTCCATGACGAGCCGCCCGAGAAACGCGATCGCGACGTCGCCATCTTCGAGCCCAAGTTCACGGCGCCATTGCGGGTCGCGCTTCGTGGGATCGAAGATCGAACGATCGACGCCGCGCGACCAGATCGTCACATCGTCATGCATCCGCTGGTCGTGCAGCGTGTCGACCATGCTCTGCGAAGGCGTCACCAGCGCGTCGCATTTGCGGTAAATCCCGCGCAGATAGGCTTCGACGACCGGTTCGAGGAAACTCATCCGGTAATAGCGCGGATAGGTCTCGAAGCGGGTGTGCACCGATGCGAGCACGGGAATATCCCGCTCGCGCGCCCATCTCACCGCCGCGCGGGCGCTGAAGTCGGGCGAGGCGATGTGCACCATATTAGGCGCGAACGCGGCGAGGTCCTCGCGCGTGTCGGCATCGAGCCCGAGGGGGATGCGGTATTCCGACCGGCCCGGAATGGGCACCGAGGGCAGGCTGACGAGATCGCCCTGCGGTTCGAAGGCGGGCTTGTCGATCGTGGGCGAATAGACCCGGAGGGCCGCGCCGCGCCGCATCAGATATTCCGCCAGCCGGTTGAGCGCCTTGTTCGCGCCGTCCACCGTCATGTTGTAATTGCCGCTGAACAGGGCGATGCGAAGGTCGGTCACGTCCATCGCGGCGGGCCATAAGCGAGCGCGCCGCATTTGGCGAGGGGCGAGAGGGCGCGTACCGGGTTCGCTTCATCAGCTTGCAGGCCATCCGATTGCCGGACCGTCCTGTCGATAGCCAGTAATTGCACGTTGACTCGGCGCGCCGCAACTTTATTGCCGCCCCTGGGCCACGCGGTCCCAACGCCGCGCGAGCTCTCTGCAAGGAGAGAATACATGACTGACCAACCCGCTCTGAAGCCGGAGCGTCCTTTCTTTTCGTCCGGTCCCACCGCCAAGCGCAAGGGCTGGGCCGCCTCCAATCTCAAGACCGAATCGCTCGGCCGCTCGCACCGCAGCAGCCTCGGCAAGGCGCGGCTGAAATACGCCATCGACCTGTCGAAGGAGATGCTCGGCGTGCCCGAGGACTACCTCGTCGGGATCATGCCCGCATCGGATACCGGCGCGCTCGAATGCGCGATGTGGACGATGCTGCGCCCCGATCGCCCGGCGACGGTGGCGGCGTGGGAAAGCTTCGGCAATGTCTGGATTCAGGACGCGGTCAAGCAGCTCAAGCTGCCCAAGCTGACTGCGCTCGACGCGGATTACGGCCACATTCCCGACCTCGCCTCGATCCCGCAGGAAAACGACGTCGTCTTCACCTGGAACGGAACGACGTCCGGCGCGCGCATCCCGAACACGGACTGGCTGGCCGAGGGGCGCGAAGGCGTGACGATCAATGACGCGACCAGCGCGGTGTTCGCGCAGGAGATGGACTGGGCCAAGCTCGATGCCACGACCTATAGCTGGCAGAAGGTCATGGGCTCCGAAGCGCAGCACGGAATGCTGATCTTGAGCCCCAAGGCGGTCGAGCGGATCGAGAGCTACGATCCCGAATGGCCTCTGCCCAAGCTGTTCCGCCTCAAGAAGGGCGGCAAGATCAACACCGGCATCTTCGAAGGCGCGACGATCAACACGCCTTCGATGCTGGCGACCGAGGACTATATCGACGCGCTCGAATGGGCGCAGAGCCTCGGCGGGCGCAAAGCGATGTTCGAACGCGCCGACGCCAACGCGAAGATCGTCACCGACTGGATCGAAGCGACGCCATGGCTTCGTAACATGGTCCCCGAACCGGCGCAGCGCACCAATACCGGCGTCTGCTTCGTCTTCCAGGGCGACTGGTATGAAAGCCTCTCGCCCGAAGATCAGGCGGGCGTGCCGAAGAAAATCGCGTCCATGCTCGAAAAGCTCGACGTGGGTTACGATTTCAACGGCTATCGCGACGCCCCGCCGAGCTTGCGCATCTGGTGTGGCGGCACGGTTGAACGGGAGGATCTGAAGCGCCTCCTGCCGTGGATCGAATGGGCTTACGAGAGCCTTCGCAACCAGTAAATTTTCCCGTCATTCCCGCGAAGGCGGGAATCCAAGGGAACAATGCTCGACCGAGCCGCTCTGGATTTCCGCGCGTGCGGGAATGACGAATCTCAGGATACAGACCATGACCAAACCCAAAGTTCTCATCAGCGACAAGATGGACCCCAACGCCGCGCGCATTTTCGAGGAGCGCGGCTGCGAGGTCGATGTGAAGCCCGGCATGACGCCCGAGGAACTCGCCGCCGTGATCGGCGAGTATGACGGGCTCGCGATCCGGTCCGCCACCAAGGTAACGCCCGCGATCCTGGAGGCGGCGACCAATCTCAAGGTCGTCGGCCGGGCCGGGATCGGGGTCGACAATGTCGACATCCCCGCCGCCAGTTCGAAGGGCGTCGTGGTGATGAACACGCCGTTCGGCAATTCGATCACCACGGCCGAACACGCCATCGCGATGATGTTCGCGCTCGCCCGCCAGATTCCGGCGGCGAATGCGCGCACGCAGGCGGGCGAATGGCCCAAGAACGATTTCATGGGCGTCGAGGTGACGGGCAAGACACTGGGCCTGATCGGCGCGGGCAATATCGGCTCGATCGTCGCCGCGCGCGCACTCGGTCTCAGGATGAAGGTCGTCGCCTTCGATCCCTTCCTGACGCCTGAACGCGCGATCGAGATCGGGGTCGAGAAGGTCGATCTCGACACGCTGCTGGCGCGCGCCGATTTCATCACCCTGCACACGCCGCTGACCGACGAGACGCGCAACATCCTCAGCCGCGAGAACCTCGCCAAGACCAAGAAGGGTGTCCGCATCGTCAATTGCGCGCGCGGCGGCCTGATCGACGAAGCGGCGCTGGCCGATGCGCTCGACAGCGGGCAGGTCGCGGGCGCGGCGCTGGACGTGTTCCAGACCGAACCGGCGAAGGAATCGCCCCTGTTCGGCAAGCCGAACTTCGTCTGCACCCCGCATCTGGGCGCATCGACGACCGAAGCGCAGGTCAATGTCGCGCTCCAGGTCGCCGAGCAGATGGCGGACTACCTCGTCAATGGCGGGGTCAGCAATGCGCTCAACATGCCCAGCCTCTCCGCCGAAGAAGCGCCCAAGCTGCGGCCCTATATGGGGCTTGCCGAAAGCCTTGGCAGCCTGGTCGGCCAGCTGGCGCATGGCAATCTCACGCGCATCAGTATCGAGCGCGAAGGCGCGGCTGCCGCCCTGTCGGGCAAGCCCATCGAAGGCGCGGTTCTGGCGGGTCTGATGCGCCAGTATTCGGACACGGTGAACATGGTCAACGCGCCCTACCTCGCCAAGGAGCGCGGGCTCGACATCCGCTCGATCCGGCATGAGACGGAAGGCGCGTACAACACCCTGCTGCGCGTAACCGTGGGGACCGATAGCGGCGATCGTTCGGTGGCGGGCACGCTGTTCGGCAGCGACGCGCCGCGCCTGACCGAGATTTTCGGCGTCCGGATCGAAGCCGAACTGACCGGCCACATGCTCTACATCGTCAACGAGGACGCGCCCGGTTTCATCGGTCGGATCGGTTCGCTGCTGGGCGAGAACGGGATCAATATCGGCACCTTCCATCTCGGCCGCCGCGAAGCGGGTGGGGAAGCCGTGCTGCTGCTCAGCGTCGACCAGCCGATCCCGCAGGACGTGGTGCAGAAGGCCTGCGCGATCGAAGGCGTGCGCCGGGTCACGCCGCTCGCCTTCTGATCTTGCCCTACGGGGAGGATTTCGCCTTCCGCTCGTGTCCTCAGCCGATTAGGGCCGGGGCCATGACCGACCAAGACGATCTCCTCCCCATCGGCCTCGAAGATGCGCTGCCCGCGCGCGCTGCGGCGATTACGCGGGCGATGCGGGCCGTGCTCGATACGATGGATGCGCATGGCTACGACCGTGTGCGCCCGCCCTTGATCGAATTCGAACGCTCGCTGGCGGGGCGGATGCAGGGCGTGGCGACGCGGCGCATGGTGCGCTTCACCGATCCCGAGAGCCTGCGGACGCTGGCCCTTCGCGGCGACATGACAGTGCAGGTCGGGCGGATCGCCGCCACCGGCCTCGCCGAGGCGCCGCGCCCCCTGCGGCTCTGCTATGCGGGCGAAGTCGCGCTGTTGAGGGCCGATCAGCTCGATCCGGCACGCCAGCGCCTCCAGATGGGCGCGGAGCTGATCGGAAGCGATGCGGTTTCGGCGGCGAGCGAGGCGGTCCTGCTCGCCATAGCCAGCCTGGAAGCGGCGGGCCTGTCCGACATCTCGGTCGATTTCACGCTCCCCGATCTGGTGGACGTGCTGGCCGACGAGGCCCTGCCGCTCGCCGCCGACCAGCGCGATGCCGTGCGGCGCGAGCTCGACACGAAGGATGCGGGCGGGCTCGCGGCGGCGGGCGGGCAGGCCTATCTCCCGCTTCTCTATGCGACAGGCCCGTTCGCGGAAGCAGCGGCAAAACTGAAGGCGCTCGACGCGGGCGGCGAACTCGCCAGCCGGATCGAGGGGCTGGAGGCGATCGCGGACAGGATCGGAGGCCGTGCGCGCATCACGCTCGACCCGACCGAGCGGCACGGCTTCGAATATCAGAGCTGGTTCGGCTTCACGATCTACGCGGCGGGCGCGCGCAATGCGATCGGGCGCGGCGGCACCTATACGATTCGCGGCAGCGAGGAAGCGGCGACGGGCTTTTCGCTCTATGCCGAACCCCTGCTCGAAGCGTCAGGCAATGCGCGGGAGGCAGCCCGCGATACGCTGTTCCTGCCGCTCGGCCACGATACCGCAATCGCCGATCGGCTGCGCGCCATCGGCTGGCGCACCATCGCCGCGATCGGCGAAAGCGACGATCCCCGCGCGCTTGGATGCTCCCACCGGCTGGAGGGGAGCGAAGCGCTCCCCGTCTAGGTTATCCGCCCGAGAGCGGGTCGGCCTCGCTCATCTCCAATATCCGCTTCGCAAGCGGTATCAACAGCGTCATCGCCTCCTCAACACGCGTGACGGTGTAGACGGGCAGGCCGGATGCGTCAGGCTCGTAGGGAATAAGATATTCGGCGCGGCGAGGCTCTGCATCCTTGGGGCAAAGCCGCAAGGCGCATAGTTTGATCGCGGGCACCTCGACCGCATCCACGAGGTATCGGCCGTCGAGCTGATTGGCCAGAACCATGGCCTGCATGATCCCGTCCTTCGCCTGGCCCATATGGATGGCGAGCGGGCGACCGTTCCGTTCGGTTTCGAGCTGGGCGAGGATCTGGTTGCGCTGGAGCAGCAGGCAGCGCCAGCCATGCGTGGTCCCGTCGTCGACGAGAACGCCCCCGACAATATCCTGCAAACTCGGATAGAATATCCGAAAAAAATCACCCGCCTCGAAACTGGCGCGGGCCTCCTCGATCGTGCGCGCGGTGTTGCGCGGGAGGCGCAATAGCGCATCGCCCCATCGCTGCTCGATCATCGTCTCGATAATTGCGCCGGGCCCGCCGGTTGGAAATTCGATCGGCACGGGGCGCTCCTACGATCCGCGCGTGGCATAGGAGTGGGTCCAATCGCCACCCGATTTGTAACTGGCCGGAAAAGCGTCGAACCGGACGGTCGATCGGCCATAATGCGGATCATCGACGGCGACCGCCGCGTTTTCATCGTCATAGCCCGTCAGCATCACGAAATGTCCGCCGCCGCCACGCCATCCGATGCGCACGCCGACCGGCCTCTCCGCCTCGATCGCGAGCTTCAGGTTTTCGAAAAGCTCCGGTCTCGCTTCGACCACGCCGAAACAATGCGCTGCCTTCAGCGCGGTATCCAAGCGGTGATAGCGATTGCAGGCATCGGGAGCCCGGCAGCAGGCATTGTCGCCGAGACAGGCGGTCGCGATACCGCATTGGGCGAAGCTGGAACCGGGCGAGAAAAAATTCCCCGCAGACGCCGCCGCTGCCGCCCAGCACCAGTTCGGCTGCTGCTGGCGTTCCATCAGAAAATGCAATTGTTTCGACGCCACCCTGAGCCGCCCCTTCTTTTCGAAGGCGGGCGAATGTCTTGCGAGGGCAGCGCGGTCCATCGCAACAACATCCGAAACGGATGTTCGCAAGGGGCTATGCGGACGAGTGGGGCACACGGAATTGCGCGCCCCACTCGTCCGGCAATTTTAGTTCAATTCGGAAGGATCCGGCCCCATCCGCCCGTCCTTGCTGTCGAGCGCGTCGATTGTCTTCATCTGCTCGTCGCTCAGTTCGAAATCGAGCGCCTTGAAATTCGCCTCGATGTGATCGCGGCTCGATGCCTTGGGGATCGGCACCAGCCCATGCTGGAGATGCCAGCGCAGGATCACCGCGCTGTCGGGCTGTCCCGTTTCCTTCGCGATGGCGGCGATCGTCTCGTTGGACAGGCCCTCCCCCTGGCCGAGGGGCGACCAGCTCTGCGTCACGATGCCGAGTTCATCGTGGACCTTGCGGAGTTCGCGCTGCTGGAAGCTGGGGTGCAGTTCGATCTGGTTGAGCGCTGGCGTCACCCCGGTCTCCTCGATGATCGTGCGCAGGTCTTCCTCGCGGAAATTCGATACGCCGATGGACTTCGCCTTGCCTTCGTCGCGCAGCTCGATCAGCGCCTTCCAGGTTTCGACAAAAAGGCCCTTGTCGGGGCAGGGCCAGTGGATCAGCAGCATGTCGACATGATCGCGTCCCAAGCGGTCGAGGCATTTCTGCGCGGCCTTCTTGGTCCGTTCGTATCCTTGGCTCTCGTTCCAGATCTTGGTCTGAAGGAAAATGTCGGACCAGTCGCCGACACCCCTGCCGACGCCTTTTTCGTTTTCGTAGATCGCGGCGGTATCGATCAGCCAGTACCCGACGTCGATCGCGGTCTTGACGATTTCGGGCGCATCCTCGTCCGCGATCTTGTAGGTTCCGAAGCCCAGTTGCGGGATCTGGCGTCCGTCATTGAGAGTGAGAGTGGGGTAGTCGGTCAAATTCTGTCTCCTTTGCCCCTCAATGGCCGAAAAGCCGCGTTGTTTCCCGCGCGCAGCGCGTTCCCGCCACTTGCCCCGCTCTGCCCCAGCGCCTAACGCCGCCCGCGTTCGGGCCCTGTGTTATGGCCCCCCTTCAAAGGAACGAGCGAGCGCATATGGCCAATGTTACCGTGATCGGGGCCCAGTGGGGCGACGAGGGCAAGGGCAAGATCGTCGACTGGCTGGCGAGCCGGGCCGATGCCGTGGTGCGCTTCCAGGGCGGGCACAATGCCGGCCACACTCTGGTGATCGACGGGACGACGTATAAATTGTCGCTACTGCCGAGCGGGATCGTCTCGGGCACGCTCTCGGTGATCGGCAATGGCGTGGTGCTCGACCCCTGGGCGCTCAAGTCCGAGATCGAGAAGCTCAAAGGCCAGGGCGTGACGATCACCGACGACAATTTCGCCATCGCCGACAATTGCGCGCTCATCTTGCCACTCCACCGCGATCTCGACGGGCTGCGCGAAACCGCTGCGGGCAAGGGCAAGATCGGGACGACCGGGCGCGGGATCGGCCCGGCTTACGAGGACAAGGTCGGCCGCCGCGCGATCCGGGTGTGCGATCTGGCGCATCTCGACGATCTGGAACCGCAGCTCGATCGCCTGTGCGCGCATCACGATGCCCTTCGCGCCGGGTTCGACCAGGAGCCGATCGATCGCGCCGCCCTGCTCGAGGAACTGCGCGCCATCGCGCCCTTCGTGCTGCAATATGCGCAGCCGGTGTGGAAGCGGTTGAAGAAGGTGCGGAAAGCGGGCGCCAAGATCCTGTTCGAAGGCGCACAGGGCGTGTTGCTCGATATCGATCACGGCACCTACCCCTTCGTCACCAGCTCCAACACGGTTAGCGGTACGGCGGCGGCGGGCAGCGGGCTGGGGCCGAGCAGCACCGGCTTCGTCCTCGGCATCGTCAAAGCCTATACGACCCGCGTCGGCAGCGGCCCGTTCCCGACCGAGCTGGAAGACGAGATCGGCCAGCTTCTGGGCGAGCGGGGTCATGAATTCGGCACCGTCACCGGGCGCCAGCGCCGCGTCGGCTGGTTCGACGCGGTGATAGTGCGCCAGAGCTGCTCGATCAGCGGGGTGACCGGGATCGCCCTGACCAAGATCGACGTGCTCGACGGATTGGACGAGGTGAAGATCTGCACCGGCTATCGCCTGCGCGGTCAGGTCTATGATTACCTGCCCAGCCATGCGGCCGACCAGGCGGCGGTGCAGCCGATCTACGAGACGATGGAGGGGTGGAAGGAAAGCACGGCGGGCGCGCGCAGCTATGCCGACCTTCCCGCCAATGCGATCAAGTATATCCAGCGCATCCAGGAACTGATCGAAACCCCCGTGGCGTTGGTATCCACCAGCCCGGAACGCGACGATACGATTCTGATGCGCGATCCGTTCGTGGACTGATCCCATCGGAATTGACGACATCGCAAGGTGTCGGGGCTAGGCTGGCGATCATGCGCTTTCTCGCCTCGGCCTCTCTTTTCCTCGCCTCGCTTATCGCGAATCCGACGAGCGCGCAGCAGGCGCGGGCGGGCGAGAGGGCCGATCTCGTCGTGGTCGACAAATCCGAACGGACCTTGTGGGTCTATCAGGGTGGCAAGGCTATCCGCACCTATCGCGGGCTCCAATTCGGCGATGCGCCACAGGGCCACAAGCGGTTCCAGGGCGACGAGAAGACGCCCGAGGGCCGCTACACGCTCGATTACGCCAATCCGCAATCGAGCTATTATCTCAGCCTCCACGTCTCCTATCCCAACGCGCAGGATCGCGCCTATGCGCGCGCACGCGGGCGGTCTGCGGGCGGCGATATCTTCATCCACGGCCAGCCCAATGCGCTGTCCTTCGACGATCGGGTGGAGGGCGACTGGACCGATGGCTGCATCGCCCTCTCGAATCGCGAAATCGCGGAGCTATGGAGCCTGGTGCCAGACGGAACGCCGATCGATATCCGCCCCTGAGCGGGAGATCGATCCGAAACGGATATCCTCCATTCTTGACATAGTCTCGTTCTGTTCTATTCCCGTTCCGGCTTGAAGCGGAGCGAATCGTATGGCGCAGCTGGCCTATCTCGTGGATGCGGACCCTGACTGGGTGGATGGATCGGGTGCTGCTGCGGCGGCTGTTTCCTCTGCCGGGCGAAGCCTGTCGCTGTTCGGATCGGATGCCGCGCGGCTCACGCGGATCGCGGACGATGCGCGGCTGGCCGGGCTCGGCGTCCAGGCCTTGCGGAAACTGTCGGATGTGACCGAGGGGACGGCGGGGCTGCTCGGTGATATCGTCGCTATCGACGTGCCGTCCGTTTCCGGCGCTGAGATGGCGGCGCTCGTCCGGCTGGACGAGCGGGCCGTGCGATCGGGCGCGCAGCTGATCGTGCTGACGAGCGAGGCCGCGCTCGAGGACGTGTTCGGCTGTCTCGAACGCTCGCATCCCCAGATCGTGATCGGCGGGCGGCAATCGGAAGGGTTGATCGCATTGGGCGCGGCGCTCGCGCGGCTTCAGGGCCGCCGGGTGCGCGAAATGGATGAAGAGGATCGCCTCGCTTTCCTCAAGCTGACCGAACAATTGGGCCGGTTGTCGGATCGCCTCGACCGGTTCGAAAGCGGCACCACGCGGCTCGAATCGCCCGCACCGGGGTTCAAGGGAGAAGGTGGGGACGGACGTCGCCGGGCGCGGCCCGCTCTGCCCGATGCGCGGCTGGTTCACCGCATCATCCATCAGCGGCGCCTGCGCGGCAAATTCCTGCTCCCCGATCTGTTCGCCGATCCGGCCTGGGATATCCTGCTCGATCTGACTGCCGCGCGGGTCGAACATCGCCGCGTATCGGTGACCTCGCTCTGCATCGCGGCGGGCGTCCCGCCGACGACCGCGCTGCGCTGGATCGGGCAGATGCTCGATCTCGGCCTGCTGGTGCGGGAACAGGACGATCAGGACCGCCGCCGGGCCTTTATCGATCTGAGCGAGGACGGGGCAGCCGCCATGGCCCGCTATTTCGCCGCGCTGGCAGGCGACGGCGGGCAATTGAGCTGATTGGCGCGCGTCAGGCGTCGGCGGGCTTCATGCGCAGGACGACCGTTAGGCCGTGGTCGCCAGACACGGGATCGTCTCCGCTCGGGCCGTCTTCCAACGCGACCCGCTCGGCATCGGCGCGGGCGCGCACGAGGATCGCTTCGGATATGTCACGCGGGTGAACGACATAATCGGCAGTGCCCAACAGGCGCGCCTGGCGTAGCGTGAGATCGTCGGGATCGGCGCTCCTCAGCAGGATCTCCACGACCCCTGCGCCGTCGCGCTTGTCCTGTCCTTTCAGCCAGTCTTCGACCCGGTTCGCGGAACCTGCATCGAGCGGATCGAGCACCCCGCCGCTCGCCAGCGCCGCATCGAGCGCGCGCCGCCGCTCACCCCCATCGGGCCAGCGATCGCGCATTCCCTGTCTCGCGTCCCCCAGCCGCGAGGCGAGAGCGCCCAAAGATGCCGGCAAGATCCGTTCGAGCGCCAGCCGCAGCTGTTTCGCCAGCCCTGCCGATGCCCCACCCGTCGCCACCGCCACGGTGATCGGGCCACGTTCCAGCACGCTCGGCAAAGTGAAATCGCAAAGCTCAGGTCGGTCCGCGACATTGACCAGCAACCCCTGACGCTTGAGCCGCAAGGCAGCGGCCTCCGCCTCGCGCCCATCGTCCAGCGCCACGAAGCCCAGCCGCGCCTGATGCGCTTCGGCCTCGCTCACGCAGGTGCCGCCTGCGCGTTCCACCAGCCGCCGCTTGGCCTCCGCCATCGCGCAATCTCCGACGAGGACGATCCGCGCGCCTTCCAGTCGGTGGAGCAGAGGCAGGCCGTTCACGTCAGCCAGTCCGGAACGCGCTCGGATTCCATGATCGCACCAGGCGCGATCCGGTCGGCGACCACCGCATAGCGATCGCCATCGACCAGCACCTCGGGCACGAAACCGCGTGAATTGTAGCTCGACGCCATGGTCGCTCCATAGGCGCCCGCGCTGCGGAAGACGGCGAGATCGCCCGCCGCCAGCGTGTCGCAATCCCGGTCCATCGCGAAGGTGTCGCCCGTTTCGCAGATCGGGCCGACAATATGGGCGGTGGTGCGCGTCCCATCGGGCGCGACCGCGGCGAAATCGTGCCATGCGCCATACATTGCGGGGCGGGCGAGATCGTTCATCGCGGCGTCGACGACGAGGAAGGGCGGACCGTTGCCGCTGCGTTTCGACCGGATGACACGGGCCAGCAACACGCCCGCATTGGCGGCGATCACGCGTCCGGGCTCGAATATCAGGCGGACACCCCAATCCTTCGTCACGCGCGCGACCATCGCACCGTATTCGGCGGGGCTGGGAGGTGTCTCCTCTTCGCGATAGCTGACGCCGAGCCCCCCTCCCAGATCGACATGGGTGACGGCGCAGCCCTGAGCGCGCAGATCGCGGACCAGCGCTCCAACCTTCAGAAACGCGGTTTCGAGCGGTTCGAGGCTTTGCAGCTGGCTGCCGATATGAACCGCGATCCCGCGCATATCGAGGCCTTCCTCCGCCGACATCGCGGCGTAGAGCTGAATGGCGCGATCATAGGGGACACCGAACTTGTTCTCGCGCTTGCCGGTCGAGATCTTTTCGTGCGTCTCGGCATCGACATCGGGATTGACGCGCAGGGCGCAGCGGGCTGTCATCCCCTGCCGGCGGGCGATCGCGGCCAGTTCGTAGCCCTCTTCCTCGCTCTCGATATTGAACTGCCCGATCCCGGCTTCGAGGCCCTGGAGCAGCTCGGCGTGGGTTTTGCCGACGCCGCTGAAGACCACGCCTTCCGGCTTCATACCCGCTGCCAGCGCTCGCGCCAGCTCGCCGCCCGAAACGACATCGGCCCCATAGCCCTCGTTCGCCAACACGCGCAGGACGGCGAGATTGGGGTTTGATTTGACGGCGAAGGCGATGTGCGGATCGTCGAGCCCGCTCAGCGCGTCGCGAAAGACGTGGGCATGGCGCACCAGTGTCGCGCGCGAATAGACATAGACCGGCGTGCCGACCTCTTCGGCGATGTGGGGAAGAGGAACGTCTTCTGCGTGGAGGACGCCGTCGCGAAGCTGAAAATGATCCATGGGCGCGCCATTGGCGAAGCTTTGCCGCGCTGTCGAGCAAGGCTTGCTTTGCGCCTATCGCCTGCGTCTATGATCTGAATGCTTTCATTCGGGCGGCAGGTCGAAGGGATTGTCCTCACGCTCCTCGCTGCGACGGCGCAGTTCGACGCTGCGTTCGGGCGCGGCCTGGGGGTCCAGTTCGAGCAGGTCCTCGGCATCGGGCCGCTCCGCGCTCCCATAGGGAGCGGGCGGCAGGCTTTCGCCCGGCGGCGGTTCCAGCGCGGCCTGCTGGCCGCATCCGGCAAGGAGGGCGCCACTGGTCAGGATAATCAGACGGCGCATCACTTCTCCATTCCCAACGCGGCGCGCGCTTCGGCCACGCGCTTGCGTACCTCGTCCGGCGCGGTTCCGCCATAGCTGGCGCGCGCCGCGACCGATGCGTCGACCGACAGCGCGGCGAACACGCGATCGTCGATCCGCGCGTCGATGGCCTGCAAATCCTGAAGCGGCAAGGCATCCAGCGCCACATTGCGGCTCTCGGCTAATTTTACCGCAGCGCCGGTGATGTGGTGCGCTTCGCGGAACGGGATGTCCGCCTCGCGCACAAGCCAGTCGGCGAGATCGGTCGCGGTGGCGAAGCCCATTTCCGCCGCCTGCCGCATCCGGTCGGTCCTGAACTCGCTGTCGGCGATCATGCCCGCCGTCGCGGCGAGGCACAGGTCGAGCAGGCCCGCCGCCTCGAATACGGGCGGCTTGTCGTCCTGCATGTCCTTGGAATAGGCGAGCGGAAGGCCCTTCATCGTGATCATCAGCGATGTCGCGCAACCGATGATGCGCCCTGCATGGCCGCGCACCAGTTCGGCGGCATCGGGGTTCTTCTTCTGCGGCATGATCGAGCTGCCGGTGGACAGCGTATCGGGCAGGCGGACGAAGCCGAAGGGCTGGCTGGCCCACAGGATCAGTTCCTCGGCGAGGCGCGAGAGGTGGATGGCGCACTGGCTGGCCGCTTGAAGGTAGTCCATCGCGAAATCGCGGTCGGACACGGCATCGAGGCTGTTGCGCGTGGGCTCCGCGAAGCCGAGTGCCCGCGCGGTCGCCTCGCGGTCGATCGGGAAGCCGGTGCCCGCCAGCGCTGCACTGCCAAGCGGGCATTCGTCCATCCGCGCCCGCGCGTCGGAAAACCGGCTGCGGTCGCGCTTCGTCATCTCGTAAGAGGCCATGAGATGGTGGCCGAGAGTCACCGGCTGCGCGGTCTGCAAGTGAGTGAAGCCCGGCATGATGCTGTCAGCATGTTCTCCGGCGCGGGTGACGAGCGCGCGTTGCAGCGCCTCCAGCCCCGCTTCGGCGCGCAGACTGGCCTCGCGCACCCAGAGGCGGAAATCGGTCGCCACCTGATCGTTGCGGCTGCGCGCGGTGTGGAGCCGCCCGGCGACCGGCCCGACCAGTTCGGACAGGCGCGATTCCACCGTCATGTGGATATCCTCGAGATCCCAGTCCTCGGGCACGCCGTCGCGCTCGTATTCCTCGGCGATCCGGGCCAGCCCCTCATCGATCGTCGCCGCATCGTCGGGCGTGACGATGCCCTGCGCCGCCAGCATGGCGACATGGGCGCGGCTGCCCGCGATGTCCTGCCGCCAGAGCGCCTTGTCGAACGGGATCGAAGCGTTGATTTCGCGCATGATCGCGCTAGGCCCGGCGGCGAACCTGCCGCCCCACATCGCATTGGAACCTGCCGTGCCCGTCTTCTCGTCCCGGTCTTCGCTCACGTTCGCATTCGTCCTTCTGGCAGCCTTGGGCGGTTGCGATAGGGACACGGCCGAACCCGCGCAAGAAACTCCCGCCGCGGCTGCCGCCGCCCCCACCGGAGAGATCGACCGCAGCAAGGCTGGTGAGCTGATGCCTGCCGTCAATCTGACGCATCCCGATGGCCGCACGCTCAATTTGGGCGCGCTTCAGGGCCAGCCCGTCCTGCTGAACCTGTGGGCCACCTGGTGCGCGCCCTGCGTCAAGGAGATGCCCCTGCTCGACGATCTGGCGAGCGATTACGACGGCGATCTGCGGGTCATTGTGGCGAGCCAGGACTTGCAGGGCGCGGAGGTGGTCGAACCTTTCTTTGCCGAACGCGATTTCGCCTATCTCGAACCGTGGCTCGACACCGAAACCGCCTTGAGCTTCGCTCTTTCGGGCAATCTGCCCACCACCGTTCTCTATGATGCGGGCGGGCGCGAAATCTGGCGGGTGACCGGCGATCTGGATTGGGCTGATCCCGAAGTGCGCGCCGCGCTCGACGAGGCGATCGCATCGTCCAACTGACTATCCGCGATCCTTGAAACTCGTATTATACGATCAGCGACAACTGATTGGCGGGCATATAAAATCGAAAATCAGTGATCGCGGGTATAAAAATACGCGAAACAGGACGAATTACTACGAATTAACAGTATCGTAGGATCGATGTCCCAGGCAATCCCACCGGTAACTTGTTTGGGGAAGCCCGCATGGGTTCGTACGTGTCGGAAGCGGTCAGGATTGAGGAAACCGCGAGGATCGGGGCGCTCGGATTGCCCATCGACCGGTATCTTGACGGTTTGGCGCAGGATCTTCGTCGCATTTCGGGCTGCCCGTTCGCGGCCATTACGGTGGTCGGAAAAGACGTCCAGTGGTTCTACGGGCGGTCCGGGCTCGCCGCGGCAGTAATGCCACGCGAATTCGCCTTCTGTGATTATACGATCCGCTATCCCATACCCTTGGAGGTCTGCGACACGACGTCAGATCGGCGCTTTCGCGACAATCCGTTCGTCACGGGCACCCAAAGCCTGCGATTTTATGCGGGCCTTCCGATCGTGACGCGAAGCGGCGCCAGGATCGGGGCGGTTTGCGTGCTGGATACCGTGCGACGAAGCCCGCTGCCGGATACGGTATGGCGCTGCCTGCAAAGCAGCGCGCGGACCGCGCTGTCGGCCATGGAGTTTCGGATCGCGGCTCCGGGCGTGCCGTTGCGCCTGAGCGCCCGCAAGAGGATTTGAAGCGACGAGGAGATGGTGGGCGCTGACGGGCTCGAACCGCCGACCCTCTCGGTGTAAACGAGATGCTCTACCAACTGAGCTAAGCGCCCGCGTCCCGATCGGGGAAGCGTGAGGGGGCACATAGCGCGGCGGAGGCGAAAAGCAATTGCCGAGGATGCGCCACGCGCCCTAGAGCGCGCGACATGACGACCAGGCTCACCGTTCTCGCCACCGGAGGCACGATCGCGGGGATCGCGGGCTCCGCGATCGCCAAGGATTATCGCGCGGGTGAGATCGGGATTGACGCCTATCTCGAGGATGTCGGCGATCTCGGCCTGGAGGCCGAGCTGTCGGGGCGGCAGATCGCCAATATCGATTCGGCGGATATCGGGCCGCAGGTCTGGGCGCCGCTCCACGCCGCGATCCTCGAAGCGCTCGCGGACGAATCCTGCCAGGGCGTCATCGTCACCCATGGGACCGACACGCTGGAGGAGACTGCCTTCCTGCTCGACCTGACGCTGCCCGCCACCAAGCCGGTCGTGCTGGTCGGCGCGATGCGGCCCGCCGATGCGGTGGGGTATGACGGGCTCCGCAATTTCGCCAACGCGGTGCGGGTCGCCAGCGATCCGCAGGCCGCCGGGCGCGGCGTGCTCGTCGTGATGGGGGACCGCGTCTTCGCGGCGCGCGACGTGCGCAAGGTAAGGAC
Organism: Qipengyuania pelagi; assembly: GCF_009827295.1. NCBI lineage: Bacteria > Pseudomonadati > Pseudomonadota > Alphaproteobacteria > Sphingomonadales > Erythrobacteraceae > Qipengyuania > Qipengyuania pelagi. Next base: position 1,608,588 of record NZ_WTYD01000001.1, on the reverse strand, counting down.
GCGCGGGGCGGAAGCCTTTCGCGGTTTCCCGCGCGAATCGCTTGGGCTGGTCAGTCCCGCCGCGCTTGAATGGTTCGGCGCCCCCTGGCGCGAGGGAGCGGCGGCGCGCTTCGCTTGGGCGAACGAGCTACCCGAAGTGGCGGTGATCCACGCCCATGCCGGGCTGACCGGCGCGGCGGTCGAGCGCATGGTCGGCACTGGCGCGCGCGGTGTCGTGATGGCGGGCGTGGGGGAGGGGAACTTCCCCGAGGACGTGCGCGCGGCTTTACGCCGGATGCGGCAACGCGGCGTCTTCGTGGTGCGCGCCAGCCGAGCGGAAGAGGGGCTGGTGGACCGCGAGCCCGACGACGACAGCAATGGCTTCGTCGCCGCGCGCGCGCTCAATCCCCAGAAGGCGCGCCTGCTCTTGCAGGTGCTGATCGCGAACGAGGTCACCGACCTCGCCGCGATCCAGCGTGCTTTCGACGGGAATTAGGCGACCGGGTTCAGGCCCCCGATCAGGCCCCCGATCAGGCCTGCGGCGTGACCAGATATTTCTCGCCGGTCTTCATCTGGCGATAATCGAGAATCGCGTCCTTGGTCAGCATCTCTTCGAGCGAGACCTTCTTCTTGTAAGAGCTGGCGAAGGTCGTGGTTAGATTGTCGAGGACGCGCTGGCGCATCCGCACGACCCGCTCCATCCCCGCATTCTGGAGGAACGGGGTCAGCAGCCAGCCCGACAGCGTCCAGCCGAACCCGTAGCTGGGCGTCAGCGTGGTCGGCCCCATGTCGAGGCGGCCATAGATGAACATCCGCTTCTGCTGGTTCGACCCATAGCGCGAATATTCGGTCATCTTCGAAACCGCGACCTGCTCCATCGCCTTGAAGCAGTGATCGACCATCTTGCCGCCGCCGATCGGGTCGAAGCCGTAAAAGGCATCCGTCGCGTCGATCGCGTCGCGCAGCTGCGCGGCAAAATCGTCCTGCGAGGAATCGACCACGTATTCCGCGCCCTGACTTTTGAGCATCTGCGCCTGATCGGGCTTGCGCACGATATTGACGAGCTTGATCCCGTCCTCCTGGCAGATGCGGTTGAGCATCTGGCCGAGATTGGACGCGCCCACAGTGTGGAGGATGGCGTCCTGCCCATCCATCTTGGCATTCTCGACGAAGCCAAGCGCCGTCATCGGATTGACGAAGCTCGACGCGCCATCTTCCGCGCTGTGATCGCCGAGAGGCAGGCACATGGTGGCGTCCGCGATGGCGTATTCGCTGAAGGCGGTTCCGGGTACGCAGGCGACCCGCTGGCCCATCAGCGCCTTCGCCATGTCGCCATCGCCCGTGGCGACCACGGTGCCCGCACCTTCATTGCCGGCGGGAAGCCGCTGGCCATGGCGCGCCTTGGACCCGGAATTGAACGGTTCGGGCATCTTGGCGACGACCTTGCCGGGCGAATAGTCCGCGTTCTCGAAATCCGCCGCGCCGGTCAGGATGGCGAGGTCGGACGGATTGATCGGCGCGGCCTCCATCTTCACGAGGACCTGATTGCTCTTGGGTTCGGGAAAGGTGCTTTCCGCGATTTCGAGCGTGAGCGTGCCGTCCGCTTCGAGCGTGGTGAAGAGTTGCTTGCCGGTCGTGGTCATCCTTGGGTCTCCTTTTGCAACCTTCGTTAGGGAGGGAGCGGCGTGGACACAACCGTTGGTGGCGCGCGGGTCCTGGATTGCGTCGCTACGCTCGCAATGACGAGGTGGAATGGGCAATGCACCCGAAATTCGTCATTGCGAGGAGCCACAGGCGACGCGGCAATCCAGAGCGATCGAGAACCGCACCAGCCGCTAATTTTCGGACGATGGATCCCCGCTTTCGCCATACACCGCCCGCACGAAATACAGCCCGTGCGGCGGAGCGTTCAGCCCCAGCGCCTGACGGTCGCGCGCTGCAAGTGCTTCGGCCACGCGCGGCTCGTCCCAGCGGCCCATGCCGACGAGGGCGAGGCATCCCACCATCGAGCGGACCTGATGATGCAGGAAACTGCGCGCTTCGGCGTGGATGCGGACTTCCTCTCCGTCCCGCTCGACAGCGAGCCGGTCGAGCGTCTTCACCGGGCTGTCGGACTGGCAGTGGACCGATCGGAAGGTGGTGAAATCGTGCAAGCCCACCAGCGCCTGCGCGGCGCGGTGCATGGCCTCGTGGTTTAGCTCTTGCGGGACCTGCCACAACCGGTCTTTTTCGAGCGTTAGCGGCGCCCTGCGATTGGCGATGCGATAGACATAGGCGCGCCCCGTGCAGGAAAAGCGGGCGTGCCAGTCGTCGGGCACGATCTCGCAGTGAGTCACCGCGACAGGATCGGGGCGAAGATGGGCGTTGAGCGCCTCCATCAGGCGGAAGGGCGCGATGTCCCTTGCGATATCGACATGGCTGCGCATGGCGAGCGCGTGGACGCCCGCATCGGTGCGGCCCGCGCTATGCATCCGCACCTCCTCCCCCGTCACGCGCATCACTGCCTCCTCGACAGCCTGCTGCACGCTCGGCCCGTCCTTCTGGCGCTGGAGGCCGAAGAAAGGGGTTCCGTCGAATTCGAGCGTGAGGGCGAAGCGGGTCAAGGAAGCACGGTCCCCGCCGATACGGGTTTGCCGCGCAGGAAGGTCGCCCTGTCCATCCGGGGCTTGCCCGCGCGCTGCAATTCAAGCGGGCGGATCGCGGCTTGCCCGCAGGCGATCGTCATGCGGTCGTCCAGCACCTCGCCCGGAGCGGCACCGGCGCCCTCAACCCGTTCTGCCCGCAAGACTTTGACCCGCTCGCCATCGAGTTCGAACCACGCGCCGGGGAAGGGTGACAGGCCGTGAATGTGGCGCACGACCTCATCGGCCGGGCGCGACCAGTCGATCCGCGCCTCGCTCTTGTCGATCTTGGCGGCATAGGTCGCCTTGTCGTCGTCCTGTTCGAGCGGATGCAGCGCCGCGAGGTCGATCAGCGTGCCGACCATCAATTGCGCGCCGATCTGGGCGAGCTCCTCGGTAAGTTCGCCGGTCGTCTTGTCCTCGACCGGCGTCCTCGCGAAGGCCAGCATAGGTCCGGTGTCCAATCCCGCTTCCATCTGCATGATCGTCACCCCCGTCACCGGATCGCCCGCCATGATCGCCCGGTGGATCGGCGCCGCGCCCCGCCATTTTGGCAGGATGGAGGCATGGACGTTGAGGCAGCCATGCTTGGGCGCGTCGAGCACTGCCTGGGGAAGGATCAGCCCATAGGCCGCGACGATAGCGACATCGGCCTCCAGGTCCGCGAAACGCGCCTGCTCCTCGGCGGATTTCAGCGAGGTCGGGTGGCGCACCTCGATCCCCAGATCCTCCGCGCGGCTTTGAACCGGCGAAGGCGTCAGCTCGCGCCCGCGCCGTCCGCCGGGACGGGGCGGCTGGGTGTAGACGCACACCACCTCATGCGCGGCATCGACCAGCGCCTGCAATGTCGGCACCGCGAAATCGGGCGTTCCCATGAAGATTATGCGCATGACGGGGCAGCGAGCCTTTCTCTGTTCGTGCCGCGCCCCTATCTGTCAGGCCATGGCATCGCAAGAAATCGAAACCCTCGCTTCCGCGCTCGCCCGCCTGCCGGGCCTGGGGCCGCGCAGCGCACGGCGCGCGGTGCTGTGGCTGGTCAAGCGGCGGGAAAGCGCTTTGCCCGCGTTGTTGGAAGCTCTGGCGCAGGTGGGCGAGGCGCTGGTCGAATGCGACATTTGCGGCAATGTCGACACGCGCAATCCGTGCGGCATCTGCTCCGACCCGCGCCGCGACGCGAAATCGCTCTGCGTGGTAGAGGATGTCGCGGATTTGTGGGCGCTCGACCGGGCGAAGCTATTCGCGGGGACCTATCACGTGCTCGGCGGGCGCCTGTCCGCGCTCGACGGAGTGCGGCCCGAGGATTTGAACGTCGCCTCCCTGATGGCGCGGATAGAGGCGGGCGGGGTGGACGAGGTCGTCCTCGCGATGAACGCCACGCTGGAGGGGCAGACCACCGCGCATTACCTCGCCGAACGGCTGGAGGATTTTCCCCTCAGGATCACGCAACTGGCCCACGGTCTCCCGGTGGGGGGCGAACTCGACTATCTCGACGAGGGCACGCTGGCGCAGGCCTTGAGGGCGCGGCGACCGGTCTCTTGAGAATCGCGCGCTTCGCGCCTATCTCGCCGAGATGGCTATCCATGAAATCCTCGAAGTGCCGGACCCCCGGCTCAAGACCGTCTCGACCCCCGTCACCGAATTCGATGACGAGCTGAAGACACTCGTCTCCGACATGTTCGACACGATGTACGATGCGTCGGGCATCGGGCTCGCCGCGATCCAGGTGGGCGTGCCGAAGCGCGTGCTCGTCATCGATCTCCAGCCGGAAGACGAGGATGCCGAGCCCGAAGAGTGCAATCACGGCGGCCATTCCCACGTCCACTATCCGACGAAGAAGGAACCGCGGGTATTCGTCAATCCCGTGATTCTCGACCCGGCGGAAGAGCTGGCCAGCTATCAGGAAGGCTGCCTTTCGGTTCCCGACATCTTCGCCGATGTCGACCGGCCCGCAACCTGCCGGGTGCAGTATCAGGATCTCGAAGGGGAAACCCATGAAGAGGATATGGAAGGCCTGATGGCGACCTGTATCCAGCACGAGATGGACCATCTCGAGGGCATTCTCTTCATCGACCATCTCTCGCGGCTGAAGCGCAGCATGGCATTGAAGAAGCTCAAGAAACTGCGCGAAGCCGCTTGAGCGAACCTGGCGGCAGTCCACCCGCACCCGCAATGGGGTGGCACACGGCCTCGGTCGCGGGGCTGCTCTATGCGCTGCTGATGTGCACCTGGAAACGGCTGGACGAGGGTATGGGGTTCGACGAGCTCGCGATCCGGTTCGCGATCTATTTCGTCGTCTTCACCATCGGATTTCGCCTGCTGATCAATCTCTGGTTGAAACATCGCGGGGCCGGACGCTAGTCCAGCCCCGCAAGGTCATCGGTGGGCCCGATTACCGGTCCATCGTGTCGAGCGCCTTGCGCACGTCTGCCAGGATTTCCTCGCACATTTTCGCGCAGCGCTTGCAATGCGCGTCGTCATGCATCTTGCACAGATCGTGGCAGGCTTTCACCGCCACCAGCACCGCTTCGCCGATTGCCTTGATCGCTGGCACATTGCCACCCGTGCGGCGGCTGCCCATGCGGTAGAACGCGGTGCAGGCGTCGGACGCGTCGAGGCAGCGACGGATGCACTCCGCCCGCTCGCCCGCATTCGGCTCGGCGAGGCAGGCATCAGCGCAACTGTTCATGATCGCCGCGCCATACATGGCGTGCTTCACTGCCTGGCCGAGTTCGTCGGTATAGCCTTCGCCGACTTGCGGGTGGTCCTGGATCATTTCCTTGATCGACATAGTGTTGGTCTCCTTCGCCTGATGAGCGGCCGGGGCTGGGGATTGTTCCATGACGATAGAGCTGCGGTCTTTCCTACAGGCTGCGTTCCAGCTATGTTCCGGCGATGGATAGTATTGTAATCGTCTTCATCCTCGCTGCGCTTCTGATCGGCCTGGGGCTCGGGTATTTCTTCGGTTCGCGCCCGGTGGCGGAGTGGAAAGCCCGCCATGCGGAGCGCGATTCGGAAGCGCGCGAGCTGGATGCGAAATATCTTCGCACCTTCGCCGATCTCGAGGCCGCGCGCGAGCGGGCGGGGCGGGCCGATGCGCTGTCGGAAGAATTGCGCGAGACGCGCGCGGCGCATGAGAGTGCGCTGGAGGAGTTGCGGCGCACCAATGGCGCGCTGTCGTCCGAACTCGCCACCTTGCGCGAAAAGACCGCCAATTTCGACGAGCAGAAGCGCCTGTTGGTCGAGGCACGCGAGGAATTGCTGAAGGAATTTCAGAACACCGGCTCGGCGGTGCTCGGCAAGGCGCAGGAGGCGTTCCTGGAGCGCGCCGCCGAACGCTTCGGCCATTCGGAGCGATCCTCGGAAGAGAAGATCCGCGCGCTGCTCCAGCCGGTGGGTGATCGGTTAAAGAAATACGAGGATCAGGTCGCGGCGCTGGAGGAGAAGCGCACCAATGCCTTTTCCTCGCTGGCGACCCAGATCGAACAGATGCGGCTGGGGCAGGAAGAGGTCCGGCGCGAGGCGCAGCGGCTCGGCAATTCGCTCACCAACGCGCCCAAGGCGCGCGGGCGCTGGGGCGAACGGGCGTTGCAGAACCTGCTCGAACAATGCGGGTTGGCCCAGCATACCGATTTCCAGCTCGAACAGTCGATCGACACCGAAGAGGGCCGGTTGCGACCCGATGCCATCGTCAACGTGCCCGGCCAGAAGAAGCTGGTGATCGATTCGAAGGTCTCGCTCAACGCCTATCAGGCCGCGTTCGAGGCGGAGGACGAGAGCGAGCGCAAGCGGCATTTGAAGCTCCACGCCCAGTCGATGCGCAACCATGTCCAGACGCTCGGCGCGAAAAGCTATCAGAGCCAGTTCGAAGACGCGCCGGACTATGTCGTCATGTTCGTGCCGGGGGAGCACTTCGTGGCCGCCGCGCTCGACGCGGACCCCGAACTCTGGGATTTCGCCTTCGAGAAAAAGGTCCTGCTGGCGACGCCGACCAATCTCGTCGCCATAGCCCGCACCGTCGCGCAGGTCTGGCGGCAGGATGCGCTGGCCAACGAAGCGCGCGAGATCGGGCGGATCGGAACCGAACTCTACGGACGGCTCGAAACCGCCTCGCAGCATCTCAAGCGGATGGGGAGCGGGCTGGAATCGGCCGTAAAGAATTACAACAGCTTCGTCGGGAGCTTCGAACGCAACGTGCTGACCTCGGCCCGGCGGATGCAGGAAAAGGGCATCGAGATCGGCAAGCGGGAGATCGACGAGGTCCCCCTGGTCGAAGGCACACCGCGCTACACTGCGCAGGATCTGGATGCCGTGGACGCGCCGCAACTGGCCGAGAGCAGCGATAGGCCGTAATATTCGGAGTGATCAGATTGCGCCTTCGATAGGCGGATTCGATTTTCCCATGCTCGTTTCTTCGCTAATCGTGGATTAACCCCATGAAATGGCTCGTTGCGGTTCTTAGGATGCCCATGGCGCCAACTTGCATGTGAGGCTTTTTTGCGGTATTGCAGTGATGGTCGCGATCGGACGTGGCGGACGCACGCCTCGGCGAAACTCCCCGCGAATGATAGTATCCATTGGAACTTAGGGTCCTTTCGCTCGTCAATAGGGTGAGAGAGACCAGAGAAAGGCTTTTATGTTGATCAAGAAACTAGCACTCGGCACCGCCGCTGCGACGCTCGTCGCGGCTCCGGTCGTCGCTCAGTCGGCTCCCGAGCGGATCGCTCCGGTTGCCGATGAATCGGAACTCGGCGGCGCGAGCATCGCTCCCGCCTTCATCGTTCTTGCCATTGCAGCGGTCGGCATCGGCATCCTGCTGGTGACCGAAGACGATGATGACGATATTCCCGTCAGCGCCTAAGCGCTGAGGATAATCGATTCTTTGAACGCCCGGCCTATCAAGGTCGGGCGTTTATCGTCGCAAGCACCTCATATCCCAGAACCGCCGCAGCGATAGCGGCGTTCAGGCTATCTGCGCGGCCCATCATGGGCATCGTAACGCGCAGATCGCAGGCCATCTCGTAGTCCTCGGGAAGGCCGCGGCTCTCATTGCCCACCATCACGAAACATGGCGTGCGGTAGGGCGCATTGCGATAGGGCTGTGCTTCCCGCAGGCTCGCCGCGACCAATTGGCCGGGCGCGCCCTTCGCGGGATCGCGCAGCCAGCTTTCGAAGTCCGCCCATGGGGCTTTCGCGATCTTTTGCGTGAAAACGGCGCCCATGCTGGCCCTGACCGCCTCTACGGAGAAGGGATCGGCGCAATCGTCGATCAGGATCAATCCACCCGCGCCGATCGCATCGCCCGTGCGTAGCATGGTCCCCAGATTGCCCGGATCCCGCAACGCCTGCGCCACCAGCCAGATATCGCTCGACCCGCGATCGACAGTCTCCAGCGTCGTGTCGAATTCCGCGAATACCCCGGCGACCGCCTGCGGATTGTCCTTGCCGGTGATCTTGGCAAGGATATCGGGCGTGGTCTCGATGATTTCCCCGCCATTGGCCGCAACGGCCGCTTCCAGCGCCTCGAGCAGGGGATGGCCATCGCGCGCATCGGACAGGACCAGCGTTTCCGGCAGATGGCCGCATTCGCGCGCGTCGGTGAGGAGCCGAAGCCCTTCGGCCAGGAACCGGCCCGAGGCCTTGCGGTGCTTCTTTTCCCTGAGGGCCCGCAGCGCCTTGACTGTGGGGTTGGAAAAGCCGGTGATCTGGCGTCGTGTCATGAACCGCAGCCCGCGCGCGCGATCATCAATTCTCGCCGAACCCGTCATCGATCATGGCCGCCAGCTCGTCAGCGATGCGCGGCGCTTCCGGTCCCGAAACGATCAGTTCGACCGTGTCGCCCTTGGCGGCGCCGAGCATCATCAGGCCCAGGATCGATTCGCCTGCGGCTCTGGTGCCGTCCTTCGCGACATGGACCCGCGTATCGTCGGGAAGCGCGGCGACCACGGCCACGAATTTCGCGCTCGCCCGCGCATGGAGACCGCGCTGGTTGACGATCGTCAGCGTGCGGCGTTCCTCGCTCGCGCCTTCACCAGCGCCTTCACCAGCGCCTTCACTCGCGTGTTCACTCATCGGGCCTGCTTCCGTTCCGCCTCCGGGGGCGCTTCATGCTGGCCGAGAAATTCCGAAGCCACGGTGATGTAATTGCGGCCGGCCTCGCGCGCGGCATGGACCGCGTCGGTCACGCCCAGCGTCTTGCGCGCACCGGCGAGGCGGATCAGCATGGGAAGGTTGATCCCCGCGATTACTTCGACACGACCCGCATCGAGCAGCGAAATCGCGAGATTGGAAGGCGTCCCGCCGAACAGGTCCGTCAGGATGATTACTCCGTCGCCCTCGTCGGTCCGGGTGATCGCCTCGGCAATTTCGCGGCGGCGCAGCTCCATATCGTCGCTCGGCCCGATGCAGACCGTCGCGACCCGGTCCTGCTCGCCCACGACATGCTCCATCGCTTCGATGAAGTGTTCGGCGAGGTTGCCGTGGGTAACGAGGATCATGCCAATCATGCGAACCGTGCTGTCTTCCGTGTCTGGTTCAAGCTTCGCTGCGAAACTGCGCCCATGATGATGACTGGATGCTGAGTCAACCGAAAGGGGCGGTCAGGGATTGGGCCTTCAGGGAACTGGGCCTTCGACCGTGTCGGCGGCGCGCGCGGCAAGGTCGCGGTGGATGAGCGTCGGCTCGTATCCTTCGTCCTTCAGCCTCGCGGCCAGTGTCTCGGCCGAGAAGACCGAGCGATGGCGCCCGCCGGTGCAGCCGAACGCCACTGTCAGATAGGCCCGCCCCTGCGCCGCGTAGAGCGGGATCAGCGAGACGACGAGATCGGCGATCTTTGCGAAGGCGGGCGCGAAGGTGGGATCGGCCTCGATATGGGCGGCGACCGCCCGATCGCGCCCGGTCTGTTCGCGCAAGTCCTCGACCCAGTGCGGATTGTCGAGGAACCGCATATCGAAGACGAGATCGGCGATCGGCGGCATTCCTCGTGCGAAGCCGAAACTCGTCACCGTGATCGTGAGCGACCCCGTCTGCCCCTGGGCGAACCGTTCCCGCATCGCCTGCTGGAGATGGTTGCGCCCATAGCCCGAGGTGTCGATCACCATCTGCGCCCATTTGCGCAAAGGGGCGAGCAGTTCGCGTTCCGCCCTGATCCCCTCGCGCACCGGACGGCCCTGCGCCAGCGGATGGCGGCGCCGTGTCTCGTTATAGCGCCGCTCGATCTCCGGGCTGGTGCAATCGAGGAACAGCGTGCCGACCGACAGGTCGGGGCGGGCGGACAGGTCTTCGAACTGGGCGCGGATCTCCACGGGCACGAAGCCGCGCGTGCGCGCATCGACGCCGATGGCGAGGGGGGCGGCGCTTCCCTCGTTCCGGGAGAGGAGATCGGGCACCATGCGAATCGGGAAATTGTCGATCGCTTCCCAGCCGAGATCCTCCAGCGTTTCCAGCGCAGTGCTTTTCCCCGCGCCCGACATGCCGGTAACGAGGAGAATCTGCTGTGGGCTGGAGGATTCGTCGCTCATGGTCCGGGTATCGAAGCCGCGGGGAAAAAAGGGAAGCGCTTTGATGTGAACGTCACACTCCGTGCAGGCGCAGAGCGTGTTCGGCACGCAAGGCCTGAGCCGGATCGCCAGTGTGAAATGCGATGCGGGGCAGGGCGACGTTCTCAAGGCAGCGCCGCTCCACCCCGGGCAATCGCGGGGCAGCGGGATCGAGTGTGAGGATGAGGGAAAGGCGCGCCGGTTCGACCGGCATTGGCACGATCCCGGCACCGCGTATCTCGATGAGGCCGCGAATGGCTGGGGCCGGATGCGCCCAGATTGCCCCGTCGCGCCGCTCCAGTTCCACGCCATCATCCCCGACGAGCGTCGCCCCGCGATCGATCAGCAAAAGCGCCAGAGTCGACTTCCCGCTGCCGGGCGGCCCTTCGATCATCAGCCCGCGCCCCTCCAGCGATACGCAGGTGACGTTGGGACAGGGCTTGCGGATGATGGCGCTCACCCGTCGCGCAGGGCGGGCAGGTTGAGCACGAGGCAGGCGCCGTCCCGCCCGTCCGGGCGACCTTCCGCCAGCAGCGTGCCGTCATGCGCTTCGGCGATGGCGCGCGCGATGGCGAGGCCGAGCCCGGAATGGTTGCCGAAATCCTCCGCCTGGGGACGGTGCGAATGGAAGCGCTGGAACACCTGTTCGCGACGTTCCACCGGGATGCCGGGCCCTTCGTCGCACACGGTCATGGTGATCCAGTTTTCGGCCCGGACCAGATCGATCGTGATCGCCCCGTCAGACGGCGAAAACGACACCGCATTGTCGAGCAGGTTCGAGATCACGCGCTCGAGCCGCGAGGGTTCGCCGCGGACCAGGAAGCGGCCTGTCTCGCTGTCGAACAGGACCGGACGCCCCTCGTTTTCGGAGCGGTTCTCGCGCGAACCGATGATATTGGTGACGAGGCTGGCAAGATCGACCGTCTCGAATGTCGCGCGGGACAGTTCGGCATCGATCCGGCTCGCCTCGCTGATTTCCGTGACGAGCCGATCGATGCGGCGCACGTCGTGGGTGGCGATATCGAGCAGCTGGGCACGCAGGGCCGGATCCTCGACCCGGTTGAGCGATTCGGTCGCGCTCCTCAAGCTGGCGAGCGGGTTCTTGATCTCATGCGCGACATCGGCGGCGAAGCTTTCGACCGCGTCGATACGCATCCGCAGCGCATGGGTCATGTCGGAAATCGCGCGCGCCAGCATCCCGATTTCGTCGCGCCGGTCGGGAAGGCGGGGCACCTCGACCTGCCGGTCGCGTCCCTGGCGCACGCGGACGGCGGCCTGGACCAGTTCGCGCAAAGGCCGCACGATCGTCTGGGCGAGGAAGAAAGACAGCAGGGTCGATACGATCAGCGCCAGCAGGGTCACCAGCGCCACGGTCGATCGCGCTTCGCGCACGCGCTGGGTGATGTCGATCGGATTGCGGGTGATCAGCAGCGATTCCCCGTCGAGGCCCACCGGTGCGGCGGCGTTGATGACGTGGGTCCCGTCCGCCGCATCGCGCAACACGATCTGGGTAAGGCTCTCGGTCCGCGCGCGGTCGAGTTCCGGCCAGGCGGCGGCGTTGTCCACCTGGGGTTCGCGGTAATCGGGCAGCGGCGGCGCGCCCACCACCCGGTCGAACCAGCGATCGAGCGTGAGGGCGAAATCGCGATTGTCCTCCGCCACTCCGTCGATCGAGAAGGTGGGCGCGGACAGGGCGAAACTGTCGCCTTCCAATTCCCCCTCGGCGTCATAGAGCCGGATGCGCAGGCGCTGTTCCTTGCCGATCTGGATCAGCAGCGCCTCCTGGCGTGCATCGGTCGCGCCCGCCAGCGCCTCGGCAGTGATCTGCGCCTCGACCAGAGCGAGCTTGAAGCGTTCGTCCAGCAGCTGCTTGCGATAGAAATCGAGATAGATGACCCCGCCGCCCAGCAGCACCAGCGGCATCACATTGACGAACAGGATGCGGCTGGTGAGCGAGAGGCGCCGCGACCAGCGCGGTTTGTCCGCCGCCGGGTCGCGCCCCGGCTCGTCTCTCAGGACATTGCTGCGCGCCGGATCGGCCATGGGTCGGTCAGCTTTCGGCGAAGCTGTAGCCTGCGCCGTAGAGGGTATCGATCGCGGAGAATTGCGGATCGATGCTGCGGAACTTGCGGCGCATCCGCTTGATATGGCTGTCCACCGTGCGATCGTCGACGAAGACGTCATCGGGGTAGGCGGCATCCATCAGCTGGTTGCGGCTCTTGATGACGCCGGGGCGCACGGCGAGCGCCTCCAGCAGCAGGAATTCGGTCACCGTCAGGGACACGGCGCGCCCGTCCCACGTCACCTTATGTCGCGCAGGGTCCATCACGAGCCGCCCGCGTTCGAGGACCTCGCTGGGGCGGGGCGCTTCGGCGTTGGCACCCGGCTCCGAAGGCAGATCGATATCGCTGCGGCGCAGGATGGCGCGCACGCGGGCGAGCAGGAGGCGCAGGCTGAAGGGTTTGGAGATGTAATCGTCCGCGCCCATCGCGAAACCGGCTTCCTCGTCCTGCTCGTCATCCTTGCTGGTGAGGAAGATCACGGGGAGGGCGGAATGTTCGCGCAGGCGCCTGAGCAATTCCATCCCGTCCATACCCGGCATCTTGATGTCGAACACGGCCAGATGCGGCGGGTTTTCGAGCAGCGCCTTCAAGGCCGCCTCGCCTTCGGAATAGACGCGCGTCGCGAACCCTTCCGCCTGCAGGGCGATCGACACCGAGGTGAGGATGTTGCGATCGTCATCCACCAGCGCGATCACCGCCTGCGACGGAGACGGATGGATGAGGGCGGGAGCGGTTTCCGAAGGCGCGTCGTTGGTCACCTTACGTGCGTAATCGCTTTACCGGGACAAGACAATGTGTGCCATCGCGGGAGCGGAACCACGCATGGCGCGCCGCCCGTCGCGCCGAAATTGACGTAGCGGGCGAGCGATTGTAAGGGCAGGGCGAACTGGCCGTGCATTCGTATGCGTTGAAGCAGCGATGCGGCGGGCCACCCAGACATCGCAACGCCCTGCAACGCTCTGCCGGAGACATCAGTGACCGCTTCGCTTTCCCACACGCTTGCCGATCAGGGCATCGCCACCGATGCCGCGATCCACGCCAATCTCGATTCGGGCCAGCTGACCGCTGCCGCGCTCGAAAACGGCGAAGGGCGCCGGGCCAAGCACGGACCGCTGGTGGTCGAAACCGGCAAGCACACCGGCCGCAGCGCCAAGGACAAGTTCATCGTCCGCGATGGCGAGACGGAAGACACGGTGTGGTGGGACAATAACGCTTCGATGAAGCCGGAGCATTTCGCCGCGCTTAAGGAGGATTTCTTCGCCGCGCTGAAGGAAAAGAACGCGCTCTACGTCGCCGACCTGTTCGGCGGGTCGCAGCCGGAATACCGCGTCAACGTACGCGTCATCAACGAACTCGCCTGGCACAACCAATTCATCCGCACCCTGCTGGTGCGCCCGACGGCGGACGAGCTTGAGGGCTTCGTGCCTGAATACACCATCATCGACCTGCCGAGCTTCAAGGCCGATCCCGAGCGCCATGGTTGCCGCAGCGAGACGGTGATCGCGGTCAATCTCAGCGAGAAGCTGATCCTGATCGGCGGCACGCGCTATGCCGGCGAGATGAAGAAGAGCGTATTCGGCGTGCTCAATTACCTTCTCCCGCCCAAGGGCGTGATGCCGATGCACTGTTCGGCCAATATCGGCCCGGACGGCAAGAGCGCGGTGTTCTTCGGCCTGTCGGGCACGGGCAAGACCACGCTCAGCGCCGATGCCAGCCGCACGCTGATCGGCGATGACGAGCATGGCTGGTCGGATACGGCGGTCTTCAATTTCGAAGGCGGCTGCTATGCCAAGATGATCCGCTTGAACGCCGAGGCCGAGCCCGAGATCTTCGCGACCACGCAGATGGAGGGCACCGTCCTCGAAAACGTGGTGATGGACGAGAACGGCGAGATCGATCTCGACGACAACACTCTCGCCGAGAACACGCGCGGTGCTTATCCGCTCGAATCGATCCCGAACACGTCGGACGAGAACATGGGTCCGCCGCCGTCGAACGTGATCATGCTGACCGCCGATGCCTTCGGCGTGCTGCCTCCGATCGCGCGCCTCACGCCCGATCAGGCGATGTATCACTTCCTGTCGGGCTACACCGCCAAGGTCGCGGGCACCGAAATCGGCGTGACCGAGCCCGAAGCGACCTTCAGCACCTGCTTCGGCGCGCCCTTCATGCCCCGCCATCCCAGCGTCTACGGCAACCTCCTGAAAGAACGGATCGCCAAGGGCGACGTCACCTGCTGGCTGGTCAACACCGGCTGGACGGGCGGGAAATACGGGGTCGGCAACCGGATGCCGATCAAGGCGACCCGCGCCCTGCTCAACGCCGCGCTCGACGGGTCCTTGAACGAGGCGGAGTTCCGCAAGGACCCCAATTTCGGCTTCGAGGTTCCGGTCGCGGTGGAAGGCGTCGACAGCGGCATTCTCGATCCGCGGTCGACCTGGGCCGATCAGGACGAATATGACCGCACCGCGCAGAAGCTGGTGCAGCTCTTCGTCGATAATTTCATGCCCTTCGCGCCGCATGTCGACCAGGGCGTGCGCGACGCGGCCCCGGTTTCCGCACGAGTCGCGGCCTGAACCGATCCGCCCGGCGAACCGGGTGCACGAATTGGAGAGGAGAGTTCCCGGCCGCGAGCAATCGCGGACCGGGAACCTTTAATTTCGGGCCTGCGGTTCTGCGCGGGCTTTTATTTCGGTGCAAATGCAGGGATCGTTAGGGGTATGGCCGAAACCCTGCTACGGCCATCGGGCTGACGTCGAAATTTGCGACGGACTTCGGCTTTTGATCTTCGCCTTGCCCTTGTGGCCCTGGTGCACGTTAGACGGCGACTTCCTTTCTTCGGACGACCTTACGCACGACCACGCCGCATGTCGCGGCGGGGCAATCCTCGTTCTTGAAAGGAACATCCCATGTCGAAGACCGGCACCGTAAAATTCTTCAACGCCGACAAGGGCTATGGCTTCATCCAGCCCGATGACGGCTCGGACGACAGCTTCGTCCACATCTCCGCCGTGCAGGCGGCGGGTATGCACACGCTCGATAAGGAACAGCGCCTTAATTACGAGGTCGAGACCGGCCGTAATGGCAAGGCGAGCGCGGTGAATCTGTCCGCTGCGGACTGATCCCCAAGACGAATGCCCCGCCGATCCCTTGCGGTCGGCGGGGCGTTTTCCCGCTTCCCGCGCGCGATACTCACGAAGGACCGATCCGATGAGCCAGACATTCGAATTCTACGACAGCCGCGCCCGTGAAGCCGCGATCGAGGCGCAAGAGGCGGTTCTCGACAATGTCCGCGAACGCAGCCTACGCGCGGAGAAGACCTGGCGCGGCCTTGCCGAACAGGCGCGCAAGGTGAAGATCGACCGCGAGCGGGCCCTGGGCGAGCGCGAAGCCAAGCGGCTTGCCGAAGAAGCAGCCACGCAATCCGGCGCGGCGCCGGAAGCGGCCTGACCCTCCGATCTAGCCGCGCGCCCGCGCGATGTAGCGGTCCACATTCTTCGCCATGACGTCGAGCGGCGCATTGCCGCCGAGAACGACTGCGTCGTTGAACGCCTTGAAATCGTAGGCCGAACCCAGCGCAGCTTCGGCGCGCCCGCGCTGCCGCACGATCTCGCTATGGCCGAGCTTGTAGCCCGTGGCCTGAGCGGGCCAGCTGCAATAACGGTCCACCTCGCTCACCACCTCGTCATATTTCGAGCCGTTTTCCTCGACGAAGAAGCGGCGTGCCTGTTCGCGGCTCCAGCGTTTGTGGTGGAGGCCGGTATCCACCACCATGCGGCAGGCCCGAAACGCCAGTGACTGGAGATAGCCGAGCCTGCCGACCTTGAAATCGTCATAGGCGCCAAGCTCGTCCGCCAGCTGCTCCCCATAAAGCGCCCAGCCTTCGGAAAAGGCGTTGAAGGCCAGGATCGAGCGGATCAGCGGCAGGCGATTGGAATATTCGCCCTCCCAGACATGGCCGGGAATGGTCTCGTGATAGGTGAGATCGGCAAGGTCGTATTTGCGGTGGAGATCGGTGGTCCGAAGGTTGATCCACATCCGTCCGGGGATCGTCCCGTCCTTGCTGCCCGCGCCGCCATAGGCGCCCGGCGCGCCGGGTTCTTCGGCCAGCGGCAGACGCCGGACCTCGAGATTGGGATCGACCAAAGTGTTGAAGGCGCGCGGCATCTGCGCGGTGATCCACGCGATCCGGTCCTTGATGAAGGCCATGATCTCGGCCCGGCCGGGATCGCCTTGCGCGAATTTATAGCGCGCGTCCTGGCTGAGCGCCTGCATCCGCTCGCCCACCGTCCCGCTGGTGAAGCCGATTTCCTTCAGGATCGGGTCCATCCGGGCGTGAAGCGCTGCGAGTTCTTCGCGCCCCTGTTCGTGCACCTCGTCGGGCGAGAGCGTGGTCGTGGTGCTGGCGCGGAGGGCCCAGGCATACCATTCCTCGCCGCGCGGCTGGCTCCACATGCCGGGATCGGAATCCGCCTCGGCCATTTCGAGGCGGAGTTCGGCAAGTTGCGCTTCCAGTGCGGCGGCGATCGGGCCGGTTTCCAGCGTGCGGGCACGATTCGCATGGCTTTCGGGCATTCCCGCCTCGACCAGCTTGGCGCGCAACGGATCGGCGAAGATTTCGCCCGCTTTTGCGGATTTGATCGTTTCGGAAAGCTGAGCGGTCGCTTTCTCGATCAGGAAGTCTGGCGGCACCATCCCCATGGCGCGGGCCGCGCGCATCCGTTCGAGTTCGCCCGCGAACACGGCGGGCATCGCTTCCATCCGTTCGATATAGGCATCGGCGTCGCTGCCATCCTTCAGGGGATGCGAGGACTCCATGAAGCGCGGCAGGTCGAGATAGCTGCCGACATTCTGGATCACGACATAGGGTGCGTTGCGCCAGCTTCCGACCGCGACGTCGCCATAGGGCAGGGCGAACCCGTCGAGCGCGGTCGAATAGGCGCTTTCGACGACATCGAGATTGGTGATCGTATCGGCGTCGAGGCCATCGCGCGGGAAGGCGCGCACCCGGTCGAGATCGCGGCGCAGGGTCGCGGCGTAGAGATCCTGTCCGGTCTGGGACTGGTCCTCCAGCCGCGCGCGCAATTCGGCATAGCGGCCGGTATCGACGCCCAGCGAAGTCGCACGCTCCGGCTCGTGTTCGAGGAGATTGTAGCCGACCACTTCCAGCAGACGCTCGGCCCCGATGGCCTGTGCCTGTGCCACGGCTTCGGGCCGGGCGGTGGCGGCGCATCCGCCCAGAGTGAGCGCAGTCGTCGCGCCGAGGCCTGCGAGGGCCTGACGACGGGTGATTTCAAAGCTTTGGGATGTCATGGGCGCGGGTGTGCGCGCCGCGCCCTGACCTGTCAATTAATCGAAAAAAGCGTTCGCGATCTCAGTCGAGATATTCGGGCGGCACCTTCCCGCCATGCGCCGCCAGTTCGCGCATGGTGCGCTTGTGCAGCCAGACATTGTCTTCCGCCGAGCCTTCGTAATCCGCGCGGCCAAGCTCGGTCGCGAGCGCCTTGCGGCTGGCAAAGTCGGAATCGACGTTGATGAGCTTGAGCAGGTCGACGATCGAGGTGCGCCAATTGAGGCGGTCCGCGCCCGGCATGGAATCGAGGTGGTTTTCGACGTCCACCGTGTCGATCGACTGCCGTTCCACGACCGGCGCATCGGCCCAGGCGTTTCCGGTCTGGGGTGCGGGCTTGCCTGCGGGAGCCGTGCCCGGCTGTGCGGCAGGCGGCGCCTTCTTCGCAGGTTCGTCCTTGCCGAAGATCGCATCCTTGATCGAACTGAAGATACCCATATCGCAAGCCTTTCGGTAACGCGCGCATGATCGCCGCGCGTTCGAGGAAAGAACGGGTGTCGGCGAGACGCGTTCCGCAGCTTTGCGCTTCCTTTCGCCGTCCCGTCGCGGCTAGGATGCGGGGCATGACCGATGCCGTCCTCTCAATCGTCGTCCTGGCTGCCATCGCGTTGATCGTGGGCGCGGTGTTTGCCTATCGGAGCGGCTATCGGCGGCAGGCGGGGTTGATGGTAATCCTAGCGCTGGTCATGGGAGTGAACGTGGCGATCTGGACCGTGCCGAACGAAGCGGGCCAAGCCCCGCTCGACCGGATCGAGCGGGGCGGGTAGCGGTGGCGGCCGGGCGTCAGTCTGGCAGGATCCAGCGCACCGCGCTTTCGTAGCTTCCCGCGATCGGCTCTCCCGATCCGGTGCGCGCGGGCTGGAACCGGGCGCGGCGCTCCAGCAACTGGCAGGTTGCCTGATCGAGCGCGGCATGGCCGGTCGACCCGGTGATGGTGCAGTTGGTCACGCGTCCCGTGGTCGCGATTTCGAGCCGGAAGCGCGCCGTGCCGGTCATCTCGCGATTGATCCATGACGTGCGGTAATCGTCTGTGGTGATCCATGCTGTGGGATCGTTGCGCGGCTTCGCGCCGACCGAGGGGCCCATGGGAGGCTGGGTCGGCGTGAGGCGCGGTGTCGGGACGGGATCGAGACCGAGCGTCGGGCCGGGCCGCGGCACCGGGGGCGCGGGCGGCAGGATGATCTCGGTCGAATCGAAGCGCGGCGCGGGCACCGGCAGGTCGAGCGGCGGTTTGGGGATGACCATCGGCGGGGTCACCTGGCTGACTTCGGGCATATCCCTCGTCGGCTCGGGCGTCGGTTCCGGTGGAGGCGGCGGCGCATCCTTGATGTCATAGGTCGGGATGAATTCGTCGGGGGGCGCAAGCGTCCCCGAAACGGTCAGTCCGGTGACGATCGCCACGCCGACCGCAGCATGAATGGCGACGACCCCAGCCATGCTGACGGGCGAAGGGCGGCGGGTCTGGTCGAGATAGGCCATAAGCAAAATCCTCTTCCTTTCGCAGCCCGCTTGTTTTGCGACACGGTGAGGCGGGCTTGCGATGAGAGGATGTTACAACATTACTAACATGGCAAGCGGTTTCGCGTTGCTGTTTGCAACCGACAGGCGGTGTTTGGGTGGCCGATACGAAAAACCCTCCCGCCCAACTGGGGGGCGGGAGGGTTCGTAATCAGACCGATGCTCCCCTTTCGGGCGGCGTCACTTGATCGGACAGCTCGGGTCCAGACGGAAATCGAGATAATTGTCGACCGAGGCCATCAGCTCGGTCTGCTCGTTTTCGAAAAAGTGATTGGCGCGCGGGATTTCTTCGTGATGCACGGTGATGTGCTTCTGCGTACGCAGTTTTTCGACCAGCTTCGTTACCGCCTGCGGCTGCACCACCGTATCCTGCGCCCCGTGGATGAAGATACCACTGGCGGGGCAGGGGGCGAGGAAGGTGAAATCATACATGCTCGCCGGGGCGCCGACGCTGATCCAGCCGCGGATTTCCGGGCGGCGCATCAGCAATTGCATCCCGATCAGCGCGCCGAAGCTGACGCCCGCGACCCAAGTGGTCTGCGCTTCGGGATGGATCTGCTGCACCCAGTCGAGCGCGCTGGCGGCATCGGACAATTCGCCGATCCCGTTGTCGAAACTGCCTTGGCTGCGCCCGACGCCGCGAAAGTTGAACCGCAGCGTGGCGAAGCCGCGATCCACGAAGGTCTTGTAGAGCTTCTGCGTGATCTGTTCGTTCATCGTGCCGCCGCCTTGCGGGTGCGGATGCAGGATCATGGCGACCGGCGCGCGCGGGCGCGGGGCGGGGGAGAAACGGCCTTCGAGGCGGCCTTCGGGGCCGGGAAAGATCACGGTCGGCATCGGGTGGGGTACCTGTGCGAAAAGGGTTGCGGCGAGCCGTAGGGGCAGGCGCCCGGTGGCAAGCTGGAAGTCGCGCGCTATATAGGGTTGCCGCGCAAAATCGCAATTATTTCGAGCAGACGCCATCAGCATCCCCCAATCCGACCGGGTTTACCTCGACCACGCCGCTACCAGCCCGCTGCGCCCGCAGGCGCGCGCCGCGATGGAGGAGGGGTTCAAGCTCTGGGCCAATCCATCCAGTCCCCATGGCGAAGGGCGTAAGGCCCGCGCCGCGCTGGAAGACGCGCGCGCGCGGATCAAGACGTCGCTGGGCTGGACGGGCGAGCTGATCTTCACCAGCGGCGCGAGCGAGGCGGCGGCGCTGGCCCTGTCCCGTGCGAAGGGTGGCAGGAGGTTCGTCAGCGCGGTTGAACACGATTGCGTCTTGCAGGCTGCGCCCGATGCGGACCTGCTGCCGGTGCTTGCCGATGGTCAACTCGATCTCGCGGTACTCGTCGAGACGATCGGGACCGATCATCCGGTCGTCGCGGTGCAGCAGGTCAATTCCGAAACCGGCAACCGGCAGGCGATGGAGCCGGTCCATGAGCGGGTTTCCGATGTCGGCGGATTGCTGATCGCGGATTGTGCGCAAGGAGCCGGAAAGCTCGCCATCCCCGATTGCGACATGGCGATGATCGCAGCGCATAAATTCGGCGGACCGATCGGGATCGGCGCCTTGCTGGTGCGCGACTTCGCCATGCTGGAGCCCTCAGGCGGGCACGAGCGCGGCTATCGGCGCGGAACCGAGAACCTGCCCGGTGCGCTCGGCATGGCGGCGGCGCTGGAGGCCTGCTCCGAGTCCTATCTCGACGAAGATGTGCTCCGCGCTTTCGACGCCTTCGAGAGCGAATGCCGCTTGGCTGGCGGCACGCCGCTGTCCGATCGCCTGTCCGATCCCACGCCCTATATCCGCGCCATCGCCATGCCGAACCTGTCCGCCACCGCACAGGTGATGCGGTTCGACATGGCGGGGATTGCGGTTTCGCAAGGCTCCGCCTGTTCCAGCGGGACGATGAAGACCAGCCGCGTGCTCGACGCGATGGGAGTCGAACCGGAAATCGCCGCGAGCACGATCCGGGTCAGCCTCGGCTGGAACACCACGCGCGCCGAGGTGGAACGCTTTGCCGAGCTGTGGTTAGAGATGGCACGCGCATGATCTATCTCGACTATCAGGCCACCACCCCGCTCGCGCCCGAGGCGCGGGACGAGATGCTGCGCTGGCTCGACGGGCCGGGCGGCTCCGGCTTCGGCAATCCGCACAGCCCCCACCGCATGGGCCGCCAGGCCAAGGCCGCGATCGAGGTCGCGCGCGAGCGGGTCGCGGCGCTGTTCCCCGCCGGTGGCCGCGTGATCTTCACCAGCGGCGCGACCGAGGCGATCAATCTCGCCATCAGGGGCAGCGGCGCGGGCGGCACCGTCTCCGTCTCCGCGATCGAACACGCCGCCGTGCTCGACACGGCGCGCGCGGTCGGGAACTGCCACGAATTGAACGTCGCGAAGAACGGCCAGTGCAACACCAAGCAGGACCTGCCCGCCGATACACGGCTGGTCTGCGTGATGCAGGTCAATAACGAGATCGGCACGATCCAGCCCACGGTCGAATGGCACCGCAAGGCCAAATCCGCGAACGCGCTCTATCTGTGCGATGCGGTGCAGGCCTATGGTCGCATGGAAGTGACCGGCGCGGACATGGTCGCGATCAGCGCGCACAAGTTTCACGGCCCCAAGGGCGTCGGCGCCCTATGGCTGCGCGAGGGGCTCGACATCGCCGAGGTCCAGACCGGGGGCGGTCAGGAATACGGCATCCGCTCGGGCACGCTCAGCCCGGCGCTGATCGCGGGCATGGGCGTCGCCGCGAAGGAAGCGAAGGAGCGGATGGAACAGGACGCGGACCATGTCGACAAGCTCTGGACCCGCGCGCGCGAGCTTTTTGCCGATTGGGAGTTGAACGGCAGCGCGGAGGCGCGCTGGCATGGGAATATGAATATCCGCCCGGCGGGCAAGAATGCGGGCGGGCTCGACGTGAACCGGCTGATGAGCGAGTGTCGCGACGTCATGTTCAGCGCCGGAAGCGCCTGCGCCAGCGGATCGGGCCGTACCAGCCATGTGCTGGAAGCGATCGGCCTGTCGCAGAAAAAGGCCAAGGCCTCGATCCGCTTGGGCTGGGGCCGCTACACCACGCTGGACGAGATCGAGACGGCGGCGGCGAAGATCAACGCAGCGGCGAAGGAGCAGGGCATATGAGCGAGACGGTCAGGCTGATCTTCCGCCGCGCGAACGACACGGAGGTGGAGGTCGAGGGGGCGATCGGCGACACCATGCTGCGCGCAGCCCAGGCCGCCGGACTGCCGCTGGAGGGAACGTGCGAAGGCCAGATGGCGTGCTCGACCTGCCATGTCGTGGTCGATCCCGAATGGTTCGATCGGTTGGAGGCCGCGAGCGAGGAAGAGGAGGACATGCTCGACCTCGCCGCTGGCGTACGCCGCACCAGCCGCCTGTCCTGCCAGATCGTGCTCGATCGGACGATGGAGGGACTGACCGCGAGCATCCCCGAAGAAAGCCACGACGCGCGGCGATTCTGATCAGGCGCCTTCGTCCTTCCGGGCGAGATCCATGCGGACTTCGCGTTCGCGGGGGAGGTATGCAGGCACAGGCTCGTTTGCCGCTGCCGCATCGAGCCCGGCTGCGACCCCCAGCATCCGTTCGCGCAAGCGGCAATGCATCTTCCATCCGCATTTCGGATCGCTCGACCGGGCCATGAACCGCACGACCATCGCCCGCGCCGTTTGCCCGACGACCTCGCAGGAGGCATCTTCGGGATCGACCACATCCTCGTCCTGTTCGACGAATTCGCGGAACGGTCCGCGCAGCTTCTCGACATCGGCGCGATTGTCGAGTTCAAGCTCGACATGCATCATCAGGCTGGCGTCGCGCTTGGTCCAGTTCTCGAAGCTCTTGTTCGTGAAGTCGCTCAGCGGGGCGATCACCCGCCTTTCGTCCCAGGTGCGCAGGCGCAGATGGGTGAAGCCGATCTTCTCGACGAAGCACCATTGGCCTTCATACTGCACCGCATCGCCGATGCGCGCGGTCTGGGCAAAGGCGATCTGTACGCTCGACATGATATCACCCAGCAGCTTGCGCCCGGCGAAAGCGAGGACCAAGCCGAAGACCCCGGCGGACGCCAGGATCGAAAAGCCAAGCGTGCTGGAGATATTGCTCGCGACTAGGAGAAATCCGATCGCCGCGAGCATCGAGAGCGCGGTCACGATCCGCCGTATCGCGCTCAGTTTGGTGTAGTAATCGCGGTCCTCGCCATTGTCGGGATCTTCCAGCGCATCAGTGCGCCGGTCGGTCGCGAGTTCGAACATGGCCTCGATGATAGAGAGCACGATGCCGAGAAAGGCAGCGATGATCAGGATCAGTTGCAGCGGATCGAGCAGGTCCTTGACTGGTCCCGATAGGCGGAAAAACGTTTCGCGCACCAGCGCGAAGCTCGCGGCGAAGGCGAGCAGAACCGCTGGGAGATGCATGGCGCGAAGGACGCCATGCACCACGACGTCGTCCCGAAAACGGCCACGGAAACGACGTATCGCGAGATGGGTCAGGAGCGCGGCAAGGGCGGCTGCCAGCAGAATCAGGGGAAGGGCGATCACTTCCCACCAGGCAAGCGTCCAGAACGCCTGTTCACGAAGAGCAGAGGGCAGCGATTTTTCGAACCGGGTCGGGCCGTACACGGCATAAAGCGCAGGGACGTTCGCGACCGTCTGACGGCTGAACAACCAGACGGGCTCGCCACCGGGTGCCTGCTCACGGGCAAGCCGGATTGGGATAGACCGCCCATCCAACTCGATTTGCGCCAGTGTCACCGAGCGCCGGGCGGTCCCTGCCATCGGATCCTTGCTGCTGGTCTCCGTATCGACCGCATCGGGCCGGTCGGGCAGGATTGCCCAGTCGATCACAACCGAGCGATGGAGAAGGTCGTAAAGCGCGGAGGTGACATCGCGCCGCGACATCGCGCGAGCGGACGTGTCGATATTGGCGAAATCGAGCGCTGCGGAAGCCCGCTCGAACTCCCCCGCCTCGCCCGCCGCCATGAAGCTTTCGACGAGACCCATCGGCGTGTCGAGATCGAGCGGAGCGCCCACACCCCCGCCATTCTCCAGCCGCTCGACCTCGTAGACAAAGGGCGCGGAATCCTGCGCGATATCGCGCTGCGCCTGGGCTGAAGCCGGGACTGCCAGCACAAGCATAGCAAGAGCCCAAACGATAACGGACAGGTATTTACTTAAAACCGACATCTTACTCCCTCTGCGAGGCAATGAATGGCGGCAGCGAAGTTTCCGAGACAAGTCGCATCGACCACGCGGCTCGATTTGGTAGGACCGTAGACACAGGTCGCAGGAGCGCGGATTTGGCGAACAAAAAACCCCGCCGCATCGCTGCGGCGGGGTTCTCGAAAAATATCTGGTCGGAATAATCAGGCGGTTTCGAGCGCCTTTTCGTCCACCGTTTCGCCGACCGCTTCGATCAGCGCCTTGCTGAAGGCGGGGATGTCGTTCGGATTGCGGCTGGTTATGAGATTGCCGTCGATCGCGACTTCCTGATCGACCACGTTCGCACCCGCATTCTTGAGATCGGTGCGGATCGATGTGTAGCAGGTCGCGGTCTTGCCCTGGACGATGTCCGCTTCGATCAGCAGCCACGGGGCGTGGCAGATCGCGGCGATGGGCTTGCCGGACATGGCGAAATCCTTGACGAGAGCGACGGCGCGGTCTTCCACGCGCAGAAGGTCGGGATTGATCTGGCCGCCGGGCAGCAGGAGCGCATCATAGCCTTCGCAGCTGCTGACTTCGTCCAGCGTCTTGTCGACCTTGACGCTGTCGCCCCAGTCGTCGGTATCCCAACCCTTGATCTCGCCGCTTTCGAGGCTGACGACGGTGGTTTCGATGCCCGCCTTTTCGAGATTGGCCTTGGGCTTCATCAGCTCCGACTGTTCGAAACCATTGGTGGCGAGGATGAGGACGCGTTTTGCCATGAGAGTATCTCCATTGAGTTCGTGTTACCGGACTTACGCATGGGGAAAGCATGGCGTTCCGCGCTTCTAGCCGAGCCGGGGCGGTGATAGGGTGAACGGCATGGCTGCCGACAATACCACTGTGATGGACGAACCCGATCCCTTCGACGCGATCGTCGATGCACCTTTCGACAGCGCGCTGAGCGAGCGATATCTGGTCTATGCGCTGAGCACGATCACCGCGCGCTCGCTGCCCGATCTGCGTGACGGGCTGAAGCCGGTCCACCGCCGCCTGCTATGGGCGATGCGGCAGCTGAAACTGAACCCGACCGATGCGTTCAAGAAATCCGCCCGCGTGGTCGGCGACGTGATCGGCAAGTATCACCCCCACGGCGATGCGAGCGTCTACGATGCGATGGTCCGCCTCGCGCAGGATTTCGCGCTGCGCTATCCGCTGGTCGAGGGGCAGGGGAATTTCGGCAATATCGATGGCGATAACGCCGCCGCCTATCGCTATACCGAAGCGCGCCTGACCAAGACCGCACTGCGCTTGATGGAGGGGCTGGACGAGGGCACGGTCGATTTCATCCCGACCTATAACGGGGAAGAGCGCGAGCCGGAGATCTTTCCCGGCCTGTTCCCCAACCTCCTCGCCAACGGGGCCAGCGGGATCGCGGTGGGGATGGCGACCAACATTCCCAGCCACAATGTCACCGAGATCGTCGACGCGACGCTTGAACTCATCGACAATCCGCATATTGAGCACGCGCGGCTGATGGAGCTGTTCCACGGGCCTGATTTCGCCACCGGCGCGCTGGTGGTGGACAGCGCGGAGACCATCTCCGCCGCCTATGAGACCGGGCGTGGCAGTTTCCGTATGCGCGCACGCTTCCACTCGTCCGAAGCGACCGCGCCCGCCGACCGCGAGGCGGGGATAGAGCGGCTGGGCGGCGGCCAATGGCAGCTCGTTGTCGATCAGATTCCGTATCAGGTGCAGAAGGGCAAGCTGATCGAACAGATCGCCGCCGCCATCGCCGATCGCAAGCTGCCGATCCTGGAGGATGTGCGCGACGAGAGCGACGAGAACATCCGCATCGTCTTCGTCCCCCGCAGCCGCAATGTCGATCCCGAGCTGTTGAAGGAGAGCCTCTACAAGCTCACCGATCTCGAAACGCGCTTCGGCCTCAATCTGAACGTGCTCGACGCCACGCGCACGCCGATGGTGATGGGGCTGAAGGAATTGCTGTCGAACTGGGTCGCCAGCCAGATCGACATCCTCCAGCGCAGGAGCCGCCACCGGCTCGACCAGATCGCGAAACGGCTGGAGCTGGTCGAAGGCTATATCGTCGCCTTCCTCAATCTCGACCGCGTGATCGAGATCATCCGTTACGAGGACGATCCCAAGGCGGTGATGATGGAGGAGTTCTCTCTCACCGAACGGCAGGTCGAGGCGATCCTCAACATGCGGCTGCGCAGTCTGCGCAAGCTGGAAGAGATGGAGCTGCGGCAGGAGAAGGACGATCTCCTGAAGGAGCAGGACGAGCTGGAAAAGCTGCTCGGCTCGCCCGCTCGCCAGCGCACGCGGCTGAAGCGCGATCTTGCCAAGCTGCGCGCGGAATACGGGC
Source organism: Qipengyuania pelagi (assembly GCF_009827295.1). NCBI lineage: Bacteria > Pseudomonadati > Pseudomonadota > Alphaproteobacteria > Sphingomonadales > Erythrobacteraceae > Qipengyuania > Qipengyuania pelagi. The sequence goes on along the minus strand of NZ_WTYD01000001.1, from coordinate 1,582,007 downwards.
CGGACACGGCGCTGGGCGCGCGGCGCACGCTGATCGCGGAGGCTGCCCCTGCAGTCGAATTCAGCATGGAGGCCATGATCGAGAAGGAGCCGGTGACGGTAATCCTCTCGCAGAAAGGCTGGGTGCGCGGCGCCAAGGGGCATCTGCCGCTCGATCAGGAGTTCAAATACAAGGAAGGCGATGCGCAGGGTTTCGTCCTGCACGCGCAGACCACGGACAAGCTGCTACTGGTCACCGATACGGGCCGCTTCTTCACGCTCGGGGCGGACAAACTGCCCGGCGCGCGCGGTTTCGGGGAGCCGGTCAGGAACACGCTCGACATCGATGCGGGGGCGCAGATCGTGGCTGCGATCGTCCACCGGCCGAAACAGCGCCTGCTGCTCGCCGCCGACACCGGCAAGGGCTTCGCCGCGAATACGGACGATCTCTTGGCCGAGACACGCAAGGGCCGGCAGGTCGTGAATCTGAAGGGCGAGGCGAAATTACAGGTCGTGCGCCCGATCGCGCCCGAGGACGATCACGTCGCGGTGGTGGGCGACAATCGCAAGCTGGTCGTCTTCAATCTCGAGGAGCTGCCCGAACTGGCGCGTGGGCAGGGCGTCCAGCTGCAACGCTATCGCGATGGCGGGATGGCCGATGCGATCACCTTCAAGCTCGAAGACGGCCTCAGCTGGACCATGGGCGGCAAGGAAGGCCGCACCCGGACCGAGACCGAGATGTGGCAATGGAAGGTCGCGCGCGGCGGCGCGGGCCGGATGCCGCCACAGGGTTTCCCGCGCGACAACCGGTTCGGATAGGGCCTTATTCCTCCCTCTGCGGGGGAGGATTAAAAAGGCCGGAAGCGCCCCCCCAGCGCTCCCGGCCTCCTTTGCGTTCAAACGCGATCCCGAAAGGGTCGGATTATTCGGCGGCGCCCGTGCCGCCATCCGCCCCGGCGGCACCGGCCAGCGCGGCATCGACCTGCGCCATGGTCAGGCGCGCGACGAGCTGGCCTTCGACCGCGGCGAAGTAATTGCGCGGCACGGTGAATTCGCCCGCATCTTCGGCGCGCACCACGAGAACGTTGTCGCCCTCGATCGTCCCGACCGTGCCCAGCGTCTGACTGTCGGCGGTCATGATCGTGGCGCCTTCGACCAGCGCGGCGTCGCGCGCGGCATTGGCGGCGGCCATCTGCTGTTCGATCATGGTGTCGAGCTGGACCTTGGTCACCGTGATGGTGGGGCCGGTTTCACCCACGCCGTACATCTCGACGGCGAGCGGCACCTGATGGGTGCCCGTGTCGAGCACGGTCTGGCCGTTTTCGACCTGAAGGATCGTGCCGACCTGATTGCCTTCGGGTCCGTAGACGGTCGCCCCGGCGACAACCTGATCGTTGGCGAGCGCCGGCGTGGCGATCGTCATGGCTGCGAGGGCGAGAGCGGATGCGAGGGTTTTCATGAAGGAAACTCCGATTGGTGTGTTTTATACGATCCCCCCACACGCGAAACGCGCCCGAAACGGGATCTGGAATTTGAAAGGCGGCACGAGGCGCGCGAACGCTTCGACAGAAAGCCACCGCGAGGCTGCCGCGACGGGCAACCCGACCATGTAAACGGATGCTGCGCTGCAATGCAACCGTGGGGCCGTTATAGGATTTCCCGATTAAGCTCGCCTGAAGCAGTCATCAGGAGCGGAGTGCGGCTTATTGTCTGGCGAGTTCCTCGGCCAGCAGCGCCTCGATCCGCGCCTCGCCGGGAAAGTCCTCGGCGATCCAGCGGGCTTCCACCGCGCGCATGATCCGCGCGACCGCAGGGCCCGCCGCCACGCCGCGCGCGACGATCGTCCCACCCTTCAGGGGAAAATCGGGTGCTTCCCAACCGTCGAGCGGTGCGATCGACGCACCCGCGAGCAGCAGCCGGTCGCGCGCGCAGGCCAATCCTTCGTGATAGGCGAGGGCGCGGGGCAGTTCCGCATCCTGTTTGGTGCGCGCCGCCGCGCAGGCGAGGCGGGCGCGCTGCTGCTTCGACAGGCGGAGGCGTGCGGCCACCGTCTCGGCAAGGCTGGGCACCGGCGGAAGCAGCGCGGCGAGGCGTCGGATCGCGTCCGGCGCGACCGCATATTCGCGCTCCTGCGCCACCAAGCGGTCCAGCGCCGCGATCTCGCCCGCGCGCGCCTCGGGCAGGATCACGCGCAGCACGCCTGCCTGTTCCATCAGGCGCACGGTCGGCACCGGGTCGGGCAGAGCGAGGATGCCAAGCAATTCCATCGCCACCCGTTCGCGGCTGATTCCCTTCAACGTCTCCGCCAGCTCGGTGCAGGCGGCAAGCGCCGTGTCCTCGACCTCGCGACCGAACCGCGCCTGGAAGCGGAAATAGCGCAGGATGCGCAGGTGATCCTCGCGGATACGGGTCCGCGCATCGCCGATGAAGCGGACGCGGCGCGCCGCCAGATCGTCGAGCCCGCCGAAGAAATCGGTGATCTCCAGCGTCTTAGGATGAGCGTAGAGCGCATTGATCGTGAAATCGCGCCGTGCCGCATCCTCGCGCCAATTGTCCGCGAAGGCGACCGTCGCGCGGCGGCCATCGGTGCTGACGTCGCGGCGCAGCGTGGTGATTTCGACCGGCCCCTCGTCAAGGATGGCGGTCACCGTGCCGTGGTCGATGCCCGTCGGGACGGTGCGGATGCCTGCCGCACGGCACAGATCGATCACCTTTTCGGGCCGGTGCAGCGTCGCGCAATCGACATCGGCCACCGGGATATCGAGCAGGGTGTCGCGCACCGCCCCGCCGACCCAGCGCATGAAATCGGGTCCGAGCGTTTCGGCAAGCAGGGCCAGATCAGCGCGCCGGGTCCAGTCGGCTTCGGGCAGAACGGTCATCGCGTCGCCTCCATCCATTGAAGGCGGCGCGAGAGATTGTAGCAGATCGCCGCCGTCACGCCCCAGATGCGATAGCCCTGATAATCGAGTTCGAGATAGGGCCGCATCGCGCCTTTCCAGAACACCTCGTTGCGAGTCCAATTATCCGCATCCATCACCAGCGACAGCGGCGCTTCGAACCAGCTTTCGACCTCGCGCGGATCGGCGCGCAGGGGCAGGTCGGGCGCGATCACGCCGAGCACGGGGGTTATGTCGAAGCCGGTCCCGGTCTTGTAGTGATCGGTGGTGCCGATCAACCGGACGGACTCAGGGTCGAGCGCCAATTCCTCTTGCGCCTCGCGCAAGGCGGCACTGACCGCATCCTCGCCCGGTTCCAGCTTGCCGCCGGGAAAGGCGACCTGGCCGGGGTGATCGCGCATGGTCGTCGGGCGCTGGGTCAGGATGACGCCCGGCCCGTCGTAGCTCGGCCTATCGCTTCGCTGCATGAGGCCGTTTTGTTCTGGCCTATCGCTTCGCTGCATGAGGCCGGTGGGCCGATCCGTCACCGCGATGAGCACGGCGGCATCCGCCGTCCGCGCCGCATCGGCGAAGCGCGCATCGCTCATCAAATCGGGCACATCGCGCGCGTGACCCGCCTCGAACAGGCGAAGGAGGCGGTCGAAGAGATCGCTCATCCCTGCGCGGCGGGAAGCAGCGAATAGGTTTCGCCGCCGCTCGCGACAGTCCAGTCATCGCCCCGCGCCAGCGCGATCTCGGCGAGCTGTTCGTAGGTCGAACGGTTGAGCCGCGCCTCGCAGCCGCGCCGGACATGGACATAGAGCGCGGGCGCATCGGGATCGCCCGCCGCGCGCAGCGGATGATCCGGCCCGGCCACGACCAGATCGTCGGTGTTGAGCCGGAAGGCGATCCCGTCCTCGACCAGGCGGCAATCGGTGGCAATGAAACAGGCGTCCTCGACTTCGATACGCAGCTTCTGGAACGGCGTGACCAGCCAGTATGCCCCGTCTCCGTCCCGTGTCAGCAGCCCCGAAAAGGCGCGCACCATCGCGCCGCGCCTGATCGGGCTGCCATCGTGATACCAGATCCCGTCCGCGGCGATGCGCATCCCGCTCTCGCCTTCTTCCTGCGGCGTCCAGCGTTCGACCGGGGGCAGTTTGCGGGCTTCGACCTGTTCGGCGATCTGCGCGAGGCTGAGACCGGCGAGTTCGGGTGGCGGAGTGTAGACCATGGACGCGGCGTTGGCAGATGCGGGCGGGCGAGACAATCCTGCACGGACGGATCGAAACCGCCAGACTGGATCAACCGATCAGATCAGCCGATCCACGGCCCCAGCATTCCCTCGCGCGGGAGGACCGCCGCATTGGCCGTGCGGGCGAGCAGGCGCTCACGCTCCCACGGTCCGGGGCAGCGCCACCCGCCCGTATGCGCGGCGGAGAAATCCCATTGGCTGTAATAGTCGAAATCGCCGATCAGCATCTGGGGCAGGGCGGATGCGCCCCCAAGCTGGTCCGCCGCGGCGAGGCTGGTCGCCATCAGCGCCTTGCCGAACCCTTCGCCCTGACGCCCCGGCATCACCGCCACCGGGCCAACCATCAGCAACGGATGCGCGCGCCTGTCGGGATCGGTGAGCGCGACGGGCCAGAGCTGGATCGTCGCGACGAGATAGTCCTCGTCGTCCAGCGCGGCGAAGCTCAGGCCCGGAAGCCAGCCCATCCCTTCGCGAATGCGATAGGCGGTGCGCGCCTGGCGTCCCTCGCCGAAGGCCGCATCGAGCAGCTCCTCGACCAGATGCGGGTCGACGGCGCCGAGCGGCACTATCGTGGGTAGGGGCGAGGAGGTCGTACTGGCCATGGGCCGCGGCGCTTAATCGGGCGCAGTGGCCCTGTCGATCAAAAGCGGCTTTCGCTCCCGCAAGCCATGCTCCGCCTATGGAACGGCAATCAACCCGGCGTCAGCTTCAGCAGGCGTCCGCCTTCGCCGTCCTCAAGTGCCCAGATCGCACCATCGGGGCCTTGGACCACCTGACGAATGCGCTCGCCCATCGGAACCCGTCCGACTTCGCGCGCCGTGTCGCCGTCGAAGGCGATGCGGATCAGCGCCTGGGTCTTCAGCCCGGCGATGATGCCCTGGCCACGCCACGGAGCGAACAGGTCGCCATCATAGATGAAGAAATTGCCCGAGGCGATCACCGGCGTCCAGTCGATGACCGGCTTGATGAAGCCATCATCGGCGGTGTGGTCGGGAATGGGGGTGCCGTTATACTCGTCCCCGAACGATCGGGTGGGCCAGCCGTAATTGCCGCCCTTCTGGACGAGGTTCAGCTCGTCACCGCCCGCAGGCCCGTGTTCGATCTCCCACAAGCGGCCCTCCGCATCGAAATCCATCGCCAGGATGTTGCGATGGCCCCAGCTCCAGATCTGGTCGCTGGGCGAGCCTTGGGCGGCGAGAGGATTGCCCGCCGCCGCCGTCCCGTCGAGATTGAGGCGGACGATGGTGCCGAGCGTGTTCGACGTATCCTGCGCGGGCGTTCCCTTCTGGCGCTCGCCGCTGGACACGAACATATAGCGTTCGTCAGGGCTGAAAACGATGCGGTGCGAATAATGGCCGCGCCCGGTCACCTTGGGCGTCTGGCGCCAGATCGTCTCGAGACCTTCGATCTTGCAGCTCGCGTCCTCGGTCCCGCAATTGAGCGTTCCCCGCCCGACCACCGCACCGCGCGTGTCGCTATCGCCGGCTTCGACCCAGCTCAGATAGATCGTGCGACTGCCGACCGTGGCGGCGCGCTGGCTATCGAGAAAGGCGATTTCGCCGAGGCCACCCTGGCCGCCGTAATCAACACGCGGAAGCCCGGTCACCGTGCCGGTGCGCCGCGTTTCGGTATCGATGAATTTCATCGTGCCCGGTTTTTCGGTGATGAACAGCATCGAAGTGCCGGGCGCGAAAGCGGCGGCCCAGGGTTCGTCATAGGTCCCGAAAGCCGTCACCTGCGGCTCGCCCATCGGGGTCGCAGTCGTGTTGCCCATCGTCGGCGCGGGGGTCGATTGGGCGGTGGTTTCCCCGCCTGTCGGGCTTCCACAGCTTGCGAGGAGAGCGGTTGAGGATAGAATGGCGGCAAGGAAGGGTTTTGTCGTCATGCTATCGGGAACGCCGCAAGGCGGAATTGGCTCCCGCCCATTGGTCGCTGGCGTGGACGAGGCGGGGCGCGGTCCCCTCGCTGGTCCGGTGGTGGCCGCCGCAGTCATCCTGTGCAAACCCTGTCCGGCGGGGCTGGCCGACAGCAAGGTGCTCACCGCTTCTGCCCGCGCCAAGCTGGAGGCGACCATCCGCGCGCGCTGCGTTTTCGGGATCGCGGTGGTCGATGTCGAGACGATCGATCGGCTCAATATCTTCGGCGCGACCATGCTGGCGATGACACAGGCCGTGGCGCGAGCGGAAGCCGCGCTCGGGCAGTCTATCGAAGAGGCTCTGATAGACGGGAATCTGACGCCGCAGGGCCGCGCGCCCGGCTGGCGCTGGCCAGCGCGCGCCATCGTGAAGGGCGATGCGAAGGAGCGCTGCATCTCCGCCGCCTCGATCCTCGCCAAGGAATATCGCGACCGGATCATGCGCGAAGCCGCGCTCACCCACCCCCAATACGGGTGGGAGCGCAATATGGGCTACGGAACGCGCGAGCATGTCGAGGCATTGCGAACATACGGGGCCACGCCGCATCACCGGCGAAGCTTTGCTCCGGTAGCGCAATTGGAGATGTTCGCATGAGTTTCGCCTATTCCGATATCCCCGAACAGACCGGCAGGACGGCCATCGTCACCGGAGCGAATACGGGGATCGGCCTCGAGATCGCACGCGGGCTGGCCAGAAAAGGCGCGCGCGTGCTCCTCGCCTGCCGCGATGCCGACAAGGCGAACGAAGCCATCGAGGATATCAGGAGCGGCCCGGAACGCGCCGATCTCGCCTTCCTCCATCTCGACCTCGCCAATATCGCGTCGGTCAGGCAGGCGGCGGAAGAAGCCTCGCACGAGGAGCGGATCGATCTCCTGATCGACAATGCGGGCGTAATGATGCCGCCGCTGTCCACCGCCACCGCCGGGTGCGAATTGCAGTTCGCGGTCAATCACCTCGGCCATTTCGCCTTTACCAGCCTGCTGCTGCACAAGCTGGCGCAGGATGGCGGCGGGCGGGTGGTCGTCCAGTCGAGCCTGGCGCATCGCGGCGCGGGTATCGATTTCGACAATCTCGATGCGGCGAAGGGCTATTCGAAGACGCAGTTCTACGGGCAGAGCAAGCTGGCGAACCTGCTTTTCGCCAAGGAACTCGACCGGCGGCTGCGCGCCTCGGGCTCTTCGGTCAGCGCGATCGCCTGCCACCCCGGCATCGCCCAGACCGAGCTGACCCGCCATCTCGGCATGTTGGGCGGCGTGTTCGGATCGCTGGTCGGAGTGGTGTTGAATTCCGCCGCCGACGGGGCTTTGCCCGCGCTCCAGGCCGCCACCGATCCCGAAGCCGAGGGCGGCGATTATTACGGACCCTACGGGTTTCGCGAGATGAGCGGGAAGCGGTCGGGCCGGGCGGTCGCGAGCACCAAGGCGAGGAACGAGGCCCTGGCGAAGCGCTTGTGGGACCGCTCGGTCGAGCTGACCGGGGTCGATCCCGACCTTCCGGCCGCCTGAAAATCCCGATCTAGATCGGTCCGAGACCGAGTCCTTCGCGCCACACCCGCAGCATGGTGTGGGGCGAAAAGACGTGGGGACTCAATATCTAGTCGCGGACTCCTTTCGTTCCGCGCGAACCTATCTCGGTGCGCCGCCAACCGGTCGTCGCTTGGCGCTTGACCTCTTGTCCGATTGGACTCACCCTGTGGATAACTACCAAGGACAGGGACGATCGGCATGGGGGTCTTGGAGACCACGCGGGCGCGGGCGAGTGTGCGCGAGAAACAGATTTTAAAACCGAAACAGGCGCTTGATCTCCCTATCGGACAAATTCTCGACGGCGATTGCGTGGAGCGGCTGCGCGAACTGCCCGATGCGAGCGTCGATCTCGTTTTCGCCGATCCACCCTACAACCTTCAGCTCGGTGGCGATCTCAACCGGCCTGACGGCAGCCATGTCGACGCGGTTACCGATGAATGGGACCGCTTCGAAAGCTTCCTGACTTACGACGATTTCACAAGGGCCTGGCTGACGGAGTGCAAGCGCATCCTGAAGCCCGACGGGGGCCTGTGGGTCATCGGCAGCTATCACAATATCTATCGCGTCGGCGCGATCCTTCAGGATCTGGGGTTCTGGATTTTGAACGATATCGTCTGGCGCAAATCCAATCCGATGCCGAACTTTCGCGGCACGCGCTTCACCAATGCCCATGAAACCCTGCTGTGGTGTTCGCAGGGCGAAAAGGCGAAATACCACTTCAACTATCGCGCGATGAAGACGCTGAACGACGAGCTTCAGATGCGCAGCGACTGGGTGCTGCCGATCTGCAATGGAGGCGAAAGATTGAAGGAGGGCGGGCACAAGGTCCACCCGACCCAGAAGCCCGAAGCGCTGCTCTATCGCGTGCTGTTATCGACGACCGAGAAGGGCGACGTTGTCCTCGACCCGTTCTTCGGCACCGGCACCACGGGCGCCGTCGCCAAGCGGCTGGGCCGCGAATGGATCGGGTGCGAGCGCGAGGGCGTCTATCGCGATGCCGCGCTGGCCCGGATCGCGAAGGAGCTGCCGCTCGACGAAAGCGCGCTCACCACCATGCAGGCGGGGCGCGCCGCGCCCAAGGTGGCGTTCGGCGCGCTGGTCGAGAACGGACTGGTCCCGCCGGGCACGCAGGTGTTCGACAAGAAGCGCCGCTGGACCGCCACGGTGCGCGCCGACGGCTCGCTGGCTCACGCGAAACAGACGGGCAGCATCCACGGCCTCGGCAAGGATCTGCAAGGCGCGCCCAGCTGCAATGGCTGGACCTTCTGGCATTACGAGACCGGTGGCGAGGTCAAGCCGATCGACGCGGCGCGCCAGCTCTATCTTCTCGCCGCCGAGGATTGAACGCCAAGAGAATCCCGCATGAGGAGCGATCCGACATCCCGCCCCGCAGGCGCCGACGTACCGACCCTGTCGACCGCGCGCTTCACTCTCAGGCGGTTGCGGCGTGACGACGCGGCCGCGCTGCTGCCGACCTTGGGCGACGATGCGCAGTGCCTTTATCTCTCACGCGGCAAATTCGGCTCCGAAGAGGAATTGTGGGGCTGGCTTGCCGACCCGTCATGGCCGGGACTGACCTGGATCGCCGTCGACGGTGCGGGAGAGGTGGTCGGACGAATCGTCGCCGTCCCGCAGGACGAGGGCGGGGTATTCGAGATCGGCTACATCACCTGTGCTGATCGTCAGAGAGAGGGGATCGCCTCCGAATGCACGCGTGCCGTGCTCAGCTATCTCTTCCACGATCGCGGCGCGCGCCTGGCGACTGCGGAGGTGGACGCCGAGAACCTCGCCTCGATCCGCATCCTCGAACGGCTCGGCTTCAGGCGCGAAGCGTTGCGTCCCGCTTTCGAGGTGACGCACAAGGGCGTGTGCGATGTCGCGTTCTACGCTCTCGACAAGGACGCCTATTCGGCCGGACCGCATAGCGAATAAGCCGGGTTCCGGGCCATGCGGGACGGTCGCTCACCAGTCCTCGTGCACCAATCGATCGTCCGCGACGCCGCGTGCCTTCAACAGCGTGCTGACATCTTCCTGCATCGCCGGCGGCCCGCAGAGATAGAAGAGTTGGCTGAAATCGAGATCGGACTGATCGAGATAGTCCGCATCGACCTGGCCGTGATATATGCCTTCGCCATCCTCGTCGCTGAGGACGAGGTCGAGCTTGAGGCCGGGCATCCGCTCCAGCTCCTCGCGCAGGATGATGTCCTTTTCGCAGGAATTGGCGAAGATCAGGCGATAGCCGTCTAGATTGCCATGCTCCTGCTGGCGTGCGCGCAGGATCGAGAGGAACGGGGTGAGCCCCGCGCCGCCCGCGATGATCGTGCCCGGCCCATGGTCCGAAATCGCGCCCCAGGCATCCTCGATCAGGACTGTCTCGCCGCCCGTCATCTGCCCGATCTGTTCGGTGACGCCGTCATGCGAGGGGTAGGATTTGATCGTGAACTGGAGGTGCTCCGCATCGGGGAGGGAGGTGAAGGTGAAGGGCCGTTTCTCGTCCCGCCACCCATCGCGATCGAGGGCGAAATCGGTCGCCTGACCGGGATCGAACGCATAGCCTTGGGGGCGCTCGAAGGTCAGCTCGTGGACGTTGTGCGTGATCGGCCGGATGGATTGGAGCGTGAGAGTATGGGGCATCGGATTCCTTGGTCGCAGCGGGATGGGGGTCGCAGCGGGATGGGCGCGTCTTGCGGGGGAATGGTCGGCGCGCATCCGGGGTTCCCGTTTGGCCCATTCGGGCGAGCCGCTTGGCGCTGTTCTACCGGCGCGGTTTTCGCTAGCGATCGGATATGTCTGCCTTACCGCTCCCGCCGCGAAGCCGATCAGTCGCCATCGAACCTCGCAAGGTGCCCGTATGACCGATCGGGTCTATATTCGCCCCATCGGGCTCGTCCCAGGGCTGCAGTCCGAACACGGCAATGCGATCCGGCTGGCGGGCGGCATGGTCTATGCCAGCCGATTCGCCGTGATCCTGCGACGTGACGGCAAGATAATCGAACGCTGGCTCGCCTCGCCTGATACGATGTCCGAAACGCTTGGGCAGCTGCCCGAGACGGTCGGCGCCGACGCCCTGTCGCAATGGTCGGACCTGACCCTGGCTCACGCCCCGCTGACCATCGGGACGCGCACCGTCCGGCTCGACCAGCCCCAGATCATGGGCATTCTCAACGTCACGCCCGACAGTTTCTCGGACGGCGGCCGTTTTCTGACCGATGCCGAGGCTGGCCGCGAACACGCCGCCGCCATGGTCGAGGCAGGGGCCGCCATCATCGATATCGGCGGGGAAAGCACGCGCCCCGGTGCGAGCACTTTGTGGGAGGGGGACGAGATCGAGCGGGTCCTGCCCGCCGTCCGCGCCTGTGCCGCGATGGGCGCTGCGGTCAGTATCGACACGCGCAAGGCTGCGGTGATGGAAGCGGCGCTCGCTGCGGGGGCAGGCATGGTCAACGACGTGTCCGGCCTCGCGCATGACCGGCGCAGCCGCGAGGTCGTCGCCCATGCGGCCTGTCCGGTCGTCCTGATGCACGCGCCCGGTGCGGGGGGCGACGATCTGCACGGGGCATCAGGCTATGACAATGTGGTGTTCGACGTGTTCGATGCGCTGCGCGAACGGCGCGACGTCGCGCTTGCGGCAGGGATCGCGCGCAGCCGGATCATTCTCGATCCCGGCATCGGGTTCGGCAAGTCGCTGTCCGACAATCTCGCGCTGATCAACGCGCTGCCGCTGTTCCACGCGCTGGGCCAGCCGCTGCTTCTGGGGGCCAGCCGAAAGCGCACGATCGGCGCCCTGTCGAACGAGGCCCCTGTCGAACAGAGGCTCGGCGGCAGCGTGGCGCTGGCGCTCGAAGGGATGCGCGCGGGCGTCCAGCTGCTGCGCGTCCATGACGTGTTCGAGACCGTGCAGGCCCGCAATGTCTGGCGGGGATTGCGCGATGCGGCCCTTACCGATTTCAGCGACTTGCCCGCGTAATATCCCCACCGCATGATTGGGACGAGTATCAGGAGTGACCCGATGATCCGCCGCCTGCTTTCCGCCAGCCTCCTCGCGCTGAGCGCCGCCGCCTGCACGACCGTTTCCGCCGACGCCCTCGACACCGCGCCGACCAGCGCGCCCTTCGCCGCCTATAACGCCGCGATGGCGGGCGATGTGGCCCTGCCGCGCGCTCCGCAGGGCAGACCGCTGGACGAGACGATCACGCTCACCCGCTTCGCTTTCGGCAGCTGCAACCACCAGTCGCGCAGCCAGCATATGTGGGCGCAGATCGCGGCGAAGGACCCGCAGATGTTCATGCTGATCGGGGACAATGTCTATGGCGATCAGCGCTGGAACGGCGGATCGGGCCTGACCGATCTGCGCAGCAGCTACGCCGAACAGGCGAGCCATCCCGAATTCGCGCGCTTCCGTGGCGAGATCCCGATGCTGACGACCTGGGACGATCACGATTACGGCTTCAACGATGGCGGAGCGAGCTTCGCCTTCAAGCTCCTGTCGGAAAAGATTTACGAGACGTTCTGGGATTCGAGCGCGCAGGTGCGGTCGCGCCCCGGCGTGTACGAAAGCCGCACGATCGGAACCGAGCCGGGCAAGCGCGTGCAGGTGATCCTGCTCGACACGCGTTTCTTCCGCTCCGATCTCGATCGCGGCCCTTATAGCGAGGATCGCCCGCCGCTGGGGCCGTATTCGCGCGCCAATACCGGGCCGGATGTGACGATGCTCGGCGCCGAGCAGTGGGCGTGGTTGCGGCAGGAACTGGCAAAGCCCGCCGATCTGCGCCTTGTCGTGTCCTCGATCCAGGTCATCACCGACGCGCATGATTACGAGGCGTGGGAAACCATGCCGCAGGAACGCGCAAGGCTCTACGAAATGCTCGGCCAGCGGGCCGGGGGCGGGGTCCTGCTCCTGTCGGGCGATCGCCATGCGGGCGGCATCTACCGCGAACAGGTGGGCGGTGAGACGATGTGGGAGCTGACCAGTTCCTCGCTCAACCTCGCCTTCAACGATACCGCCAGCAACACCGCGCGCGAGCCCGATCCCAAGCGCGTGACCGATTTCATCTCGGAAGAGAATTTCGGGACGGTCGATATCGACTGGGGCGCCAAGGCGCTGACCCTGCGCCTGCTGGGCAATAAGGGCGAGGTGCGGGCAGAGCGGACGGTGAACTGGACCGCGCGCTAAGCGGGGTCGTTACAGCGAATAGCCGCCATCGGTGACCAGCACCGCGCCGGTAATGTTGCTGGCCGCATCGCTCAAGAGGAAGCCGATCTCGCCCGCGATCTCGTCCGGCGTGGCGAAGCGGCCGCGCGGCGTGGTTGCGGCCATGGCGGCGAGCGTTGCATCGCGGCCATGCGCGGCGACACCGGCGCGAAAATCCTGCGAGCTGTCCCAGATCGCAGTATCGACACCGCCGGGTGCCACCGCGTTGATGCGGATGCCTTGGCTGGTCTGTTCGGCGGCGGCGATGCGCGCCATGTGGGCGACACCCGCCTTGGCCACGCCGTAGCTTCCGATCCCCGGCACCGCTTTGACGCCCGTGATCGATGCGGTGAGGACCACGCTGCCGCGCCGCCCGTCGCTGGCCTCTTTCTCGCGCATTGCGCGCAGAACCGCCCTCAGCGACAGGAACGCTCCGTCGAGATTGACGGCCATGCCGCGCCGCCATTCCTCGAAGGAATGATCGGCGATCTGCCCGCCCACGCCGATACCGGCATTGAGGACCGCATGGTCGAGCCCCTCGAGGGCGGGTGCGAGATCGTCCCAGAATTGCTCGTCCGCGATATCGCCGACCCTGTTTTCGACCGTGCAATGGAGGTCGAGTTTATCGAGGCCTTCCGCGTCACGATCGACCAGCACCAGGCGCGAGCAGCCGTTTTCGGCGAGCCAGCGCGCGCAGGCTGCGCCGATCCCGGAAGCTGCACCGGTAACGAGAGCGGTACGTCCGCCGAAGGTCTGTCCTGTCATCTCCCGACCCTAACCCGGTAGGTCGCGCCAGTCGACAGGCTAGAGACCCAGGATGCGCTCAGATAGCGACGGAGAGGGGCGGCAGGCCGTTCTCAGGCCCCCTGATTGGCCTCGATATAGGCCTCGGGGTCCTTTTCCTTCCGCTCCACATCGGTGACGTGCGAGGCTTCGAAGGCGAGATATTTGAGACCCAGCCTGATCCGCTCTTCCAGCGGAACGCGGCGGCGGAAATCGGTGAGGCCCTGGCGCTCCTCCTCGGAGAGATGCGCGCTGTTCTGGTAATTCGCCTTGTCGACGCATTCCCACCAGGCGTCCGATCCGACCTCTTCGTTGAGGGCGGCATCGGCGGCGTTGGCGATCTTGTTGTGATCGTCGATCGCGTCCTCGGTCGTCTCGTCGGCGCTGTCGGAATCGAGCGCGCCTTTGCCGAGCTTCAGCAGGGTGGGGTAGAAATAGGTTTCTTCCGCCATTGCATGGGCTTCGAGATGGTCGCGCAGGCGCTTGAAAATCTTTCCGGCCGATTCGAGATCGTCGCGCGCTTCGTCGAGCGCGGCAAACCAGCGACGCTGGCGATCATGATCGGCGAGAATGCAGTCAACGATATCCATTCAAGAATGCCCCTATTTCGAATTGTCAGCTTCGATAGGGGAAATGCGGGATTGGCGGGCGAGTTCCGCGCTTCCTTGCACGATATTTCAGGCCGCGTTGTCGATGCCGAGTTCGGAAAGCTTGCGATAAAGTGTCGAACGTCCGATCCCGAGGCGCCGCGCGACTTCGGTCATCCGTCCGCGATAATGGCCGATAGCGAGGCGGATCACGTCGGCCTCGATATCTTCCAGCGGGCGCAGATTGCCGTCATCGGTGTAGAGCATGACGCCGAGCCCGCGCTGGCGACTTTCGGTCCGATCCTCCATGTCGCCGAGCAGTTCGGACAGCTGCGGGAAGCTTTCCGCCGTCAGCGCCTCCTGCTCGGAGAAGACGGCGGCGCGGAACAGGACCGCCTGCAACTGGCGCACATTGCCCGGCCAGTGATAGGCTTCGAGCAGGTGCAGCCCGCTATCGGCGATGGAATGGTGGCGCAGGCCCGGCTGCTGGCCGATGCGCGACAGGAAGAAGCGGGTCAGGGCGGGAATGTCACCTGCGCGTTCGCGCAAGGGCGGAAGGTGGATGTGGGCCGCGTTCAGAAGTCCGTACAGGTCGGCTGAAAACTCGCCTGCCTCCACCAGCGGCGCGAGCGGGCGGTCGCTGGCGGCGAGGATGCGGATATCGATGCGGAAGCCATGCTGCGATCCCGTCGGGCGGACGATCCCGGTTTCGAGCACTTCGGCGAGCCGGACCTGGATCAGCGGATCGAGCCGGTCGATTTCGTCGAGGATCAGCGTGCCGCCGTCGCAGCTTTCGAACAGGCCGACCTGGCGGTTGAAGGCACCGGGAAAGGCGCCCTTCTCATGGCCGAACAGAAGCGATTCGATCGATCCCGCCGATGTGCCGCCGATCGGCACGGCCCGCATTTCCAGCTTTGCGCGCGGGCTGGAGGAATGCACGGCGCGCAGCAGCATCTCCTTGCCGGTCCCCGTCTCCCCTTCGACCAGGACATGGGCGTGCCCGCGTGCGGCGGTCGCCGCCTTGGCGAGCGCGGTGCGGAACGGCGGGGCCGTGCCCACCATGGTGTCGAAGTCGAGCGTGCCGACCAGCTTTTCGGCCAGCGGCTGCAATTCGAAACGGGGCGGCTCGGGCCGGGTCGCGCTGCGCAGGGCGAGCAGCAGGCGCTCTGCCGCGACGGGTTTGATAAGATAATCGGTCGCGCCTGCGCGCATCGCCTCGACGGCAAGCAGGGGCGAGGTGCTGGCTGTTATCATCAGCACTGGCAGCGTGGGCCGCCGTGCCTTGATCTCGCGGATCAGATTGCAGGCATCGTCGCCCGGCACCCATTGGTCGAGCAGCACGGCACCCAGCCGCCTGCCTTCGGGCGTGTCGAGCTTGGCCAGCGCCTCTTCCGCGCTTTCGGCGACCAGCGTGCGCCATCCCTCGCGCGCGGCGAGGGCGCCGACGAGGCGGCTCTGCACCGGCTCGTCGTCGATGAGCATCAGCAGGCGGGTTTCCCCATCGGCCATTATCGCGTTTTCAACTCCCCTGGGCCATGTGAGCGTGTGGCTGGTGTCCGGCGCCGCAAAACCCTTAGCGGGAAATGGTTAAGGAGGCGATTATATCCGCGCGGGCCCCATCGCGCGCCCTTCGACGCGGTGGCGGGACGCTGGCAGGTCTCGCCCAAAGCGCGCGCTCGGTTTGGGGAGACTTGAGCGGAAGGGCGGGGCGCGATAGGGGTTGAGGGGACAGACCAACATCTTCGAAGGAATACCATGGA
The DNA here is from genome assembly GCF_009827295.1 of Qipengyuania pelagi. Classification (NCBI taxonomy): domain Bacteria; kingdom Pseudomonadati; phylum Pseudomonadota; class Alphaproteobacteria; order Sphingomonadales; family Erythrobacteraceae; genus Qipengyuania; species Qipengyuania pelagi. The sequence continues at coordinate 1,566,138 of NZ_WTYD01000001.1, read as the reverse complement.
ATCGCGTCAGGACATGAAAGCTGCCAACCGGATGTATGAAAGCTTCATCGCCAGCCTGAAATGGTCGGTCCCGCTGATCGCCGCGATCGCCGCGATCGTCGTGATCCTGATCGCCACCTGATCGCCCGCCGGTGAAGATCGCGATCCTGAAGGAGACGGCGCCGGGCGAAGCCCGCGTCGCGGCGACGCCTGAAACGGTGAAGAAATTCAACGCCCTGGGCGCGACCATCGCGATCGAGGAGGGGGCGGGCGCCGCCGCGTCCTATCCCGACGAGGCCTATCGCGAAGCAGGGGCCGAAGTGCTGCCTGCGGGCCGTGCCGTGTCGGAGGCCGATATCGTGCTGGGCATTCAGGCCCCGCCAGCAATGGCTCTTGCCGGGGCTAAGAAAGGCGCCTGGGTCGCGGCGAGCTTCGATCCCTTCCGTCAGCAGGAGCTGGTCGCGGAGTATGCCAAGGGCGGGTTCGAGGCGCTGGCGATGGAGCTGATGCCGCGCATCACCCGCGCGCAGAGCATGGACGTGTTGTCCAGCCAGTCGAACCTTGCGGGTTACAAAGCGGTGCTGACCGCCGCCAATGTCTATGGCCGCGCTTTCCCGATGATGATGACAGCCGCGGGCACGGTGCAGGCGGCGCGCGTTTTCGTGATGGGCGTGGGTGTGGCGGGCCTTCAGGCGATCGCCACGGCCAAGCGGTTGGGCGCGCAGGTTTCCGCCACCGACGTGCGCAGCGCGACGAAGGAACAGATCCAGTCGCTGGGCGCGAAACCGGTCTTCGTGGAAAATGTCGCCGGGATCGAGGGCGAGGGCGCGGGCGGCTATGCCACGGAGATGAGCGAGGAATATCAGAAGGCCCAGGCCGAGCTGGTATCCGGCCACATCGCCAAGCAGGATATCGTCATCACCACCGCGCTGATCCCGGGCCGGGCTGCCCCGCGCCTGATCTCGGATGCGCAAGTCGCCAGCATGAAGCCGGGCAGCGTGATCTTCGATCTGGCGGTTGCGCAGGGCGGCAATGTCGAAGGGTCGAAACCGGACGAGGTGATCGAGCGCCACGGCGTCAAGATCGTCGGCTACAGCAACACCGCCGGGCACCTCGCGGCGGACGCCAGCGCACTGTTCGCGCGCAACCTCTATAATTTCCTCAACGCCTTCTGGGACAAGGACCAGGGCCGCCCGGTGCTGGACGAAGAGATCGGCGACGCGATCCGGCTGACGCGCGACGGCGCTGTCGTGCACCCTAAGCTGGCTTCCTGAGCGGGTTTCGGAACTCTCGTTCCTACCGTCCGTTGCGAACGGGACGGGGATAGGAACGGAAATTTAACCATGAAAACCACTTTAAAACTCGCGGCCATCTCGGCCGCCGCGCTGGCGCTCACTGCGTGCCAGACCACGGTCGGCGCGGATGCCGACGTCAATGCTGCCGGTATGTCCGCCGGAACGAGCGTGATGGTCGGCGGTGCGGCAATGTATCCCAACCGCACCATCGTCCAGAACGCGTCCGCCGCATCGAACCTCACCACGCTGGTCGCGGCGGTGAAGGCTGCCGGCCTCGTCGACACGCTGAGCGGGCCGGGCCCCTTCACCGTGTTCGCGCCGACCAACGCGGCGTTCGAAAAGGTGCCTGCCGCCACGCGCGCATCGCTGATGCAGCCCGCCAATCGCGCCCAATTGCGTAGCGTGCTGACCTATCACGTCGTGCCCGGCACGCTGACCGCTGCCGACCTGATGCAGCGCATCCGCGCCGGTAACGGCACCGCCACGCTGACCACGGTGCAGGGACAGACCCTTCGCCTAAGCATGATGGGCAACCAGATCATGATCAACGGCCAGGCGGGTTCCAGCGCGCATGTCACGCAGGGCGATGTGCGTCAGTCGAACGGCATCGTGCATGTGATCGACGGGGTGCTGACGCCTTCGATGTAAGGCAAACCCTCCAAAGGTTCGGGGCCGCGAGCGTCAAAAGGCGTTCGCGGCCCTTTTCCGTATCAGGGATAGCCGATTTTCCGCGCTCGACTTGTCTCCGGGTGCTTGCAATAAAGGGCTCCTGCTTCGGGAGGGGGCTCACTTGGACTTCATCACCATCCTGTCGATCTTCGTGCTGGCGTGCTTCGTCGGCTATTACGTGGTCTGGTCGGTCACGCCCGCGCTGCACACGCCGCTGATGGCGGTGACCAATGCGATCTCCAGCGTCATCATCGTCGGCGCACTGATCGCGGCGGCGGCGGCGGACGTGGCGGGAGCGAAATGGCTCGGCCTGCTCGGCATCGTGCTGGCGAGCGTCAACATCTTCGGCGGCTTCGCGGTGACCGAGCGGATGCTGGCCATGTACAAGAAGAAGGAGAAGAAGTGATGCGCGGCACCATCTCTCCTCTCCGTCGCCCCGGACCCCGATCCGGGGCGGTGCTTCCTGTTGGCCTGACGCAAAAGGCAGCTTGGCCCCGGATCAAGTCCGGGGCGACGGGTGTGCTGGTGGCGGCTCTTTTCGCGACTCCCGCCCAGGCTTCCACCGGCGAGGCGGCGAGCCCGTGGGTCGCGCTCGCCTATCTGGTGGCGGGCGTGTTCTTCATCCTCGCGCTGCGCGGCCTGTCCTCGCCCGCGACGAGCCGGACGGGCAACCGCTTCGGCATGATCGGGATGCTGATCGCGGTCGTGACAACGCTGTTGACCCACTGGCCTAGAATCACACCGGCCGCTTGCCGTGACGCATTTGCGCGGGGCGAGTTCGGGTTCTGTAGCGAGACATTGCCATATACGGATTGGGTGAGCGCAGGCGAAATCCTCATCGCAATCGCCATCGGCGCGCTGATCGGCATCACCATCGCCCGCCGCATCGCCATGACGGCGATGCCCGAACTGGTGGCGGGCTTCCACTCGCTCGTCGGTCTCGCCGCGGTGCTGGTGGGCTGGGCGGCCTATCTCAATCCCGGCGCGTTCGATCTGCTCGATCCGGGTGGAGCGATCGATCCGGTCAGCAAGGTCGAAATGGGCCTCGGCATCGCCATCGGGGCGATCACCTTTTCAGGTTCGGTCATCGCCTTCCTGAAACTGTCCGGCCGGATGAGCGGATCGCCGATCCTACTGCCCGCGCGCCACATCATCAATCTCGGCACGCTCGCGGCGATCCTCGTCCTGACGGCCTTCTTCGCGCACACGCCGGGGGCGGAAGCGAACCTGCCCTTCATCGTCGCGCTGACCGTCGCGGCCTTCCTGATCGGCTTCCTGCTGATCATTCCGATCGGCGGGGCGGACATGCCGGTCGTGGTGTCGATGCTGAACAGCTATTCCGGCTGGGCGGCGGCGGCGATGGGCTTCACGCTCGGCAATTCGGCGATGATCATCACCGGCGCGCTGGTCGGATCGTCGGGTGCGATCCTCAGCTACATCATGTGCCGCGCGATGAACCGCAGCTTCCTCAGCGTGATCGCGGGCGGCTTCGGCGCGGATGCGGGCGGCGGCGGAGACGGGGAGGCGCGCGAACAGCGCCCCTACAAGCAGGGCAGCGCCGACGATGCGGCCTTCATGCTCGAACAGGCGGAGAAGGTCATCGTCATCCCCGGCTACGGCATGGCGGTCGCGCAGGCGCAGCACGCGCTTCGCGAGATGACCGACATTCTCGAGGAGAAGGGTGTGCAGGTGAAGTTCGCCATCCACCCCGTCGCGGGGCGTATGCCGGGGCACATGAACGTCCTGCTGGCCGAAGCGAACGTGTCCTATGACAAGGTGTTCGAACTGGAGGACATCAACAGCGAATTCGCGCAGGCCGATGTCGCCTTCATCATCGGTGCGAACGATGTGGTCAATCCGGCGGCCAAGACCGACAAGAGCTCGCCCATCTACGGGATGCCTGTGTTCGACGTAGACAAGGCCAAGCAGGTCTTCTTCATCAAGCGCTCGATGGGCGGGGTCGGCTATGCGGGCGTCGACAATGACGTGTTCTACATGGACCAGACCATGATGTTGCTGGCGGACGCGAAAAAGATGGTCGAGGAGATCGTCAAGGCGCTCGACTGAGCGGGAAGGCGAACGAGCGATGCGCAAGGCCCTGATCCTGATAATCGTCCTGGCGCTCGCCGGAACCGCCGCTTGGCTCTATTTCGGCGGGGTGGAGCGCGTCACCGAAACTCGCGTGCGGACCGCGCTGACCGAGAAGGGCGTGCCGCCGCGCCTCGCCGAATGCATGGCGGGGCGGATGACCGACCAGCTGACGATCGCGCAATTGCGCAGCCTTGAAAGGCTGGCCCCGCTGGAAGGCGAACCCGGCATCCCGCTCGCGCCCGGCGATGTGATGGAGCGGATGCGCCGGGTCGACGATCCGCAGGCCATCGAAGTGACGGTGCGTGCGGCGGCAAGCTGTTCGCTGGGAATTTCGCTGTGAGATATGCGGCGCTTCTCTTCGCACCCCTCCTTCTCGCCGGATGCGTTCAGGCCATCGCCGAAAGCCGCGTGCGCAGCGCGTTGAGCGAGGCAGGCCTGAACGACCGGGTGTCCGATTGCATGGCCGGGCGGATGGTGGATCGTCTCACGATCGAACAGTTGAAGAAGCTCGAACGCTTGAAGACCCGCGCCGCCGAGCGCGATCCTGTTACAATCCGCGATTACCTCTCGCGCGTCGCGCGGGTCGGGGATGCGGAGGTGATCGGTGTCACATCCTCGTCGGCTGCCCTGTGCGCGACGGGCATCGCGGACTAGACACACCCCTCTCGCAACCTTGCCGGTAAGTCTGCCGCATTGCAGCGGAACCCGCCGCGCCGCGAATCGTTGTGCCCGAAACGAACGATCCCGCGGAAGTTTACTGCGGGCGCCACAGGAAGGACGGTGCATTGCGTAAGCTGGGTCTCATTGGGGGGATGAGCTGGGTCTCGACCCGCGCCTATTACGAACGAATCAATCGGCTGGTGCAGAAGGCGAAGACGCCTACCCACAGCGCGCCTCTGCTGATCGAGAGCCTGGAATATTCACCTCTCTACGCCCTGCGCGAAGAGGAAAGCTGGGACCAGGCGGCGCGGATGCTGATCGACAGCGCGCGCAGGCTGGAAGCTGCGGGCGCGGGCGCGATCGTGATCGCCGCCAATTCGATGCATCGCGTCTACGACCGGGTGGCGGAAGCGATCGGGATCGAGATCATCCACATCGCCGACACGGTCGGCCAGGCGCTGGAAGGCCACGATATCGGCGAAGTGCTGCTGCTCGGCACGCGGCCGGTGATGACCGAGAGCTTCTATCGCCAGCGCATCATCTCGCACGGCATCGACCTGCTTCCGCCCGACGAGGACGATGTCGAGATGGTCGATTCGATCATCTACAAGGAACTGATGCTGGGCAAGGTCAGCCGCGATGCCGAACGCGCGCTCAAGACCATCATCACGCGCAAGGAACAGCGTGGGGCGGGCGCGGTGATCCTGGCCTGCACGGAGCTGGGCCTGGTCGTGGATACCGATGCGAACGTCCTGCCGATCTTCGATACGACCGACACGCACTGCCAGGCAGCGGCGGACTGGATCCTGGCGAAGGATTAGAAAGAAAAGCGTCGCAAACTTGTAACACAATTGCGAATTTCGCGAAATTTGCTCGTCGGCTCTTGCACCCCGGCGCGTTGGCGCCATGCTGCCCTTCTCGTAACTCGGGAAGGGACGTTACACATGAAATCAGGTACTTTGGGTCGCCTCGCCATGGTGAGTGGAATGGCACTTGCAGCGGCGGGTATCGCCGCGCCGGCGGCAGCGCAGAAGATCGACAACAGCTATATCTGCGTCTTCAAGGAAGGCACGGTGGCGCGCGGGCAGGAGAGGGCCCAGGCGAACGCCGCTGCCGCGAATGCAGGCGGAAACGTCAATCACGTCTACACTCGCGCCATTCGCGGCTTCGCTGCGAACATGTCGGCGCGTGGCGCGGCGCAGATGCAGGCTTCGAACCCGCGCATCGCCTATTGCGAGCAGGATCAGGTGGTGAAGACCGCGCAGGGCAAGCCCGGCGGCGGAAGCACCGGCAGCGCGTCGGAAACCACGCCGTGGGGCATCGCCCGCGTCGGTGGCGGACAGACGGGAGCCACGGGCCGCGCCTTTGTGATCGATAGCGGGGTCGACCTCGATCACCCCGATCTCAACGTCAACACCGGCATGTCGCGCAGCTTCACGCGCGAGAAGAATGCCGACGATGGCAATGGCCACGGCACCCACGTCGCGGGCACGATCGCGGCTATCGCCAACAACAATATCGGCGTCGTCGGCGTGGCCGCGGGCGCGGAAATCGTCGCGGTCAAGGTGCTGACGCGCAGCGGCTCGGGCTCGAACAGCGGCGTGATCGCGGGCGTGGATTATGTCGCGCAGGTTGGCCGCGCGGGCGATGTTGCGAATATGAGCCTCGGCGGCGGGGTTTCGACCACGCTCGACAACGCCGTCATCAACGCTGCGGCGGGCGGGGTGAAATTCGTCCTCGCGGCGGGTAACGAGAGCGACAATGCGGACAACCACTCGCCCGCACGCGCCAACGGACCGAACGTGTTCACCGTGTCGAGCTTCGCACAGGGCGACAACTGGTCCAGCTTCTCGAACTTCGGCAATCCGCCGGTCGATTATGCGGAGCCGGGCTCGTCGATCTATTCGACCTATAAAGGCGGCGGCTACGCCACCTTGTCGGGCACCTCGATGGCCGCGCCGCACCTTGCGGGCCTGCTGCTGCTCGGCCCGGTGCGCTCGGGCGGGACGGTCAAGGGCGATCCGGACGGCAATCCCGACACGATCGGCATCCGTTGATCCTCTGATCCTGAAGGGGGCCGCGCGTCTTTCGGGACGCGCGGCCCTTTTCGTTTGCGGGGCGCTTCTGGCGGAGTTTCCCACCAGGTTGCCAATCTGTTCACGTTGCCGCTCGTGCGCGCGTGACCTAACCGCTCCGCTCGATGGATCGCGCAGCCTTTGCCTCGGACCCGGCGCATTCGCGCGGGCGGGAATTCCCCGTTGCCAGCGCTGTCACGCGCGGCGAAATCCGGGGTCCGCGCAGCGAATTCCAGCGTGACCGGGACCGGATCGTCCATTCGATCGCCTTCCGCCGCTTGCGTTCGAAAACGCAGGTCTTCGTCGCGCCCGATGGCGACCATTACCGCACCCGCCTCACCCACAGCCTGGAAGTCGCGCAGATCGGGCGCGTGCTGGCGCGCGCCCTGCGGCTCGACGAGGATCTGACCGAGGCGCTCTGTCTTGCGCACGATATCGGCCACCCGCCTTTCGGCCATGCGGGCGAAAAGGCGCTGAGCGCCGCGATGGTCGAGGCGGGCGGATATGATCACAACGCCCATTCGCTGCGCACGCTGGCGCGGCTCGAATGTCCCTATCCCGCGCATGACGGGTTGAATCTCACCTTCGAGACGCTGGAGGGCCTCGCCAAGCATAACGGCCCCGTCGCTTCGCCGAACTGGGCGCTGAGCGAGATCGACGCGGCATTCCCGCTCGACCTTGCGACCTGGCCTTCCGCCGAGGCGCAGATCGCCAATGTCGCGGACGATATCGCCTACGACAATCACGATATCGACGATGGCCTGCGCGCAGGATTCCTCCAGCTCGACGATCTCCTCACGCTCGATTTCGTGGCCGACCAATGGGCGGGCGTCGAGAGGCGGTTTCCCCATGCCGAACACGAGCGCAAATTGCGCGAGCTGGTTCGCGGGCAGATCGGGATGATGGTCAACGATGTGCTCGCCCACAGCGCCGATCGCTTGCGCGATGTCGCCAGCGTAAACGAGGTGCGCGCCGCGAACGGACCGCTCGCCGGATTTTCGCCCGCGATGGCGGCGCAGGAGCGGCGCCTCAAGGCGTTCATGTACGAACGGCTGTATTATCATCCCGAGCAGAAGCAGACCGCCGAACGTGCGCGCGAGGTGATCGCGGCGCTGTTCGTCGCATATAGCGAGGACGAGCGCACCCTGCCCGAGGGCTGGCGCGCCGGCCTGCCCGAAAGCGAACCCGAGCGCAGCCGCCATATCGCGGACTTCATCGCGGGCATGACCGATCGCTTCGCCATCGACCAATATGCGCGTATCCATGGGCGTGTGCCCGAGGGGCTGAGCAATGTCTGATCCGATGCGGGTCACACTGGTCGGGGCGACGGGCCTCGTCGGACGGCATGTGATCGAAGGCTGCGTCGGGCGGCGCGACCTGCGCCTCGCCGCGATCGCGCGGCGTGAGATGCCGCTGCCCCAAGGTGCGACCATGGAAATGTTCGTGGCCGAGCCCGATAACTGGGCGCAAATTTTCGAAGCGCTGCGCCCGCGCGCCCTGATCTGCGCGCTGGGCACGACCTGGAAACAGGCTGGCGAGGACGAGGCGGCGTTTCGCGCGGTCGATTATGATCTGGTGCTGGACACGGCGCGCAATGCCAAGGAGCATGGCTGCGAGCGGATGGTGGTTGTCAGCTCGGTCGGCGCGGATCCTCATGCCAAGCAGTTCTATCTGCGGGTCAAGGGCGAGGTCGAAAAGGAGCTGGGCCGGGTTGGCTTCCACCGCCTCGACATCCTGCGGCCCGGCCTGTTGCGGGGCGAGCGGGGTGGCGATCGGCGCACGGCGGAACGGCTCGCGATCGCGGCGAGCCCGCTTTTCAACCTGTTGCTGCACGGCAAATATGCGCAATACCGCGCTATCGAGGCGGAGACGGTCGCGCGCGCCTGCGTGTCGCTGGCGCTGAAACCGGCGCGCGGGCGTTTCGTCCATTCGAATTCGGGAATCGAACGCGCTGCGCGTAGCCTGCCGCTGCCTGTGGCCGAAACGGAATAGGAGCGGAGGATGGCCTGGGAGACGCTGTTCGGGATCGCGAATGTCTGGGCGATGATCTGGTGGGCGGGTCTGATCCTCGCACCGCGCTGGCCCGCTCTGCTGTCGGGCGTGCTGTTCGCCGGAATCGGGCTGCTATGCCTCGCCTATGCGGTGCTTTTTGGCTTGATCCTGAGCGGTTCGGTCGATCCGGTGGGGGGCGGCGGCGGCGCGAACTTCACCACGATCTCCGGCGTGCAGGCGATCTTCGCCAGCCAGGGCGGTGCCGTGGTGGGCTGGGTCCATTACCTTGCCTTCGATCTCTTCGTGGGGCTGTGGATCGCGCGCGACGCCGATGCGAAGGGCTTTTCGCGCCTGTTGCAGGCCCCGATCCTGCTCGCGACTTTCATGGCGGGGCCCGTGGGCCTGCTCCTATGGCTTGCGATCAGGGAGCGGCGCGCGCGTCAGGCCGGGCGCTGGCAGTAAAGCGCCAAGCGACCGCGCTGCGTGCCGTGTCAGGTCGCGTCGTCGACGTCGTTGGCGACCGATTCAAGGTCCTGACCGATGCCGCGTACCGTATTGCAGGCTGCGGTCGAGAGAGTCATGGCCGCGAGGCCGACGGCGATAATGATCTTGCGCATTTCGAGATAACTCACCTTCGGTGTTTCGGGTTCCGAACCGTGCGGTTCGTGGATTCGCTTACCGGCGAGGCCATGCCCGCCTTTTGCCGCCGATAGCGGCCTTGCCGTTTCGGGTGGCTGAACCATATGGCCGCGTGATGAGCGAACCCGATTTCCTGCTTTTCGCCAATGACGCGGAATTGCTGGCCCTGAGCGGCGGGGCGCTGATCCTGCTGGCGATGGCCGCGATGCGGATGGATCGCCGCCGGTCGCGGCGCCGGGATATCGACCGGGTCGGCTGGGTGCCGTGGACCGGGCTGTTCGTGACGCTGGCCGTGCTCGGCGGCGGGATGCTGGCGCTGGCACTGCCGGTGGTTATCGCCGGATAGGGTGCATTTACAGGCAGGCTTCGAGATAGGCCTGGTCGAACCCGAACTGGCGCGCCTTTTCCAGCGTATAGGGCCTCAAACCGCTGGAGCGGTATTCGCCCATGATCTTGCCGTCATCGCCTTCGTCGAGATATTCGAACTTGAACAATTCCTGGGTGACGATGACGTCGCCTTCCATCCCGATCACCTCGGTGATGTTGGTCGTCCGCCGGGAACCGTCGCGCAGGCGCTTGACCTGAACGATCAGGTCGACGCTTTCCGCGATCTGGCGGCTGATGGCTTCCTTTGGGATCTTGATGTCGCCCATCAGGATCATGTTCTCCATACGGCCAAGGCATTCGCGTGGGCTGTTGGCGTGGAGCGTACACATCGAGCCGTCATGGCCGGTGTTCATCGCGGCGAGGAGGTCGAAACACTCCGCGCCGCGAATTTCGCCGAGGATGATGCGGTCGGGGCGCATACGCAGGGCGTTCTTGACGAGGTCGCCGATGGTGATCGCGCCCTGACCTTCGAGGTTGGGCGGGCGGGTTTCGAGCGGCAGCCAGTGCGGCTGCTGCAAGCGAAGTTCCGCCGCGTCTTCGATCGTCAGCACGCGCTCGCCCGGATCGATCATCTTCGACAGGGCGTTGAGCATGGTCGTCTTGCCCGAACCCGTACCACCCGAAATGACGACGTTCATCCGGCACGCGCCCGCGATCTTGAGTGCGGTGGCCATCTTCTCGCTCATCGAGCCGAAGCCCTGGAGCATGTCGATGGTGATCGGCTTTTCGGAGAATTTACGGATCGAGATCGCGGTGCCGCGCAGCGAGAGCGGCGGGACGATCACGTTGACGCGGGACCCATCCTTGAGGCGGGCGTCGGCGAGCGGGGTGGTCTGGTCGACGCGGCGACCGACCTGGTTCACGATCCGCTGCGCGATCTGAAACAGATGCTGCTCGTCGCGGAACTGGATCGGGGCGAGCACGAGCTTGCCCTTCTTTTCGATATAGGTCTGCTGCGGCCCGTTGACCATGATGTCGGACACGTCCGGGTCGGCCAGCAATTCCTCCAGCGGGCCGAAGCCCAGCAATTCGTCGACCAGCACCTTTTCGAGCGCGAACTGCTCGCGCCGGTTGAGGGTGACCTTCAACTCGGCGAGCACTTCGAGGATGATCGGTCGGAATTCTTCCGACAATTCATCCTTGGTGAGCGTGGCCGCGGCTTCCGGGTCGACGCGTTCGAGCAGGCGGGGGAGCACCTGTTCCTTGATCTTGTGGACGCTCGCCTCGAAGCCGCCGATCTGTGAATTGGTGTCGTGGACCGCGTTCATGCGATCCTCGAGGCGGGCCATCGCTTCGGATTTCTGCGGCGGGCCGCTCCCCATCTGCGGGTCGAGCGCATCGTGGGGGATCGGTGGGAACTGGTCCCCGCCATCGGTTACGGGTTCAGGCCGGGTGGGAGACGGCGGGCCGCCGCCGCGCATCGGCTTGGCGACTCCGAATTGCGGACGCGCGCCGGAGGACATGCCGCCCGGTCCATTCTTTCGTCCGAATGCACTCATTCCCGATAACCCCCAGGCGCGATTGTTTCGCTTGGTAAAAGTAGGGCGCGAGGCCCGACAGTCTCTTCCGAAGAATGGTGAATAGGTTGGAAAGCTTATTTTTTCCCTAAGGCGCCCTGTCGCCAAAGCGCGGCGCGCCCGTTAAGGGGCGGGCTTTCGGATTCCTAAGGGACAGCGCGAGCGCCATGCAGCAGGACGACAGGAGCGGATTGCTGCTCGCCGCGTCGGGGTTCGCCTCGCTCTCGGTCGGCGATGCGATCGTCAAGACGATGGCGGGCGAATGGTCGCCCCTCGCCGTGGCGGCCCTGCGCTTCACCATCGGGGCGCTGGGCCTGGCGACGCTGCTTTACCTCAAGGAAGGGCGTGGCGGGTTTCGCCCGCGCAATCACTGGCTCCAGGTCGGGCGCGGGGCGTGCCTTGCAGGGGCCACCCTGTGCTTCTTTTCGGCGATCTTCGCCATGCCGCTGGCGACCGCGATGGCGCTGGCTTTCGTCTCGCCCGTCTTCGTCGCGATCTTGAGTGGGCCGCTTCTGGGCGAGAAGGTGCGGCCGCTGGTCTGGCTGGTCTCCGCGATCGCGCTATGCGGGGTGGCGCTGATCCTGCGCCCCAATCTCGCTGCTCTGGGTCTTGTCGCGCTGCTCCCGCTCGCCTCAGCCCTGTTCTTCGCGCTGATGGTCATCATGAACCGGGCGAGCGCGGGGCAGGGAAGCTCGCTTTCGATGCAGGCCTTCATCGCCATGTGGGCGACGCCGTTCCTGATCCTCGCCGCGACGTTGGGACATCTCAGCGGCGAGCCGAGCCTCGCTGTCGGGGTGCCGGACTGGAGCGTCGTCGCGCGCTGCGCGCTTGTGGCGCTGACCGCCAGCACCGCGCACTGGCTCGCCTATCTCGGCACGATGCGCGCAGGCGCTGCCACGATCGCGCCCGTCACCTACGTCCAGATGCTGGTGGCGACGACGCTCGGCTATCTCCTGTTCGGTGACGTGCCCGATCTGGCGACTTTCGCGGGCGCCGGGATCATCATCGGAGCGGGTCTGCTGCTATGGTCGCGCACGCCTGCACGTTCGCCTGCCAAGCAGCCGTCCGGCCCTACCGGACCGAGTTGAGCGATCCGTAACGTTGATAGTTCGGGATTTCGCGCTAGAGCGGCGGATATCTCGAACAGTGTGAATCCAGGACCTTTTCTACCATGTGCGGAATCATCGGTATCGTCAGCGGCAGCCCGGTCGCCGATCGGCTCGTCGACGGCCTCAGGCGGATGGAATATCGCGGCTATGACAGCGCGGGCGTGTGCACCATCCATGACGGCGATCTGGTACGCCGCCGTGCGGAGGGCAAGCTCGCCAATCTGGTCGAGGAGCTGAACCGCCGCCCCGCGCCGGGCGCAATCGGGATCGCGCATACCCGCTGGGCGACTCACGGCGCCCCGAACGAGAAGAATGCCCACCCGCACGCGACCGAGCACCTCGCGGTAGTGCACAACGGCATCATCGAGAACTACAAGGAATTGCGCGCCGAATTGCGCGGCGAGGGCCGCACGCTGGAGAGCGACACCGACACCGAAGTGGTCGCCCATCTTCTCTCGCGCGAGGTCGAGAACGGGGCGAGCCCGCAGGATGCGGTCAAGACCGTCCTTCCGCGCCTGCGCGGTGCCTTCGCGCTGGCGATCGCCTTTCGCGCCCATCCCGACATGCTGATCGGCGCGCGTCTCGGCTCGCCTCTGGTGGTCGGCTATGGCGAGGACGAGACCTTTCTCGGCTCCGATGCGCTGGCGCTGGCCCCGCTGACGCAGCAGATTTCCTATCTCGAGGAAGGCGACTGGGTCGTGATCCGCCGCGAAGGCGCGCAGGTCTACGATCACGAGAACAATCCGGTCGAGCGCGCAATAACCACTTCCGGCGCATCCGCAGCGGCGACGGAGAAGGGCAATTACCGCCACTTCATGCAGAAGGAGATCTTCGAGCAGCCGACCGTGGTGGCGCAGACGCTCTCCTCCTACATCCATCGCGCCGACAATTCGGTTGCGCTGCCCCAGTTCGATTTCGACCTGTCGACCATTCGCCGCGTGACGATCGTCGCCTGCGGCACGTCGTTCTACGCCGGGCTGGTCGCCAAATACTGGTTCGAACATTTCGCGCGCGTTCCGGTCGATATCGATGTCGCGTCCGAATTCCGCTATCGCGAGCCGGTGCTGGAAGAGGGCGGGCTGGCCCTGTTCATCAGCCAGAGCGGCGAGACCGCCGATACGCTGGCGGCCCTGCGGCACTGCAAGGCGAACGGGCAGACCATCGCGGTGGTCGTCAACGTGCCGACAAGTTCGATGGCGCGCGAAGCCGACCTGCTGCTCCCGACCCATGCCGGGCCGGAAATCGGCGTCGCCTCTACCAAGGCCTTCACCTGCCAGCTCGCGGTTCTTGCGGCCCTTGCTGCCCACATGGCAGTCAAGAAGGGGCGGATGAACCGCGCCGAAGAGGAAGAGGTGGTCGCGCATCTCCTCGAAGCGCCCGCCTGCCTCAACGCCGCGCTCGACCACGACGAGGATATCGCGGCGATGGCGCATCTTATCGCCCCCGCGCGGGACGTCCTGTATCTGGGGCGCGGCCCGGATTATCCGCTCGCGCTCGAAGGGGCGCTGAAACTGAAGGAAATCAGCTACATCCACGCCGAAGGCTATGCCTCGGGCGAGATGAAGCACGGGCCCATCGCCCTGATCGACGAAAAGGTGCCCGTCATTGTCATCGCGCCGTCCGGCCCGCTGTTCGAAAAGACGATCTCCAATATGGAGGAGGTCCGCGCGCGCGGCGGTCAGGTCGTGCTGATCTCGGACGCAAAGGGGCTGGAGGATGCGGGCGAGGGGTGTCTGGCGACGATCGAGATGCCGCGCGTCCACCCGCTCATCGCACCGTTGGTCTATGCCGTGCCCGTCCAGCTGCTCGCCTATCACGTCGCCTGCGTCAAAGGGACCGATGTGGACCAGCCGCGCAATCTGGCGAAATCCGTGACCGTCGAATAGGCCGTGGCCAGTGCTCTGCCGTTCGATGTCATGCTGTTACGGACCCGGATGCGAAGCGCAGCCTTTACCTCGAAATAACCTTTCGCGGGCTACAGCGCTCCGGTGAGCGATACGACCAATCAAGACACGCTTCCCGACAAGCTCAACCTGTCGGCGGTGATCGGACTCTCGCAGCCCGGCGATGGTGACTGGTCGAATGTGCAGGGCTCGCAATATGCGCTTCTTTCGGAGCGGGTGTTCGCACGGGTGTTGCTTCATGTCTTCGGACTGGTGCTCGTCTTCAGCCAGCTCCATTCGAGTGTCTCGTGGACCGTCCTGGGGGGATGGACGGCACTGCTGATCGCGACGATCGCGCATGGAGCGGTGATCGACCGCAAGCTGGCCGATGCAAGCAGGCGCCTGTTCACCAGAAGGGAATATTGGGGCCACGCCGCCAACCAGCTGGCGAAGGGCGCGGTTTGGGGCTCTTTGGTCGCCTATGCGGCGCTGACGGGCAATCTGACGGGCGCGATGATCGTGTGGGGCGTCACCGCCCTGCTGGTGGTGACATCGTCGGCAAGCCGCTTCAGCGCGCCGCTCGGTGCGATCGCCTTTTGCGGCGCCATCGGTCTCGTATCCTCGATCGCCTTTATTATCTCCGGTGCCGTGGTCCCGGCGGCGCTCGCCTTCGTAACCGCGCTGTGCGGCGCTGGCGCGGCGGTCGAAACCGCCCGAATATCCATGACCGCGCGCGTCGCCCAGACCGGTATGGACGAAAAGAGCCAGGTCGTGTCCTTCCTCCTGCGCGAATACGAGGATACCGATGCCGACTGGCTGTTCGAACTCGATACCGGACGCCGCCTGCGTTCGGTGACTCCGCGCCTCGCCTTCGCCCTCTCGCGCGAACTCGACGAGATCGAGGGGGCCTCCTTCATCCAGCTGATCGCCGGCGATGCCTGGGAAACGGGGAAATTCCCGCCCAGCCTCCACGTCTTCGCCGACAAGCTCAAGCGCCGCGAAAGCTTCTCCGACCTCGTCGTCGAGGTCTCGATCGGCGGCAAGCGCCGCTGGTGGGAATTGTCAGGCACTGCGATCACCGCGCCGGACGGGAGCTATGCAGGTTTCCGCGGCGTGGGCTCGGATGTCACCGAGCAGCAGGAATCCTCCGCGAAAATCGCCTATCTCGCGCGCTACGACACGCTGACCTCGCTCCCCAACCGCCTGATGCTCACCGAGACCTTGGGCGCGGCGCTGCGGTATGCGGAGAAGTGGCGTACCCGTTGCGCCTTTCTGATGATCGATCTCGACCGGTTCAAGGCGGTCAACGATTCGCTCGGCCATCTGGTCGGTGACCGGATGCTGTCCGAAGTCGCCAAGCGCCTGAATTCCCTGATGACCGAGAACGAGATGTGCGGCCGCCTCGGGGGTGACGAATTCGCCGTCGTGATCCGCGACGCGGGCGATCGCAGCTATGTGACGAAAGTCGCGCAGTCGATCATCCAGCACCTGTCCGAACCGTATCAGATCGATCACCACGTCCTCTATGTCGGCGCCAGCATCGGGGCGGCCTTCGGGCCGCGCGACGGGCGCACGGTGGAAGAGCTGATGCGCAATGCCGACCTTTCGCTCTATCGGGTGAAGGATGAAGGCGGCGGCCAGTTCCACGAATACGAACCGTCGCTTCACGCGACCGCGGAAGAGCGTCGCAAGCTGGAATTGTCGCTGCGCTCGGCGTTGGCGAACAACGAATTGTTCCTCAATTTCCAGCCTGTCGTGAACGCCCGCAGCGAGAATCTGGTCAGCTTCGAAGCGCTCGTCCGCTGGAAGAATCCCGATCACGGGATAGTCAGCCCTGCAAAGTTCATCCCGCTCGCCGAAGATACGCGGCTGATCGTCCCGATCGGTCAATGGGTCATGCAGGAGGCCTGCAACGAGGCCGCGACCTGGCCGGAATACGTCAAGATCAACGTCAACGTCTCGCCCGAGCAATTGCTCGAACCCGATTTCGCCACCACGGTCGTCCAGGCCCTCTCGCGCAGCGGATTGACGCCGAGCCGGCTCGAGATCGAGGTGACCGAAAGCATCTTCCTGCGCGATGCCGATGTCGCTCGCCGTGCGCTGGAGCAGGTCATGGCGCTCGGCTGTTCGGTGGCGCTCGACGATTTCGGCACCGGCTATTCCTCGCTCGGCTATCTGCGCAAGCTCAAATTCTCCACGATCAAGGTCGATCGCTCCTTCGTGCAGGGTGCTTCGCAGAACAGTGCCGAGAGCCTGGCGATCATCAACGCGGTCGTGGCGATGGCGGGCAGCCTGGGCATGACCACGACCGCCGAAGGCGTCGAAACCGCCGAAGAGGCCGCGATGATCCGCGACATGGGCTGCGATAAGATCCAGGGCTACCATTTCGGCAGGCCGATGCCGGTCGAAGAGGTTCGCGCCGTGTTCAAACGCTCCGAGACCATCCGCACCGCCTGAACGGCAGCGGGCGGCTCACTCGCCTCGAATCAGGCCTGGGCGAGCGCCGCGATCGCGCTTTCGAACAGGATCAGCCCGTCCGTGCCGCCATGCGCCGGATCGACCGCGCGTTCGGGGTGCGGCATCATGCCGAGCACATTGCCGCGCTCGTTGAGGATCCCCGCGATCGAGCGCTGTGATCCGTTGTAGTTTTCCCGATAGCGGAAGGCGATACGGCCTTCGCCTTCGAGCCGGTCCAGCGTGTCGGCATCGGCGAAATAATTGCCGTCGTGATGGGCGACGGGAATGCGGATCGCCGCGCCCTCATCATAGCCGCGCGTGAACAGGGACTGCGTGTTCTCTACCGTCAGCTCCGCATCGCGGCAGATGAAGGTCTGCCCGGCATTGCGCATCAGCGCGCCCGGCAACAGGCCCGCTTCCGCGATCACCTGGAAACCGTTGCACACGCCCAGAACGGGAACGCCGCGTTCCGCCTCGCGCTTGACCGCGCGCATGATCGGGCTGTTCGCCGCCATGGCGCCGCTGCGCAGATAGTCGCCATAGGAAAAGCCGCCGGGCAGGGCGATGAAATCGAGCCGTTCGGGCAGGTCGCTATCGCCATGCCAGACGCGCAGGGCCGGCGTGCCGCTCGCACGTTCGAGCGCGACCGCCATGTCGCGGTCGCAATTCGAGCCGGGAAAGGTAACGACCGCCGCGCGCCAACCCGATGCCTGCGCCATCAGCCGAGCCTTTCGATGCGGTAATTCTCGATCACCGTGTTGGCGAGCAGCTGTTCGCACATCTTTTCGAGCGCTTCGTCGCTGGTCGAATCGGCGACATCGAGTTCCACCGTACGCCCGATGCGGACATCCTCGACCCCGTCGAATCCCATGCCTTCCAGCGCGTGGTGGACGGCGCGGCCCTGGGGATCGAGGACGCCGGGTTTCAGGCTGACGAGAATGCGGACTTTCATCGGGGGGACCTGCCTTTCGTGGGGTCTGGCCGTATGGTCGGGATCGAGCGCGCCTATGCCGCTCCGAGCGGCGAAGGGCAAGCCGTCAGGAGGGTGGGGCTGCGGGCACGACCTCGATCACGACTGCTTTTTCGGGATCAAGGAAGCGCGCCGCGAGCGCCTTGAGGTCGGCGGCGGTGATCGCCTGCTGCCGCTCCGGTGCCATCAGCATCCGCGCGCGCTCGTCGGCCTCGCTTTGCGCACGGGCGGTAAAGGCCATCCAGCCGCTATTCGTCTTGAAGCGGTTGGCGAGATTTTCGAGCAGGGGCCGCCGCGCGCGCTCGACCATGTCCTCGTCCGGCCCGTCGGCGATAATCCGCTCGATCGTCGCCATCATGGCCTCGCGCGCGGCGGCGAGCTGGCCTGCATCGATCTCGGCCCCGATCGCGAAAGTGCCGTAATCGGTATAGGTATCGGACTGGCTGCTGCTCGAAAGCGCCGAATAGGTCTGGCCCAATTCCTCGCGCAGCGTGTCGGTAAGCGCGATATCGACCACGCGGGCGAGCAAAGTGAGGCCGCTCGACAGGTCCCAGTCGGTTTGATCCGTGGTCGGCCAGTAGAACCGGATCAGCGCCTGGTCGGGCTCCCCGCCATGGGTAAGCGTGAAGGTTTCGCGCCGGTCGGTGAAGCTGCGGATGCGCTCTCCGCCGTCATAGGCGCGGAACTGCGTCTCGCGTGGCGGGAGGGCGCCGAAAGTCTGCGCCACCAGCCGGATCGCCTCGTCCTCGTCAAAATCGCCGACCAGCGCGATCTCGAGCGCGCCGTTTTCGAGGCGGTCGCCGATCACCGCCCGCAATTTGGCGTAATCGAGCGCGCGATAGGCCTCGATCGGCTGGCGGGTGAAGCGCGGGTCGTCGTCCGACAGGATCGGGCCGAGCCCTTCGGACAGCGCGGATTGCGGTGTCTTGCCGAGCCGCGCGAAGAAATCGCCGAGCGAACGCTGCCAGGGCCCAAGACCTTCGGCGCGGTAGCCCGGATCGGAGAGATAGGCGGCCATCAGCTGCAATTGCAGTTCGAGGTCGCGCGGCGTTGTGGTCGCGCTGCTGACGAACACCTCGTCGCCCGCGCCGAAGGATGCGCCCACCGATCTCCCGGCGAGGATCGACTGCAATTCGTCGCGGCTATGGCGCCCGAGGCCGCCCGCCGACAGCAGCGGCGTCAGTTCGACCGCGAGCGGTTCGGCGCGGCTTTCCAGCAATTCGCCGCCATCGAGCGTCAGACGCACCATCACGCGATCGTCCGACAGGTCGGTGGGCTTGAGATTGAGCATCGTCCCATTGGCGAAACGCAGCGTGCGGATGCCGAGATCGGGTATCCGCTCGTCCGCGACGATTTCGCCCGGTTCGCCGAAATCGGTGTAGGCGAATGCGGCGACATCGCCATCTTCGGGCGGAGCAACGGGCCTTTGAAGGGCCGCCGCCACGACCTCGCGGACCGCCGCGATGCCGCCTTCGGGCGCGGTCTTGCCCGAGAAGCGGATCAGCGGAATATCGAGCGCATTCGCATCGGCGCGCATCGCGGCAAGGACGTTTTCCGGCGTGATCTCGGCCTCGTAGCGTTCGTAGAGCGCGAGATCCTCCATGGGGCCAGTGGGAACGCTCTCGCCGCGCGCGATGCGGAACGCCTCTCCGGCGAAGGTCGCATTGCTGCGCGTGCCCGCATTGGCGCGCCCGTTTTCGAAGGCGGTGCGCAGATTGGCGGTCTGTTCGGCGACCTCGCCCGGCGTCGGGCCGTATTCGAGCATCCGCCTGTATTCCTCGATCACCGTCGCGATGGCGCGGGGCCACTGGCCTTCCTCGCTCGCCGCCGCGATCTGCGTGCTGCGCGCCGCTTCGAAGAAGTCCGAGGTGCCGGTGGAGACACCGCGGAACGGAGGGTCCTCGCTGCGCTGCAGGCGCTGGAGACGCCGCCCCAGGATACGTCCGCCAACCACCCGCAGCAGGGTGTCCCTGCGCTCCGCGGCGGTATCGGGCCGGTCCGACCAGGCGCCGTGGCTCGCGATGGTGATCGTCTCGGTCAGCGCCGGGTCGAGATAGACTGCCTCGCGCCCGGCATCCGCGATTTCGACCGGTCCGGCCGCGGGCTGATCGGGGGAGGGACGCGCCTGCCAATCGGCGAAATGCTTCGCGATCGCCGCCTCGACGATCGCCGGATCGAAATCGCCGACGATCACCAGCACCGTATCGGCGGGCACATATTCCCGCTCCCAGAAAGCGCGCAAACCTGCGGCATCCGCAGCCGCGAGAGTCTCTTCCGCACCGATCGGCATCCGCTGGGCAGCGCGCGCCTCGGGGAAGAAGAATTCGAGCGAATCCACCGTGTTGCGCAGCGCGTAGGTGTTGCGCGTGCGCCGTTCCGCCAGCACCACGCCGCGCTCGCGCGCCACTGCTTGCTCGTCGAAGGTCAGTTCGCTCGCCGTCTCGCGCATCAGCATCAGGGCCGTGTCGAGCAAATCCGCATCCGCGCGCGGCAGGTCGAGCTTGTATTGCGTGCGCTCCATCCCGGTCGATGCGTTGGTGTCCGCCCCGAAGGCGAGGCCCAGCCGTTCGAGCAATCGGACCATCTCGCCCTCGGGCACATTCGTCGATCCGTTGAAGGCCATGTGCTCGACGAAATGCGCGAAGCCGCGCTCGTCATCGCGCTCGTCGAGCGATCCGGCGGCAATCTCCATGCGGACCAGCGCGGTGTTCTCGGGCCGGTCGTTGCGCCGGATGATATAGCGCAGCCCGTTATCGAGCCGCCCGAACCGCCAAGCCGCCTCGGGTGCAAATTCGCTGTCCACGAGATCCCATAGGGCGGGGTCCCAACTCGGCGCACTAGCGGCAGCTTCGGTGGGCGGTGCGTCCCGAGCGAGCACGGGCGAAGCGAGGAAGGCGAGGGGAATGAGCGCACGACGCAGAAAGATCATGCCTCGTCCTATCCCCTCACCGCTTTCCGTCACCTGTATCGCCTCCGCGTTCAGCCCTTTTTCGTCGGTTTCCCGCTGCGCAGGCGGCCGCGATGGGCGGACAGGTCGAAGACTTCGCCTGGGCCGCTATCCTCGTCCTTCAAAAGGCCGAGGCGGCGGGCGACTTCGCGATAGGCTTCTTCCTCGCCACCGAGATCGCGGCGGAAGCGGTCCTTGTCGAGCTTTTCGCCGGTGTTGATGTCCCACAACCGGCACCCGTCGGGCGAAATTTCGTCGGCGAGGATGATGCGGCTGTAATCCTGATCCCAGAGGCGCCCGAATTCGAGCTTGAAATCGACGAGGCGGATGTCGATCGCCGCGAACATCCCGCACAGGAAATCGTTGATGCGGATCGCCATGCTGGAGATGTCCTGCATCTCCTCGTTCGACGCCCAGTTGAAGCAGGCGATGTGTTCTTCCGCGATCAGCGGATCGCCCAGCGCATCGTCCTTGTAGTAATATTCGATCAGGGTGTGGGGCAGCGGCTCGCCCTCCTCCAGCCCCAACCGCTTGCAGATCGAGCCGGCGGCGACGTTCCTGACCACGACCTCGATCGGCACGATTTCGACTTGGCGGACCAGCTGTTCACGCATGTTCAACCGGCGGATGAAATGCGTCGGCACGCCGATATGCGACAGGCGGGTGAAGACATATTCGCTCACCCGGTTGTTGATCACGCCCTTGCCGTTGATCGTGCCCTTCTTCTGGGCGTTGAAGGCGGTGGCATCGTCCTTGAAATACTGGATGATGGTGCCCGGTTCGGGGCCTTCATACAGGATCTTGGCCTTGCCTTCGTAGATCTGGCGGCGACGTGCCATAAGCGGATTCCTCGGGACATCGGAAACGACTGGGGAAACGAATGGCCCCGGCGCGGCGGAATCGCGTGCCGGGGCAAGAGCGGTGCCCTTACATCACCCGACCGTGAGAGGCAATCAATCGAGGGGGGAGCGAGTGCCCGCTTCTTCGGCCGACCCCTCGACCGCCCCCTCGACTGCTTCCGCCCGCTGCCTCTTCAGATGCTCAATCAACCGCCCGAGCGTGGCGCGCTGGATGAGGACGCTGAACAGCACCGCCCCGAAGGTCGCCGCGAGCACCAGATCGCGGACCGGGCCGGGGGGCAGCGACAAAGCGAGCGCGATCGAGATGCCGCCGCGCAGCCCGCCCCACCACAGGACGCGCGCCGCCCCCTGCTGCTGGAGGCGGGCGGCGGGGATCAGCTTGGTCGACAGCCCGACCGCCGCCGCACGCGCCGCCAGAGTCAGCGGAATGGCGGCAAGGGCCATGGTCACCTCGGTAACGCCGGGCACGATGGCGATCAGTTCGAGGCCGATGAGAAGGAACAGCACCGAGTTCAGCAATTCGTCGACCAGTTCCCAGAACTTGATGACGTAATCGCGGGTCACGTCGCTCATCGCGAAAGTGACGCCGTGATTGCCGATGAGCAGCCCCGCCACTGCCATCGCCAGCGGGCCGGAAATATGCAGCGCGCTGCACAGGGCATAGCCGCCCATGACCACGGCGAGCGTGATCAGCACCTCGATCGCGTATTCGTCCATCCCCGCCAGCGCGCGATAGCCGATATAGCCCGCGACGAGGCCCACCAGCACACCGCCACCCGCCTCGATCGCGAACAGGCGCGCGCCTTCCGACAGGGAAAACTCCCCGCCCGTAATCGCCGCGCCGAGCAGGATGGTGAAGACGACGATGCCGACGCCGTCATTGAACAGGCTCTCGCCCGCGACCGCGCTTTGCAGCGAGAGCGGGACGTTCTCTTCCCTCAGGACCCCGAGCACGGAGACGGGATCGGTCGGTGCGATGAGGGCGCCGAACACGAAATACCAGATCGGCGCGATCGACAGACCGAGCAGCAGGCCCACGCCCCATGTCGCAAGGCCGACCAGAACGGTCGAGACGATCACGCCCACGGTGGAGAGCAGGAGCACCGGAAGCCAGGCGCTTCGCAGCCGCTCCAGATCGACATGCAGCGCGCCTGCGAACAGGAGGAAGCTCAGCATCCCCTGCAACAGCGTGTCCGTGAAATTGAGCTGCTGGAGCAGGCGCGCGACCGTATCGTCGAGCGTGATGCCGGGAACGACCGCATTCGCGATCATCAACCCGATCGCGCCCAGCGCGCCCATCACCGTCAGGCCGATGACATGCGGCAGTTTCAGGAAATGATGGTTGAACCAGCCGAGAAGGGCCGATGCGACCACGAGGATCGCCGCCATGTCGAAGGCGGAAAGCGATGCTGTGGCGGTTTCATGCATGCTTTCGCGCCTAGCGGGGGATGGCGGCGATGACCAATCGCTTTATCCGCCGAGCTTCGCCGCCGTCTGCGCGACACGCTTGCCGAGATAGCGGGCGCCGCCCAGTTCGACCTCGGACGGCTGGCGCGATCCGTCGCCATCGGCGATGGTGCTGGCACCGTAGGGCGTGCCGCCCTTGACCTCGTCCACGCCGACCAGCCCGTCATAGCCATAGTCGAGGCCAACCACCGTCATCCCCATGTGGAGCAGGTTGTTGAGGATCGACCACAGTGTCGTCTCCTGCCCGCCATGCTGGCTCGCCGTCGAGGTGAAGGCGGCGCCGACCTTGCCGATCAGTGCGCCTTTCTGCCACAGCCCGCCGGTCTGGTCCCAGAACGCGGCCATCTGGCTGGTCATCCGGCCATAGCGGGTGGGCGATCCGACGACGATGCCGTCATAGTCGGCAAGCTCGTCCGGCCCGCCGATGCACGTGTGGCCTTCCATCTTCTGGAACCCGGCGCTCTTCACCACCTCTTCGGGAGCGGTTTCGGGGACATGGCGGATCACCGCTTCCGCGCCGCCCTCGCGAATGCCCTCTGCGACCGCCTCCGCCATCTGGGCGGTGTGGCCGTAGGAGGAATAATAGAGCACCAGAATCTTGGTCATGGGAAGATCGTCCTGTCTGTTGGGAGGGAGAGGTTCTCCCGCTCAACCGATCAGGCGAGGTCTTTGTTTCCGAAGAAAGGGGGGCAGTCCGATAGCCCGCCCGACCCGCGCTCAAGCAGCGCGCAGCGCGGTAGCGCAGAAAAACCCCGCTCAAGCAGCGCGGAGCGCGGTAGCGCAGATAAAATCCTGCGGTGTCGCTAAATGTAAGCAATGGTGCCTCGGGGCGGATTCGAACCACCGACACCACGATTTTCAATCGTGTGCTCTACCAACTGAGCTACCGAGGCTAACACTCTTGCGGCGGCCCTCGATGAGGAACCGGCGAGCGGTTGGAGCGCCGCCCTATGGCGAAGCCATGAAAGCTTGGCAAGGGGTTTTCAGTCCTCTTTCCCTGCTATCACCTCGGCGGCGATTTCCTCGGGCAGGGCGGGGCGGCCGGGGACCGCATAGCCATCCCCGAACCATTGCGAGAGATCGCGGTCGCGGCAGCGGGTCGAACAGAAAGGCGCATTGTCGGGCGTCCTCGGCTTGCGACAGATTGGGCAGGGCTTGGCAGCGTTAGTCATGCGGCACGATCTGGGCGGCGGCGGCTTCCAGCGCAAGTCCGGGATCGAGGGCGATCCGCGTCGGGCGCCCTGTCCGCCGCTCCAGGTCCGCCAACCATTCCGGGCGCAACCTGGCTTTCAGAGCCGGATGGACCGTGAGCAGAGTGACGCCCGGACCTTCGACCCTTTCCGCGCGCCGCAGCGCCAGCCGAGCGGCGGCCCCGGTGCGATCGCGCTGGATCCGCTGGAGCAAGGACAGGCGGGCGAAGCGGGCAACCAATTGGACGAAGCCGAAACCGTTCATCGCGGTGCGCTCATGCGGCAAATCCGTCAGCGTCTCGCCGAGCGCCATGTCCACCGCCTTGCGGTCGCTCTTCGTGGTGAGAGTCGGAAAGTCGATCCCGATCGATCCGCTTATGTCCAGACGTCGCAAGGCACTGGCGATCGCGGGAACAGCCGCTAGCGCCAGCGCGCGCGGATCGTCCGGCCCGTCCACATCGATCAGCGTCATCGCGCTGGTGTCGAAGAAAGCAAGCTCGCCGCCGTCGAAAGCGGTCGAACCCTGCCACGCTTCGAGCCAGAGTTCGTCCCAGTCGCCGCTGGCGAAGCGCCGCACCGATCTCGTCGTGAACCCTTCGTCGCGCAATTGCTCGACCAGTCCGGGGGCGGGGCGGGGCGGTGCGTCGCTAGTCCGGGCATGGGCCAGCTTCGTGCGATCGCGCTCGCGGATCGCCTCGCGGGTGATCTCGACGCGGAGCGGCGCGCCTTCGACCGCGTAGCGCGGGAGGCGATCGACGAGGGCTTCTTCCCCGCTCGCGAACCGCACCGTGCCGCGTGCGCTGCCTTTCTGGCGCGAGGCGAGCACGGCGTCTTCCACCTGCCCGGCGGCGAGCAGTCCGGGCCAGTAAAGGCGCGTGGCCAGTATCTCGCCATCGTCGAGAAGGATCGCGCGTTCCTCGCCGATCCCTTCCTCGACCAGCCACTCAGCCAAGCGGGAAGCCCGCCGATTTCAGAAGAATGCGCGTTTCATACAGCGGCAGGCCCACGACGCCCGAATGGCTGCCCTGCATCCACGAGACGAGCCCTTCCGCCGCGCCCTGAATGGCATAGCCACCGGCTTTGCCGTCCCATTCCCCGCTCACGATATAGGCGTCGATCTCCTCGGCGGAGAGGCGCTTGAACTTGACCGCCGTCTCGCTCAATTTCTCGCGCAGCGTCCCGTCCGGCGCGCGCAGGGCGATGGCGGATAGGACGGTATGGCGGCGGCCCGACAGCAGTTCGAGACAGCGGCGGGCGGTTGCCTCGTCCTCGGCCTTGGGGAGGATGCGGCGCCCTGCGGCGACCACCGTGTCACCTGCAAGGACATGGGCCGCGTCGCTCGCCGCGGCCAGCGCCTTCTCGCGCGCCATGCGGCGGGCATAGTCGCGCGGCAATTCCGCCTTGAATGGCGTCTCGTCGATGTCGGCAGGAGCGACCGCGTCCGGTGTCACGCCCAGCCGCGCGAGCAATTCGCGGCGGCGCGGGCTGGCGGAAGCGAGGATCAGGCGCGGCGCGGTCATCGCGCGGGATGTCACGATAAGATTATTGCGGCCCCGGACCGCCACGGCCCGGCATGAAGCGATAGGTGATGCGCGCCTTGGTCAGGTCGTAAGGCGTCAATTCGCACAGCACCTCGTCACCCACCAGCACGCGGATCCGGTTCTTGCGCATCTTGCCGGCGGTGTGGCCGAGCACTTCGTGACCGTTTTCGAGCTCTACCCGGAACATCGCGTTCGGGAGCAACTCTACAACCCGGCCGCGCATTTCGAGGAGTTCTTCTTTGGCCATGTGTATCCTTGTCTCGGGAAATATCTCGGATCTGTCCGAGGAATCGGGTGCCGGGCGCTTATGCCCGTCAGGGCGCGCGCTGTAGCCGCGCGCAGCGAAAAAGGGAAGAGGGTCGGCGCAGGTCCGACCAACGCCCGATATGGTTCGACGGGCGTAGAGATCAAGGCGTTTTCGTTATGGCCCGTTCACTCGCCATGCTGCACATGCTCACGAGCCGGGGGCGGACAGACGTTTATCAAGGTTCAGACATTGCAATCCAGCACTTACGCCTCGACTCTAGCATTGGCAGCCGCCTTCATGGCGGCGATGGGGCCGCAGCCCCTGCTGGCGCAGGATGCCGCTCCGCCCGAGAACGAAGAAGCGGATCGGGCGGAAGGGCAGATCGATATCGATCCCGAGAACCTGATCGTCGTCACCGCCCCGCGCCTGCGCGGTCAGCTCGATGTCGAACAGCCTCCGATCGCGGAATTCAACGCAGAGGATATCGCGGCCTTCGGCGCGGGCTCCATCGCCGACGTGCTCGAAGCGATCGCACCCGCCACGCAGAGCGGAGCGCGCGGCGGGCGGGGCGGTGGCCGTCCGGTGTTCCTCGTCAACGGCATCCGCGTATCGAGCCCACGCGAATTTTCGAACTATCCCCCCGAAGCGATCGAGAAGGTCGAGGTCTTCCCCGAAGAGGTCGCCCAGCGCTTCGGCTATTCGGCGGACCAGCGCGTCGTCAACATCATCCTCAAGAACAACTTCCAGGCCGTCACCGCCGAGGTCGAATACGAGCAGCCCGACCGGGGCGGGTTCTCGCGCAACGAGCAGGAGGCGACCTATCTGCGGATCGGCGAGAAGGGGCGGCTGAACTTTAATGTGGAGATCGAGGATACCAGCCTGCTGACCGAAGGCGAGCGCGGCCTGACGATCGCGGGGAGCGAGGACGAGGCCTTCTTCCGCAGCCTGATCGCCGACAGCATGAGCGCCGAGGCGACCGCCAATTACGTCCGCGCCTTCATGGACAGCGGCGCATCCCTGAGCCTCAACGGGGCCTATAATCACAGCGAGAGCCTGAGCCTGTCCGGCCTCGTTCCGGGCACGATCGACCCGATCGAGCGGCGCAGCAACACCGATACGGGCTCGTTCGGCACCACGTTGAGCGGCGTGCTCGGCGACTGGCGATCGACCTTCACGGCCGACGCGGTGGTGGCTGACACCCAGACCGAGATCGACCGGCGCGACGGGACCGGGTTCGACGTGGCGAACAGCCGCACCTGGTCCTTCGTCAACAAGGCGACCTTCATCGGCAATCCGCTCGAACTGCCTGCGGGCGAGGTGACGACGACGCTCGACCTCGGCTTCGACTGGAAGCGGATCGAGAGCAGCGACACGCGCGCCGACAGCGACCTCGGACTGACGCGCAGGCGCCTCAATG
Source organism: Qipengyuania pelagi (assembly GCF_009827295.1). Lineage (NCBI taxonomy): Bacteria > Pseudomonadati > Pseudomonadota > Alphaproteobacteria > Sphingomonadales > Erythrobacteraceae > Qipengyuania > Qipengyuania pelagi. The sequence goes on along the minus strand of NZ_WTYD01000001.1, from coordinate 1,538,746 downwards.
GCGGCGTCAACCTCTCGGTCCCGATCGCCGAGCGCGGCGGGTTTCTGGGCGCGATCGGCGGCCTCAGCGCGAACCTCACCGCCGGGATCGAGGACCTGTCCGATTTCGGTGCGCTGACCAATTGGAGCGCGGGGCTGACCTGGGCCCCGTTCGACAATCTCACGCTGAGTGCCACGCGCATCAATCGCGAGGTCGCCCCGACCCTGACCGAACTCGGCAGCCCACGCATCGACGAATTCAACGTGCCGGTCTTCGATTATGCGCGTGGAAACACCGAATTCGTGACTTTGATCACCGGCGGCAATCCAAATCTGCGCGCGGAAACGCAGGCGGACTGGAAGTTCAGCGCCAATTACGAGCTGCCCTTCTGGGAGAACACCCGCGTCAGCGTGGATTACGGCATCAACCGATCGGACGACGTGACCGCGACGCCGGGCTTCGGCGCCGCGTTCGAACAGGCCTTTCCCGACCGGGTCCAACGCGATGCCGCCGGAACGCTGCTGGCGATCGACAGAAGGCCGCTGACCCTGTTCGAGACGCGCAGCCGGGTCCTCTCTTTCGGGATCAACACGCGCGGCGAGATCGGCAAGGCGCCCGAACCGCGTGAAGAGCGCGGCGGTCCGCCCGCTGCCGCTGGCGCTGCTTCCGGTCAGGGCGGGGGACAGGCCAGAGGACAGAGTGGCGGCCAAAATGGCGTTCAGGGCGGCGCCGTCATGATGATGGACCCGGCGCGGATGGAAGCGATCCGCGCGGCGTTCTGCAATGCGCCCGAAGGCGAGATGCCGGACCTGTCGCAAATCCCCGAACAGTTCCGCGACCGCCTGATGGATGCGGACGGCAATCCCGATCCCGAAAAGATCGCCCAGGCGCGCGCGCGCTTCTGCGGGGAGCAGGCGAGCCAGGACAGCGAGCGCTTCGCCGCCATGCGCACCGCTATCTGCGCCGATCCGCCTAATCTCGACGGCCTGCCCGAAGCGATGCTCGCACGCCTCGAGAACGAGGCGGGCGAGATCGATCCCGAAAAGCTGGCGGCTGTGCGGGCGCGCATGTGTTCGGCCGATGGGGCACTAGGTGCGGGGCAGAATGCGGGTGAGGCGTCAAGTCAGCCCGCAGCTCGCAGAGGCGGCGGCAGGCGCGGGATGTTCGGCGGCAATCCCGAAGACACCCGCGCGCGCTATTTCCTCAGCCTCAATCATAATATCACGCTCGAAAACGAAGTGCTGCTGTCGCAGAACGGTCCGCTCTTCGACCAGCTCGACGGGGATGTCCTGTCGGGCGGCGCTATCCCGCAGCACACCGCGCGGCTCGAAGGTGGTATCTTCAAGCAAGGCTATGGGATGCGCCTGTCGGGCAATTACATCGGCGAAGCGCGCCTCAACGGGTCGGGCCTGCCGGGATCGAGCGACCTCTTCTACGGCGACCTCGCGACCGTCGACATCCGCCTCTTCGCCGATCTCGGCCAGGTGCTGAAGAAGGACGATGGCTGGTTTGACGGTCTGCGCGTCTCGTTCCGCGTCGACAACGTCTTCGATTCGCGCCGCAGGGTCGAGGACGAGGACGGCGTGGTGCCCGACGCATTCCAGCCGTTCCGCATCGATCCGACCGGCCGTTATATCGGGGTGGACCTGCGCAAGGCGTTCTAAGCAATTCTAGAGCGCGTCGCCCGCTGCGACGCCGCTCGCCCAGGCCCATTGGAAATTGTATCCGCCGAGCCAGCCGGTCACGTCCACCGCCTCGCCGATGGCGTAGAGGCCCGAAACGCGGCGCGCTTCCATCGTCTTCGAGGAAAGCTCGGTCGTGGCGATGCCGCCGACCGTGACTTCCGCCTTGGCGTAGCCTTCGCTGCCATTGGGCGTGAACTGCCAAGCCGCGAGCCTTTTTTCGGCTTCGGCCAGCGCCTTGTCGGGCGCATTGCCCAGTTCGCTCATCAGGCCGATCCGATCGGCGAGGATATCGGCGAGGCGCTGGGGCAGGCGTTCGCGCAGGATGGCCCGCAGGGTCAGGCGTGGGGTGGTGCGCTTGAGCCCGGTCAACCAGCCGGGCGCTTCCTCGGGCAGGAAATTGACCGTCACCGTCTCGCCCGGCCGCCAGTAGGAACTGGCTTGCAGGATCGCGGGGCCGGACAGGCCGCGATGCGTGAACAGCGCCGCTTCGGGAAAGCTGGCTTGCTTTCCCTTGGGCCCGGCCATGGCAACCACCGGAGCGGAGACGCCCGAAATCTCGCGGAACAGCACCTCTTCGCCGCCCAGCGTCAGCGGGACGAGGGCGGGGCGCGGCTCCACGATCTTGAGCCCGAACTGCCGCGCCAGATCATAGGCGAAGCCACTCGCCCCCATCTTGGGGATCGAGGGGCCGCCCGTCGCGATGACCAGGGCCGGGGCGGCATGGTGCCCGGATTGCGTCGTCACCGCGAAGCCCAGCTCCGAGCCATGCTCAACGGAGTCGATCTCCTCGCCGCAGCGGATCGCGACCTCCCCCCCGAAATCCCGCGCCCGCGCGCATTCCTCCAGCAGCATATCGACGATCTGCTGCGCCGACCCGTCGCAGAACAGCTGGCCCAATGTCTTTTCGTGCCACGCGATCCCATGGCGTTCGACCATGCCGAGGAAATCGCGCGCCGTGTATCGCGCCAGCGCGGATTTGGCGAAATGCGGGTTGGACGAAAGATAATTGGCGGGACCGGCGCCGAGATTGGTGAAATTGCAGCGTCCGCCGCCGGAGATGAGGATCTTCTTGCCGACGCGGTCCGCCCGCTCGAGAACGAGCACGCGGCGGCCCCGCTGTCCGGCGCGCGCGGCCGCCATCAATCCGGCAGCGCCCGCGCCGAGGATTATCGCATCGTATCGCTGCGCCTGACCATCCATCACCCGACCGGAAGCGTCGTCTGGGCGTCCTGTCGTCCGGCGACGAAATAGAACACCGTTCCCAGCACCAGCAGGCCAAAGAAGACCAGCACCGCCTGGCTATCGACTTGAAGCGCGACGAACAGGCTGACCAGGATCGCCAGTAAAGCGCAGGCGGCATGGAGCGGATTCACGCGCCCTTCGCGGTGTTCGATCATCGGCAACGCCGCCGCGCAGATCGTGTAGGTCACCAGCCGGATCAGCGTGCCTGCCACTGCGAGAACCGCGAACCCTTCCCACATCCCGAACGCGATCGACGCGCCGCCGGTGAACAGGATGGCGTTGGCGGGCGTCCCGTACCGCTTCGACACGCCCATGAACCAGCGCGGCAGCATCCCCCGCTGGGCCATGCCGTAGAGAATGCGGGGCTGGGTGGTGGCGCTGTTGAAATTGTTCGCTCCGATGCTGAACGCGGCGGCGATGACAATGGCGAGCGATCCGATCTGTCCCATCGTGTCGAGCGCGGCAGCGGCCAGTGCGTTCTCCTCGTTCGCGACGGTCGGCCCGATGGCGAGATAGGCCCAGATCACCGCCATGTAGAGCGCGGTGACACCCGCCACCATGGTGACGATCGCGCGTGGAATGTCGCGGCGCGGCTCGCGCATCTCGCCCGCCGGTTCCACCACCGCCTCGAAGCCCATGAAGGCATAGAATGTCAGCAAGACCACGGTCTCGACCGCGCTGAATTCGGGCAAGGCAAAGCCGATCGCCGGATTGCCCGCGAACAGCGCGGAGACTACGAGCGCAAACAGCGGAACGACCTTGATGACGGTCATCACGCCCAGCGCGCCGACCGCGCGGCTCATGCCGACGAGATTGACCAGCGTGATGATGGCGAGGATCGTCGCGATGGCGCCCATCTCGATCACCGGATCGGCCATCGCAGGCCACAGCGCCGCCATATAGGCGACCATGACGCTGGTATTGGCCGCCGCCGTCACGATCGCGCTGGCATAGCGCGCCCAGCCGGACTGGAAACCGACGAAGCGCCCGAACGCGGCCTCGCCATACAGCACAGGACCGCCGCTGTTTTCGAACTTGCCCGCCAGCCAGGCATAGCACAGCGCGAGCGGCATGAAGGCGATCCCGCCGAGCAACATCAGCCACGGCGCGAAACTGCCGACACCGGCGGCGAGCACCGCTGGCAAGGCGAATATCCCCGCCCCGATCATGCCGTTGATCGGAAACAGAGCCGTGCCCCAGAAGCCGATCGTGCGCGGCGGTGCGGGGTCCTTCGAGGTCGAGAGCAGGTCCATCACCGCCGGATGGCGCGAAACGCGGCCCCGCACAAGCGTTTGAGAAAAGCGAGCGGGCGCACTATCTCCCGCCCCATGTCGCGAACGAAGGCCGGTTCCCCCCACGATCCCCGAGGCAGCGAGCGTTTCAACGAGGAACGCGCGACCTATACCGTCGCCAGCGCGCAGCCCGATCTGGAGACCGGCGTGGGCGTGATCCGCGATACGGTACGCACCCTGAAGCCGCGCCCCGGCGTCTACCGGATGCTCGATACGCGCGGTGACGTCCTCTATGTCGGCAAGGCGCGCAGCCTCAAGGCGCGGGTCGCGAATTACGCGCAGGTGAAGGGTCTTTCCAACCGGCTCAAGCGCATGGTCAGCCAGTGCCGCGCGATGGAGATCGTGGTCACCAATTCGGAGGCCGAGGCGCTGCTGCTCGAAGCGCAGCTTATCAAGCGCTATCGCCCGCCCTTCAACGTGCTGCTGCGCGACGACAAGAGCTTTCCCTTCATCCTGCTGCGCGCCGACCATGCCTTTCCGCGCATCCAGAAGCACCGTGGGGCGCGGCGGGCCAAGGGCGAATATTACGGGCCCTTCGCCAGCGCCGGATCGGTCAACAAGACGTTGAACGCGTTGCAGAAACTGTTCCTGCTGCGCAGTTGCACCGACAGTTTCTTCGCCAATCGCGACCGACCCTGCCTGCTCTACCAGATCAAGCGCTGTTCGGCCCCTTGCGTCGGCAGGATCGACGCGGATGGGTATGCGAGCCTGGTGCGCGAGGCGAAGGATTTTCTCGGCGGGAAGTCCGGCGCGGTGCAGGCGAGCATGGAAAAGCAGATGGCAAAGGCCGCCGAAAATCTCGATTTCGAGACCGCGACCATCCTGCGCGATAGGCTGCGGGCGGCGACTTTCATCCAAGGCTCGCAGGCGATCAACGCCAGCGGCCTCGGCGATGCGGACGTGTTCGCGCTGGCGTCCAAGGGCGGGCAGATGGGTGTCCAGGCCTTCTTCATCCGGGGCGGCCAGAATTGGGGCCACCGCGCGATCTTTCCCAAGAACACCGGCGATGTCGAAGAGGCCGAAGTGATGGCCGATGTGCTCTTGCAATTCTACGAGGAGGTGCCGCCGCCGCGCACCATCCTCGTCGACCGGGAGCTGCCGGAGCAGGAATTGATCGCCGAAGCTCTGGCCGAAAAGGCGGGCCATGTGGTCGCGATCTCGATCCCCCAGCGCGGCGACCGGCGCAAGCTGATGCAGCAGGCGACCCGCAATGCCGTCGAATCGCTCGAACGGCGGCTGGCGGAAAGCGGGACCAAGGCCAAAATCCTCCTCGAATTGGCGGAGTTCCTCGAGCTCGACGAGGTGCCCCAACGGATCGAAGTCTACGACAACAGTCACATCCAGGGATCGAAGGCTGTCGGCGCGATGGTGGTCGCTTCACCCGAGGGCTTCGAGAAGGGGCAGTATCGCAAGTTCAACATCAAGAGCGCGCAGGGGAACGACGATTTCGGGATGATGCGTGAAGTGATGGGGCGCCGCTTCCGCAATCTGTCCGAACATCCCGAGGGCGAGGAGGGGAAGAAGAGCAGTCACGAGACGATCTGGCCCGATCTCGTGCTGATCGATGGCGGCAAGGGCCAGATGTCGAGCGTGCGCGATACGCTGGAGGAGATGGGGATCGAGCGCGTTCCGCTGATCGCCATCGCCAAGGGCCCCCATCACGGGCGCGAGGGGCGCGAGGTTTTCCATTTTCCCGATGGGCGCGAAAAAACCTTGCCGGTGAATTCGCCCTTGCTTTTCTATCTCCAGACCCTGCGTGACGAGGTGCACCGCTACGCCATCGGCGCCCACCGTGCCAAGCGTAGCCGGGCGATCACGGCCAGCCCGCTGGACGAAATTCCTGGCATCGGTCCGGCCAGGAAACGCGCGCTTTTGCTGCATTTCGGCACTGCGGGGAAGGTTCGTGCGGCAGCTCTGGAAGACCTGCAACGCGCCCCCGGAATCAGTGAAGGGGTGGCTCGCCAGATTTACGATTTCTACCACGCCGGGGGATAGCAGACCCCTCGCGGCGACAGGCTGTCGCAAGGATACATCCATTCCGGTTTAAACGGGTTATTTACGACGTTCGGTTATCGGCAGGGGCACAGGACTGTGCCTTTTGAAAACCCGAGCCCACCCTCTCTTCGCCTCCGAAAGGCTCAGGCACGCCGCGATCGCGATGGTTGTGGTGCTGGTTTTGGCGAGCATGCGCTTCCTGTCGCCGGTCGACTTTACGATTTGGGCTTTTCAAACCAGGCTGTTCGAACGGGCGAGCGTCGTTGACGTCGCTTATGTTGATCTCAGTCCGCAGGGAGATACGCAGGCCGAAGCCGCAGCCTCGCTGAACCGACAGGTCCTCGCCAGCATCCGTGCATTCAAGCGAGCGGATGCGGAATTGATCGCCATCAACGTTCCCCTTCGCCGGAGTGATTCACCATCCCTCGATCGGGACCTGCGCGCCGAGTTGATTGGCAATCGCGACCGCGTCTTGCTCACGCAGGGTAACCATCGCCCGGAGGATCAGGACGCTGACGGGAAGCGGAGTGATCCGTATTTCGAAGCGGGAATGCAGGTGGTGGACAACCATCTCCCAAAGGATTTTCTCGATCTTGTCTGGTCGGTTGAGCCCTTCTCGAAGGAAGACGGAGAACGCGTCCCGTCCTTGTGGACGCGACTGACCCGAGTGGGTGGACCGTTGGGTACGGAGATCGGCCCGGATTATTCCATCCTTATCGAAAGCGTTCCGCGCTTCGATGCTGCGCAATTGATGTCACAAGGCGCAGCGGAGGCGAGATTGCCCGGCGGCGGCAAAGTCGTGATCGGATCGCCTTATGAAACGCGCATCTCGAACCAAGGTATCCTACCTTCGGGTCTAATCCATATTCTTGCAGCCACGACCTACGACCAGGGACGCGGCCTGATCGTTTACTGGAATGTGCTGCTTATCGGGATTTTCGCGGCGTTGCTCGCCTGTGTCGTCAGCCGACTTTCCTCGAGTAGCCGCAGACAGGCCTATGGAATCCTTGTCACGGCGATCGTAATTGGTATTTTTCTCGCGGGCGCGTTCGGCGTCCGCGCCGAATTTTCCTATTCAATCGCTCTGCTGGCGATCTATGGCGGTTTCCGGGCTTTGGCTCGCTATAAACGCCGCCATCTCCTCCTCGAACCGCGCAGCAGATTGCCCAATTTCGTCGCCCTGCACCGGGATCTGGGAGGCGACGAAATCGCGCCAAACCTCGCCATCGTCGTGGCGAAGGTGGCACGTCTCGATTCCGTTTTCACCACTCTTAGTCCAAGTGAACAGGAACGGTATCTGCGCCAAATTGCTGACCGGCTCGCGATCGGTCAGAACGGCAGCACGATCTATTACGATGGCGGGAAATATTTCGCGTTCGCCTTGAAGACCGCCCAGTTCGAAGACCTCGAAGCGCATCTGCGCGGTCTGCGCGCGATCGCGACGCAGTCGGTCGAAGTCGGCGCGCGCCTGTTCGACGTCTCGATGACCCTCGGCGTCGATCAGGACGCCTACCGGACCGTTTCCAACCGTTTGAGTTCCGCGATCGCCGCTGCGGATCGGGCGCGCGAGGCGTATCGCCCGGTCTTCATGATTACCGATTTCCAGTCGGATAAAGAGGACTGGGATTATTCCCTCCAGACTCGTCTCGAACATGCGCTCTCGCACGACCGCATCGACATCGCATTGCAACCGCAATTCGATCTCGCGAGTGGCGACATCGTCGGCGCCGAAGCATTGGCGCGCTGGTTCGACGAAGAGCAGGGGCAGATTCCCCCCGAACGCTTCATCGGGCAGTGCGAGCGCGTCGGTCGCCTGGACGAACTCACAGAGCGCGTTCTTTCCAAGACGCTCGATTCGATCGAAGCCATGTCGGCGAATGAATGGGCGCCTGATGTCTCGCTCAACATTTCCGCGATCCAGTTTGCCGACGAGGGCATCGCGGATCTGATCGAGCGGCAGATCGTCGGACGTGCGATCGATCCGAAGGGTGTTACGATCGAACTGACCGAGACGGCGAGGATTGAGAATTTCGTCCTTGCCCGGCGCACCATCGAGCGGATCAAGCAGCTTGGCATGAAGTTTTCGATCGATGATTTCGGCATCCAAACCGCCAATCTCGAGACGATTTACGAATTGCCTTTTGATGAGATTAAGATCGATCGGCTGTTCATAGGGAACCTGCGCCAGTCTACCAAAGCGCGCGCCATTACGAGCAGCCTGATCGGTCTGGCTCGCGACTCGGGGATGGTTTGCGTGGCGGAAGGAATCGAGGACAATGCCACCCTGGAGCTGCTGAAGGAATTGGGCTGCGAGCGCGCACAGGGCTATTTTCTCTCGCGTCCTATACCCCCCAAAGACCTGATTAATTTGCTTAAATCACGAACCGACGGGCTCGATGGGCGCCGCTATCATGGTTAACGATTGACAAACAAACATGGTTAACGCACTCTTCTGTGGTTAACGCAGAAGGGGACTTACCATGTTCGATTTTTGGGGATGGCTGTTCGGCAAGGGTAGATAATCTTGTCATAGCCAATCAAAGGGCCCCCTCTCGGGGGCCCTTTTTTGTTTAAGGCACGCGCCGGAGTTCTAGCCCGCGCGCGTATCAGACACAGGCTCAGTCCGCACGCTTGCGGACCATGCCTTCCTGCGCGACGCCTGCCACCAATTGCCCGTCGCGATTGAAGATCCGGCCGCGATTGAACCCGCGACTTCCGCCGCTCCACGGGCTGTCGGTGGCATAAAGCAGCCATTCGTCCGCGCGGGCGGGGCGGTGGAACCAGATCGCATGGTCGAGACTCGCGCCTACCAATTCTCCGCGCATCCAGCTCAGCCCGTGCGGCAGCACGCAGGTGCCGAGCAGGGTGAAATCGCTGGCATAGGCGATCACCGCCCGATGCAACGCCGCGTTTTCCGCGAGAGACGGCAGGGTCCCGGCGGTGCGAAACCAGCTATGGCTGTGCGGTTCGCGCGGCTCGCTATTCATCCAGTGCAGGCGATCTGTCGTGCGCATCTCGATCGGGCGCGGACGCAGCATCAAGGCACGCTGCACCTCGCTCAAGCGGTCGCCCAATTTCTCCGCCATCTCCGCGCGCATCTCGGTGTCGGGCCGCAGATCTTCGGGCGGCGCGACATCGGGCATCGCGGCATCCTGATGCTCCAGCCCATCCTGCGGGCGCTGGAAGCTGGCGGAGAGATTGAGGATCGGTTTCACAGCGCCGTCATGCTGCTGGCTGGCAATCACACGGCGGTTGGCGAAGCTGCGACCAGTGAAATCAGCCGAGACATCGTAACCGATCGGACTTCCCTCGACCCCGCCGCGCAGGAAATAGGCGTGGAGCGAATGGGCTTCGAAACCGTCCGGCGCACAGGCCTGGGCCGCCTGCAAGGCCTGGGCGACGACCTGCCCTCCGAACACGCGACCGACGCCGCCGGGCTGGGACCGTCCGACGAAGGGGCCGTCATCCTCCGACCGCTGGACCGTCAGCAGGCGGACGAGGCCGTCGGTCAGGGATTGGGGCGAGCGTTCGGGAGAGCTGTCGGTCACCCGACAGGCCTAACCGCGCTGATTCGCTGCGGTCAACCCGCCCCGAACAGCCTGCGATAGGCTCGATAGGACAGCGACTTCGCCCGGTTCGCGTGCGGCCAGCGTCGCGGAGGGCGGGGCGACAGCCCATAACGCCGCGCCACCCCGTTGAAACAGCGCGCATCGGACTCGCCATAGCTCCATTCCGAACGCCAGGTCACCGAGAGCGATATCGAGCTTTCCGCGCCGTTCCGCACAAAATGCGGTGCCATTACGGGCACGTAGAGCGCCTCGCCGGGCGCTAGCGAAAATTCGGTCCCGCCGGTCAGCAGCTCCTCGCTCCACGGCAATTCGCGGGGTCCGCCGAGGTGGTAGCTCTCATGCACGCGATCGGGGGCATAGCGCGCATCGCCGGCCGGAAACTGCGTCATCGCCTTGTTCCCGGTGAGTTGCAGCAGGATGTTGTGCTCGGGATCGAAGTGATACGGCGTCACCGCGTTCGGGCTGGAGATGAAGACGAAGGCCTGCGGCGTCAGCAATTCGCCGGTCGCGGCCTCGATCTGCGGGCGCAGCTCTTCGAGCAGGGCCATCAGCAGCGCGCGATATTCCGGCACCTGCTCGATATTCTTCAGCACCGCCCAGCTGTTGCTGGTGGCGATGTGGCGGATCGTCTCGCCGATCGAGAGGCCCGTACCGCCCGGCTTGCCATCGACCCCCACGGGCAGATCGCCGCGATTATATTCGATCGCCTTTTCCGGCAGCTTCTCCGCCAGGGCGGCCAGCCCTTCGAGCGACAGCCGCGCGTCGGTCGACAGACGATGAGTCAGCTTGTGCGGAATCTCGGGGTAGTTCGCGGCGAAGATGTCGCGCGCGGCCGATGGGAATGTCGGGGCGAGCGCGGGGTCGTGGACTGTCATGAGCGGTTCTCCAGGCGGCGCGCTTCGAACGAGGTCAGGGCCGTGCCCACCCATCGCCCGAGGCGGCCACCGATCGGGATCGAGACTTTGACGATTTCGCGCCGATCGCGCCAGATATGATCGATCATCGGATGATCGGGCGCGGCACAGCTGTCGGTCAGCGCGATATCCTCGCGTTCGAGCATTGCGAGATTTTCGAGCTGGAGGAGGACGCCGGGCGAAAAGCGGGCGAGTTCCTCGTCATAGGCGGTCTTGAAGCTGAAGGCATGGGGAGGTGCGACGAAACTCGCCAGCATGACCACCGGCTTGCCGTCGAGGTGATAGGCGATGCGCTGGAGGCGACCGAACTTGGCGGCGCCGGTCAGGCTGTCGCGGAACAGGGCTTCGGTGCGCGGATCGCAGGCGAGGGCGGAGTTTTCCGCTCCCTTCCATCCGGTGCGTTCCAATGCGAGGAATTCCTCGATCCAAGTCTCGAGACCCTCCGCATCGTCGTGACGGGAGAAGCGAAGATCGCCCTCTTCCCCGAGCCGACGCAGGCGCCGCGACCAATCCTTGCGGCGCTTCTTGCTGGCGGCCGCAGCAAGATGTTCTTCGGGCGACAGGCCGTGATTGAGAACGGCCCGATCTTCGCGATGGACGATGGCGGGGGCGCGGCCCTGATCCTTGCACACCGCTTGGAGCGCCGCGAGGGTGGGGCTGTCGGCTGGAATGCCGTTTAGGTGAAAGAAGGTAGCGAAGCCGCTCTCGCGATCAGCCCAGGCGAGCAGCCCGCGCCAGAATTCCTGTTCGAAGCCGGGGAGTATCAGCGGTTCGCCGCAAAAGCAGTTGGCATGACCCCACCCGGCAAGGTGCGGCAGAGGCCGCCCGTGATAGCGTGTGGATGCGGTGACGGGCAACAGACCCACCAGTCTGCCATCCTTGACCAGAGAGGCGATCCTGACGTCACCTTCCGGGTCGAAGGCGCGCAGGCCGGGAAGGGCGAACCAGGGCTCGTTGAACGGATTGGGAGACACCACCGCGCAAGCAAGATCGCTCCATTGGCGCACGAAGGCGGGCCTGTCGCAATCCGGCCAGTCGGGCGCCGAAAAGCCTTCCTGCAAGCGCAAGGCGAGAGTGCGCGGGGGCGAACCGCGCCTGTCGCTTCGCCATTTCCTGGCAGAAATTGCATTCATCCGAATTGTCGCCGCCCCATGCGTGCCTCCCCGCTCGGAAGACGCGGTGTCTATAGAAGGGCAAGCGCTTAAACTTGATTAAAACGAGGGTGGACACAAAAAACCCGCCCGGATCGCTCCGGGCGGGTCGTTTGTCCCCGACAAGGGATTTCAGATCATCCAGCGGCCAGCGCAGCAAGCAACAGAAGGGCGACGATGTTGGTGATCTTGATCATCGGATTGACGGCGGGGCCTGCCGTATCCTTGTAGGGATCGCCGACCGTATCGCCCGTCACCGCGGCCTTGTGGGCTTCCGAGCCCTTGCCGCCGTGATTGCCGTCCTCGATATATTTCTTGGCGTTGTCCCACGCGCCGCCGCCTGCGGTCATCGACAGCGCGACGAACAACCCGCCGACGATCACGCCGAGCAGCAAGGCGCCGAGCGCCGCGAAGCCGTTCTCCTGCCCCGCGATCAGGGTGATGACGAAATAGACCACGATCGGCGCCAGCACGGGCAGCATCGAGGGGACGATCATCTCCTTGATCGCCGCCTTCGTCACCAGGTCGACCGTGCGGGCATAGTCGGGCTTGCTGGTGCCCGCCATGATGCCCTTGTCGTTGGCGAACTGGTCGCGCACGTCCTTGACCACGTCGCCCGCCGCGCGGCCCACGGCGGTCATGCCCATCGCCCCGAAGAGATAGGGCAGCAGCGCGCCGAGCAGCAGCCCGACGATGACGTATGGGTTCTCGAGGCTGAAATCGACATCCGCGTTCGGGAAGAACTCGGCGAGGTCGGTGGTGTAGGCCGCGAACAGGACCAAGGCGGCAAGGCCCGCCGATCCGATCGCATAGCCCTTGGTCACCGCCTTGGTCGTGTTGCCCACCGCGTCGAGCAGGTCGGTCTTCTCGCGCACGCTGTCGTCGAGGCCCGCCATTTCGGCGATGCCACCGGCATTGTCGGTGACGGGGCCATAGGCGTCCAGCGCCACGACCATGCCCGCCAGCGCCAACATCGCGGTGGCGGCATAGGCGATGCCCATCAGGCCGGCGAGCTGGAAGGTCGCGATGATGCCCGTCACGATCAGGATCGTGGGCAGCGCGGTCGATTCGAGGCTGATCGCGAGGCCCTGGATGACATTGGTGCCGTGGCCGGTTTCCGAAGCCTTGGCGATCGACCTGACCGGACGGTAATTGGTGCCGGTGTAATATTCGGTGATCCAGATGATGAGCCCGGTAATGGCGAGCCCGATGACCGAGCACCAGAACAGCGCCCAGCCGGTCAGCGTCACAACCTGTTCGGACGTGCCTTCCTCAGCCAGCGGCGCACCCGGATCGACGCCGGTGGCCTGCGCCCCGATAACCGCATCCATGCCGCCCAGCGCATAGTTCATCACGAGCCAGATCAGCGGGATCGAGAGCACGGCGGTGACCGTGAAGCCCTTGTACATCGCGCCCATCACGTTCTGCGTCTTGCCTAGCTTCACGAAATAGGTGCCGATGATGCTGGTGAGGATGCAGGCACCCCCGATCAGCAGCGGCAGCGCCATCATCGGCAGCAGGGCATCGCCCAGCCGCTCGCCGAACAGCAGCGCGGTCAGCACCATGGTGGCGCCGACCGTGACGACATAGGTTTCGAACAGGTCGGCGGCCATCCCGGCGCAGTCGCCGACATTGTCACCGACATTGTCCGCGATCACGGCGGGGTTGCGGGGATCGTCCTCCGGGATTCCCGCCTCGACCTTGCCGACGAGGTCCGCGCCCACATCGGCGGCCTTGGTGAAAATCCCGCCGCCGAGGCGTGCGAAGATGGAGATGAGCGAGGCACCGAAGGCGAGGCCGACCAGCCCGTCGATCACGGCGCGGTCGTTGGCGGCATAGCCTGCCGGGCCGATCAGATACCAGAAGAAGACGGCGATCGCGAGAAGGGCGAGGCCCGCCACCAGCAGGCCCGTGATCGCGCCCGCGCGAAAGGCGAGCGTCAGGCCCTGCTGCAACCCGCTCTGCGCGGCGGCGGCGGTGCGGACGTTCGAGCGCACCGAGATGTTCATCCCGATAAAGCCCGCAACGCCCGACAGGATCGCGCCGATCACGAAGCCGATCGCCGGGATCGCGCCCAGAAACACGCCGACGATGACGGCGACGACCACGCCGACGACCGCGATGGTCGTGTACTGGCGCTTCAGATAGGCTTGCGCCCCTTCCTGGATCGCGGCCGCGATCTCCTGCATTCGCGCATTGCCCGCGCCCGATGCCAGCACCTGGCGGCTGGTGACGAAACCGTACAGGACCGCGAGCAGGCCCAGCACGATGGCTATCCAGATGAGTTCCAAATTCCCCTCCCATTTATTTTTATCGTGTCTCCCGGCGTGGGAACGCCGGTGCACATGGGATAGAGGTATAAGCGGGCAGGATTGCGTGGCAAGGCGCAATCGGATCAGTGGCTGTAGCCGAGCCCGTCCGCGTTCGAGAGCGCCCTGCCGTCCAGAAGCAGGGCGGGGCCTGCGTCAGATACCGTGCCGATCCGGGTGGCTTCCACGGGAAGCGGAAGCTCGGACGGCGCGGTGAAGAGCAATTCGTAATCGTCGCCCCAGCGCAGGCATTCCGCGCGACGGGCTGGATCGGCAACGGGAATGACCTCGCTAGCGAGTTCGATCCGCGTCCCGCTCGCCTCGGCCAACCGCCAGCAATCGAGCAGCAGCCCGTCCGATATGTCCATCATCGCCGTGACGATCGGGGCGAGCGCGCACCCTTCCGCGAGGCGGGGGACGGGGCGGCGATAGGCCGGGCCGTGCTCGCCCTCGGGCGCCTCGAAACCGAGCATGGCGCGGCCGAGCGTGCCGGTGACATAGACCGCATCACCCGCCTTCGCCCCGCGCCGGTCCGGCACCGGATTCGATGTGGCGCGCCCGATCGCGGTGCAGCCCCAGACCCTTCTCCCCTCGGCGCGAACCGTATCGCCGCCGAGCAGGGGCAGATCGAATTCAGAGAGGACCGCCCGCAGGCCCTCGACGAAGCGCTCGTCGCCGTTTCCCAGCATATGCCCGATCAGCACGCCCACCGGCTCGGCCCCCTTTGCCGCGAGATCGGAGAGGTTCACCGCCACGAGTTTCCAGGCAATATCCGCTGGATCCTCGTCCTCGCGCACATGAACCCCCTGGACGAGGGTGTCGTGCGTGAGGATCAGCCGTTCACCACCCAGTTCGATGACCGCGGCATCGTCGCGAAGCCTCCGCGCGGCGGGATCACCGGCCAGCGCGGCCAGCGCGGCGATGAAATCCGCTTCTTTCAGCGCCCGGCATCCTTCGCCACAGCATCCAGCACGCCATTCACGAATTTCGCCTCGCGATCGTCGAAGAAGGCCTTGGCCACATCGACATATTCGCTGATCGCGGTGGCCTTGGTTACGTCAGGCCGAGCGATCAGCTCGTAGGTGCCGCAGCGCAGGATCTGGAGCATGGTCTTGTCGAGGCGGGCCAGCGTCCAGCCTTGCGCCAGCCGCGCGGTCAGCTTGTCGTCGATTTCCTCGCGGCGCGCATCGACGCCGCTTACGACGTCGTCGAAGAAGGCAACCTCGGCATCCGCATATTCGTCGCCTTCGATCTCGCGCCCCAGGCGATGCTGGTGAAATTCGTCGAGCAGGCGGGGAAGGGGAGTCGTCTCCATCTGGCGCTGATACAGCGCCTGGACGGCGGCGAGGCGAGCGGCGCTGCGCGCCTGGCTGCGGGAATTTCTGCTCATTTCAGTCTCAATTCGATGGATTTGGCGTGGGCGGGCAGGCCCTCGGCATGGGCGAGCGCGATGGCGGCGGGGCCGATCGCGGCGAGCGCCTGCGGATTGGCGTCAATGAAGCTGGTGCGCTTCATGAAGTTGAGGACGGACAGTCCGCTGGCGAAGCGCGCGCGGCGGCCGGTGGGTAGGACGTGGTTCGGCCCGGCGACGTAATCGCCGACCGCTTCCGGCGTGGTGCGACCCAGAAACACGCTGCCCGCATGGCGCAGCTTCTGGAACAGGGGCTCGGGATCGGCGACGGCCAGCTGGACATGTTCGGCAGCGAGGCGATCGGCGAGCGGGATCGCAACGTCGAGCGTATCGACCACCACGATCAGCCCGTTCGCTTCCCAGCTGGTGCGCGCGGTCTTGGCCGTGGGAAGGTTCATCAATTGCAGGTCGACGGCGTCTTCGACCAGCTTGGCGAAGCCGCGATCGTCGGTGATGAGGATGGACTGGCTGGTGGGATCGTGCTCGGCCTGGCTCAACAGGTCGGCGGCGATCCAGTCGGGATCGTTGTCCCGGTCCGCGATGACCAGGATTTCGCTCGGCCCGGCGACCATGTCGATCCCGACCACGCCGTAAAGCTGGCGCTTGGCCTCCGCGACCCAGGCATTACCCGGTCCGGTCACGACATCGACGCGGCCGATCCGATCGGTCCCGTAGGCGAGGGCGGCCACGGCCTGCGCCCCGCCGACGCGCCAGATCTCGTCCACGCCCGCGATATGCGCGGCGGCGAGCACCAGCGGATTGCTCTCCCCTTTGGGCGTCGGTGTCGTCACCACGAGGCGATCGACGCCCGCGACCTTGGCGGGAATGGCGTTCATCAGCAGCGATGACGGATAGGCCGCGCGGCCTCCGGGAACGTAGAGTCCCGCTGCCTCCACCGCGTTCCAGCGCGCGCCGATCCGCATTCCGACCGTGTCGGTATAATCGCGATCCTCGGGCAGCTGGCCTTCATGATAGGCGCGGATACGGTCGGCGGCCAGCTGGAGCGCATCGCGCAGATCGGGCTCGAGCTCGGCGTGCGCGGCGGCGCATTCTTCCGCCGTGATGCGCCAGTCGCCATCCTCGGTCAGGCGGTGGTCGTCGAACCGCATGGTGTATTCCACCAGCGCCCGGTCGCCACGCTCGCGCACTTCGCTGAGGATGCGGGCGACATCGCGTGCGACATCGGCATCGCTCTCGCGCCGGTCGCGCACCACGCGTTCAAATGCGCGCTCGAAGCCGTCTTCGCCATGAGTGAGGAATTGCATCAGGCGGCCTTTCCTTCGACATCCTTGGCGCCGATGCGAGCGGCCACTTCCGAGCGGAACGCCTCGACCAGCGCGCCGACGCGGCTGTCGGTCTTGAGCGCGGCGCGATTGACGATCAGGCGCGCCGAGATGTCGAGGATGCGGCTGGTTTCGACAAGGCCGTTTTCGCGGAGCGTCGTGCCCGTAGAGACGAGATCCACGATCCGCCCGGCAAGGCCCAGTTCCGGGGCAATCTCCATCGCGCCATTGAGCTTCACGCATTCGGCCTGGATGCCGAGCGCCTCGAAATGGCGGCGGGTCAGATTGGGATATTTGGTCGCGACCCGCAAATGGCTCGCGCCCGCAATGTCGCGCGCGGCGTCCTTCGGTTCGGCGACAGCGAGGTGGCAGTGGCCGAAATCGAGATCGACGGGGGCGTAGAGTTCGGCGTAATCGAATTCCTCGACCACATCCGATCCCACTATGCCCATTTGCGCCGCGCCATGCGCAACGAAGGTCGCCACGTCGAAGGCGCGCACCCGGATCAGGCGCATATCCTCGCGCGTGGTCGCAAAGGTCAGCGATCGGTTCGCCTTGTCGTGGAAGGCGTCTTCCGGCACCACGCCCGCGCGCGCCATCACCGGCAGCGCCTCGTCGAGGATACGGCCTTTGGGCACGGCGAAGGTGAGTGTCTGCGGCATGGTGCGGGCAGATAGGCAGCGACAGGACAAAGGGCAACACGCATGGCGGCAAACGGACAGACGGGCGGCGGGAAGGAGCCCGGCGCGGTGATGGATATCGTATCCGTACCGCAGGCGATCGCGTGGCAGGCCGAACACGCCGAGCGGGCAGGTGCGCCGGGCACGGGCCGGGTGGTGCGCGGTCTGCTGGCGCTGGAGGACAGCCAGGCGGCGACCGCGCGGCGCATTTTTGCATGGCAGGGGCTTAGCCTGCGCGATGCCATGCCGCTCAGGATTGCGGGCGGCATCCACAACCTCCTGTTGACTGGCGCGGAACCTCGGCTGGCGGATATCTACGAAGGCCGGACCGTCGATCAGGGACAGGTCGACAGCTTGATCCGCGAGGTGGTGGAAAAGCACGATCACGCGCTGCTCCCCTGGCTGGACCATCCGCCCCAGACCAATGAGGCGGGACGATCAGCCGCGCTGATAGCGGGGCTGCTGTGGCTGGCCGAGAGGGTGGCACCACGCTTCGAACTGATCGAGATCGGGGCGAGTGCGGGTATCAACACGATGATGGGCCGCTATCGCTACGAACTGGGCGGTATTGGCGTCGGACCGTCGGGCAGCCGCATGGTAATCGCGCCGGAATGGCGCGGGGCCTCTCCGCCCCAAACCGACCCGCAGATCGTGTCGGCGCGGGGTTGCGATCTCAAGCCGGTCGACCTGACCGACGAAGTGCAGGCGCTTCGTCTCAAGAGCTATGTCTGGCCCGAAGCGAGCCAGCGCATGGCGCGGATCGACACGGCGATCGCCATGGCGAGTCGCTTCCCGCCCGATATCGCGCGGCAGGATGCGGCGAGCTTCGTGGCCGAAGCGCTGGCGGCACCGCAGGAAGAAGGCGTCACGCGCACGCTGATGCATTCGATCGTCTGGCAGTATCTACCCGATGCGGCGCAGGATGATGTCACCGCAGCGATGGAAGAGGCCGGTTCGATGGCGAGCGAGGCGACGCCGCTGGCTTGGCTGGCACTCGAGACCAATCGCGAGACCTTCGCCCACGAATTGCGGGTTCGATACTGGCCGGGCGGGGCGGAGCCGGTCCTGCTCGCCACCGCGCATCCGCATGGGGAATGGGTGGAATGGATCGGCTAGCGCGAGATTACTCGCCCTGCATCTTCTCCATATAGCCCGCCGCCACCATCGCCGCGACCTGATCGAGCAAGTCGTCCGGCGTGCGGCGCATTTCGCCCATTGCTTCCTCAACCCCCTGCGCGACGATAATCTCGCGCTGGCCTTGGACGATCGCATCGACGATCCGTTTTGCGGCCTCTGCGGGCGGAATGCCGTTATCGATCGCCCGGTCGCTCCTGCCGCGCTTCTCGCCGTCTCCGGTGAGCGCATTGCGGCTGACATCGGTGGCGACCGATCCGGGGCAGACGACGTGTACGTCCACTCCGCTTTGCGACAATTCGGCCCGCAGGGCATCGGCATAGCCGATCAGGCCGAACTTCGCGGCGCAATAGGCGGTGCGCAGCGGGACGCCGACCTTGCCTGCGATGCTGGAGATGAAGACCAGCCTGCCCGATTGCCGTTCGGTCAGATGGGGTAGCAAGGCCTGCGTCGCCGCGATCTGGGCGGTCAGGTCGATGGCGATGATATCGCGATAGACCTGCATGGCGGTCTGCGTGGCGGGACTGCGCTGCGAGACACCGGCATTGGCGACGAAGACGTCGACGCCGCGCCAGGCCACCGCTTCCTGCGTCGCGCGCTGCATCGCATCCTCGTCGCGCACGTCGAAGGGAAGCACGAGCGTTTCGGTATCGAGCGACCCGGCCACCGCATCGAGCCGGTCCCGATCGCGGCCCGACAGGATTATCGCGGCCCCGCGCCCGGCCCATTCGCGCGCCAGAGCCGCGCCGATCCCGCTGCTCGCGCCGGTGATCCAGACTGTCTTGCCTTCGAAGCTCATGCTTGCGTCCTCATGGATAGGTTACGGTCTTGGGCGCGCCTTCGGGCAGGGGGATGAACTCCTCCGCATCGCCCGGAACCTTCGGAAACCGGCCCTCGCGCCAGTCCTGTTTCGCCTGTTCGATCCGTTCGCGGCTGGAGCTGACGAAATTCCACCACGCATGGCGGCGGGTCGAAAAGGCCTCGCCGCCGAGCAGCATGACCCGCCCGCCAGCGCTGCTTTCGAGCGTCATTTCGCGCCCCGGCTTCAGCACCGCCAATTCGTAGAGCTTGAGTGCGATACCGTCGATCCGCGCCTCGCCGCCCACCAGCATCACCGCGCGCTCGTCCGCCTCGTCCTCGATCGGGATCGCGCCGCCCGGTTGCAGGACGATTTCGGCATAGATCGTGCCGGCATGGGTGGTGGTCGCGGCGCGTTCGCCCCACAATTCGCCCATGATGACGATGGCCTTGCTGCGCCCGTCCTCGATCACCGGAAGATCGCCGATCGCCTCGAAAGCGGGGTCGATTTCCTCGCGCCCGTCGGGCAGGGCCAGCCAGGTCTGCATTCCGTAGAGCCGCGGCCCCGCATCGCGCTCTTCCTGGGGGGAGCGTTCCGAATGGACGATCCCGCGCCCCGCGGTCATCAGATTGATCTGGCCGGGCCGGATCGTGGAAAAGCTGCCCAGGCTGTCGCGGTGATCGATCGCGCCTTCGAACAGCCAGGTCACCGTGGAAAGGTCGATATGCGGGTGCGGCCGCACGTCCATTCCGGTTCCGAGGTCGAGCTGGGCCGGGCCGAACTGGTCGACGAAGATGAACGGGCCGACCATGCTCAACGCCTTGGATGGCAACACCCGGCGCACCTCGAACTGGCCGAGATCGTGCGTGGTGGGGGTTAGCGTTTGCGTGATATTGCTCATGCTGCGTCCAATTCCGGGTAGTGGCGGAAGATTCCGTCTTCGTTGAAGGCGATCCGGCGTTCGCTGTCCAGATAGCGGGCGATACCCTCGATCCCGGCCACAGCATCGCGGCAGGCGACGAGGCGCGGATAACCGGGCTCGATCGCGGCCATGCGCTGGGGAAACGCGTAGCGCAGTCCCTCCACCAGCTGGAACAGCGAAGTGTCGACATGGCTCCAGCTTTCGCCCGCCATGAAGGGGCCGTCCTTCACACCGAGCGCCCGTTCGTAATGGTCGAAATATTTCGGAATCCGTTCCGAGCGAAATTTTTCGGCGGCGGTTTTGGCGGCGTCCTTCTGATCGTCGTAATAGAGGCTGCTGGCAATCGGATGATGGACAGCGTGCACTTCGGCGACGATGTCCGTGATGGTCAATTGCAGCTGGATCAGGTGCAGATCGGTAGCGGTATCGCCGGTTGTGCGGCCATGCTTCTCGGCCAGCCAGGTGACGATGTGCGCGACCTGCGCGATGGCGAAACCGGTCTCGCGCTCGACCAGATAGGGCGGGGCGTAGGGGGCGAAGCCGTTTTTTGCGCGGTGTTCCATATCCTCGACCAGAGCCTGCGCATCCCCCTCACGCGCCCGGTCGCGCCAGCCGATATCGGCGGCGGCGAGGAACAGGCGGACGAACTCGCCGCGCCCTTGGATAGAAGGCCAGTACCAGAGATCGTAGGGCGCCTCGATTTCCGACCCACTCACGGCGTCGGGGCCGAAGCCTGGATGGCGAGGGCGTGGACCCGCTCGCCCGGAATGTCGCCCAGCGCTTTGTTGACCATGCGCTGGCGTTCGACCCGGCTCTTGTCGGCAAAAGCGGGTGCTTCGATGGCGACGGTGAAATGCGATTCCCCGCTCCCGTCATCGCCCATATGGCCGCTGTGCTTCGCGCTGTCGTTGACGACTTCAAGCCGTGTGGGGTTGAAGGCTTCGGTGAGCAGGCGCTCCATTTCCTGCTGGACGGTTTCCGCCATGCGTTCGTTCTCCTGTCTGCGGGCTTTCCATCGCGGCGCCCAATCCCCATCCTAAACCGAATGCGGCAGACAAAGTTTCATGGACGATACGAAGCGGACGGGCGAGTGTGCGAACATCCCGCCTGCACCGAACCGGGGGAATTCCGCGCGCCGGGGCATGGGCACGGGTTCGACGGGCCGGGTGGCTGGCGCTGGATGTGCCTCGATCACGTGCGCGAATTCAATGCGGGATACGACTGGTTCGAAGGGATGAGCGCGGAAGAAATCCTGCACGCGCAGGCGCCGACCAGCGGATGGCGGACCGAAAGCCCCACCTTTCGCCCTACTGCCGGTGTCGACGGAATGCCGCGCTGGAGCGATTACGACGATCCGCTCGATGCGATCGCCGCGCGGGCTGCGGGGATCAAGAGCCGCGCGCGGCGGCAGGCGGAGATGGCAATGGACGGGCGCTTCTCGAAGGGCGAGGCCATGGCGCTCGAAACGATGGGGCTGGGCCTCGACGCGGACCGGCGGCGATTGCGGCGGCGCTATTCCGAACTCGTGCGCCGCTATCACCCCGATCGCAATGGCGGTGACAGGAAATACGAGGCGCTGCTGGGCCAGGTAGTCGAAGCCTATCAGCTGCTCAGAAAGAGCAGTGCCTTCGCCTGAGGATCGGGCGTGTACGGGGATCAGGCTTCGGCGGAAAAGATCGTTTCGAAACCGCCATAGATCATGCGCTTGCCATCGAAGGGCATGGCGAGCGAGTGCCAGCGCTCGTCGCTTTCATAGCTGTCCTCGCACGCCTTGCTGGTTTCCCTGTCGGGCCAGACGATGAAGCTGTAGACCACGGTCTCGCCATCCTTGAGGTCGACCGCGCGGCGCAGATCGGTCTGCTTGCCTTCGGGGACGTGATCGCCCCAATTCTCCATCATCGAAAGTGCGCCATATTCCTTGAACAGCGGCCAGGCATCCTTGGCGGACTGGAGATATTCGGCTTTGCGGCTTTCCTCCACCGGGGTCACGAAACCGCTCACATAGGTCATTGATCGTCTCCTTGTCCGGCATCGGTTACGGGCGGGGTCCAGTCGGGGTCCATCCACATGGTCTCCCAGATATGCCCGTCCGGGTCCTCGATCGCGCCGCCATAGAGGAAGCCCTGATCTTCGATGGCGCGCGGTTCGGTGCCGCCCGCTTGGCGCGCGGCCGCGTGGATCGCATCGACCGCTTCCCTGCCGTCGAAGGACAGGCAATTGAGAACCCCGCTAGTCGTCCGCGCGTCGATGATCGCCTTGTCGGTGAAGGTCGCGTAGAAGTCATGGGCGAGCAGCATCACGCTGATCGTATCGGACCAGACCATTGCGCTGGCCTGCTCGTTCGAGAAGGCGGCGTTCCGTTCGAAGCCCAACGCCTCGTAAAACGCGGTGGAGCGCGCCACATCGTGCACGGGGAGGTTGATGAAGATCGTTTTCGCCATTGCCGCTCTCCTCGACTGGTCTCTCGTCTAGCAGAGGTTCAACTCTGGCGGAATGCCCAACGCAGGGTCTTGCCGACGCCCCAGGTCGCGGCGCGGGCGGGCAGGGCGGCGAGGCCGGGCCGCTCCAGCCCCAGCATCGAGCGGGCGAAGGGCGGCAGTAGCGCCACCGCCTCGCTGCCGAGCATGGCCTGGACGGCGCGCGGCGCGCCTGCGGGCCGCTGGTTGAGCACGAGGTCGGCGATCTCGCGCGCTTCGGCACTCGTCGTCAGATCGCCGCGCAAATCGCGGAAGATCGCTTCGGCCTCGTTGCGGTCCAGCGGGACCGGATCGGCGCCGAGAGCGCGAGCGATCACGGCGAACTGGCGATAATACTCGTCCTGCTCGTGGCCCGGCATACCGGGGCGCACATGCCTCAGATACGCGGCGAGGAAACTGGTCGCCTCCGCCACATGCACCCAGGCGAGGACGCGCGGATCGGTGGCGGCATAGGGCGTTCCGTGCGGCAGCGTCCCACCGACCTTGGCATGGATGCGATTGACGCGCTCGATCGCGCGCATCGCTTGGTCGCGATGGCCGAACGTCGTCGTGGCGATGAAGCGCGCGGTGCGGCGTAGCCGTCCATGCATGTCGGCGCGGAAATTCGAATGGTCGAGCACGCCCTGAAGCGCGTGGGGGTGCAGCATCTGCAAGAGGAGCCCGCGTATCCCGCCAACCATCATCCCGACCACATCGGCATGGACCATGCGGATCGGGCTGTCCTTCTCGAACAGGGCATCGCCCGATGGCGGCACCGGTTCCTCGCCGCTCTGCGCATCATTGAACACCGCGCGCACCCGACCGACAAGGGCGAGGCGGAGGCGTTCGGAAAGGGGATCTGTCGCCATCGCCAGCCAATATAGGGTTGGCGCTCGCGGGATAAATGCCTAGGTCCGCCAGCGATGACCGACACGACCGACAAAAGCTTCGAACCTTCCGCGAAAACCGTGCTGAGCGCCCCCGATACCACGGTGGACGTGCGCGAAACGTTCGGCATCGATATCGACTGGCAGGTGCCCGCTTTCTCGCAGCCGGACGAGCGCACCCCCGATCGCGACGACAGCTATGTCTTCGAAGCCGACACCACGATGGCCATCCTCGCCGGCTTCGCGCATGACCGGCGCGTGATGGTGCAGGGCTATCACGGCACGGGCAAGTCGACGCATATCGAACAGGTCGCCGCGCGCCTCAACTGGCCGTGCATCCGCATCAATCTCGATGCGCATATCAGCCGCATCGACCTGATCGGGCGCGACGCGATCGTGCTGCGCGACGGGTTGCAGGTGACCGAATTCCGCGAGGGCCTGCTGCCCTGGGCGTTGCAGCACCCCGTCGCGCTCGTCTTCGACGAGTACGATGCAGGCCGCCCGGACGTCATGTTCGTGATCCAGCGTGTGCTGGAACAGCAGGGCAAGCTGACTCTGCTCGACCAGAACCGCGTGATCCGCCCCGATCCGAATTTCCGCCTGTTCGCGACCTCGAACACGGTCGGGCTCGGCGATACCAGCGGACTCTATCACGGGACGCAGGCGATCAATCAGGGGCAGATGGACCGCTGGAACATCGTGGTCGGCCTCAACTATCTCCCTGCCGAGACCGAGCAGGAAATCGTCGCGGCGAAGAACCCCGATCTCGACCCCAAGATGCTGGCTGACATGATCAAGGTCGCCGACCTGTCGCGCCAGGGCTTCATCAACGGCGATATCTCCACCGTGATGAGCCCGCGCACGGTCATCACCTGGGCGCAGAATTATGCGATCTTCAAGGATATCGGCTTCGCCTTCCGCCTCAGCTTCCTCAACAAATGCGACGAGGAAGAGCGGATGCTGGTCGCCGAATATTACCAGCGCGTGTTCGGCGAGGACCTGCCTGAAAGCGTGGTCGGGAAAGGTTAAGCTGCAAGCCCCTAGAAATGACTGTGTTGTTGGACTAGCACAGTAAGCGATGGGCCTTTTCGATTCCTTCGGGCGCAAGCGGGGCAGGGATGCGGAGCCCGCGCCGCATCGCGGCTATTACGCGCTGCATGACGGGCTGGGCCCCGATCCCGACGACGACCCCGATGACGAGGATGGTCGTGATTTCGGCGCCTATCGGCCCAATCCCCGCGCGCCTGCCTATGACGAATGGGATGCCCGGCTCAGCCATCTCGATGGGGCGATCGAGAGCGAGGAGCGGCGCAGGCTGCCCTGGTGGCGGCCCGCTTATTGGCGCGATCGCCGCAAACGCTGGTGGGCGGTGCGGATCGTCGCCGCTGCGATCGGCCTGTTCATCGTGCTGGTGGCTTGGTTGGCGATCACCGCGCCGCTGAACAAATCGCTGGAACCCGTCGTCCCGCCGCAGATCACCTTGCTGGCGGCGGACGGCACGCCGATCGCCCGCAATGGCGCGATCGTGGACGATCCGGTGAAGATCGCCACGCTGCCCCCGCACGTCGTGGAGGCGTTTCTGGCGGTCGAGGACCGGCGCTTTTACTCTCACTGGGGGATCGATCCGCGCGGCATCGCCCGCGCCGCCTGGACCGGATATGGCGGCGGATCGACGATCACTCAGCAGCTCGCGAAATTTACCTTCCTGACGTCCGAACAGACGCTGACCCGCAAGGCGCGCGAAATGCTGATCGCGTTCTGGCTGGAAAGCTGGCTGACCAAGGACGAAATCCTCGAACGCTATCTCTCGAACGCCTATTTCGGCGACAACGTCTACGGCCTGCGCGCGGCGAGTATGCATTTCTTCTATCGCAAGCCGGAAAACCTGACCGAGAGCCAGGCGGCGATGCTGGCCGGGCTGGTGCAGGCCCCGTCGCGCTACAATCCGGTGAAGCATTACGACCGGGCCGAGCGGCGAATGCAGACGGTGATCGGCACCATGGTGGCGGCGGGTTACCTGACCGAGGCCGAGGCTGCGCGCATCCGCCCGCCCGCGCTCGACGTCAGGACCAAGAGCGACCTTCCCACCGGCACCTATTTCGCGGACTGGGCTTTACCCCAGGCGCGTGAGCTGGCCGAAAGCGGCTATGCGCGGCAGACGCTGACCACCACGCTCGACAGCCGCTTGCAGGCCATCGCCCGCGACGTGACGGGCCGCGCTTCGCTCGGCGGGGCGCAGGTCGCGCTGGTGGCGATGCGGCCGAATGGCGAAGTGGTCGCGATGATCGGTGGGACCGATTACGCCAAATCCCCCTTCAACCGCGCCACGCAGGCCAAGCGCCAGCCGGGATCGACCTTCAAGCTGTTCGTCTATCTCGCGGCGCTCCAGGCGGGCTGGGATCCCGACGAGAGAATCGCCAATACCGAGATCACCGAAGGCAGCTATCGCCCCAAGAACGCGCTCGGCCGCTATTCCGACAGCCTGTTGCTGCGCGAAGCCTTCGCGCAATCGAGCAATGTCGCTGCGGTGCGCCTCTATGGCGAGGTGGGGAGCGAGGCGGTGATCCGGGCGGCGCGCGAACTGGGGGTAAGCTCGCCGCTGACGGAAGGCGATCCTAGCCTGGCGCTCGGCACCAACACCATGACGCTGCTGGAACTGACCGCCGCCTATGCGGGCATTGCGGGCAACGCCTTTCCTGTCGAACCCCATGCCTTCGTGCGGCCCGAAAGAAGCTGGTGGCAGAATCTGATCGACGGGCCCGACAGCCTGTCCGGTCGCAAGCACGAGGGGATGGAGTCGATGCTGCGCCAGGCGGTCAATTCGGGCACTGGCCGCGCGGCGATGCTGGCCGTGCCGAATTACGGCAAGACCGGCACCACGCAGGACAATCGCGACGCACTGTTCGTGGGCTATGCGGGCGAGGGCGAGGATCGGCTGGTCGTCGGCGTGTGGGTCGGGAATGACGATAATTCCCCCCTCGGCAAGGTCAGCGGCGGGACCGTGCCTGCGCGGATATGGAAGGACTTCATGCGCCGGGCGAGCGGTGCGGCGTCTGCCCCGCGCGCCAATCCGACGCAGCAGGCCGATCCGGGCGGCCCGGTCGAACCGCTCGACGTGCCCGATGCCGCCGACATTCCGATGGAGGACGGCTCGCGCCTGCAAATTCGCGAGGGTGAGGTGATCTATTCGAGCGATCTCAACGGCGAACCGTTCGATATCCGCCTCGGCGAAGACGGTGTCAGAGTCGATTCCGAGAGGATCGAGGAAGCGCGGCGGCGTGCGGACGAGATACGCCGCGAAGCCGACGAAAGAGCGCGCGAGGTCGACGGATTCTAGCCCAGGTTTCAGTCCAGGTCGCGGATCATCACATTCATCACCGCGCTGGCGATCGGCTTCGCGGGATCGTCCTGCCAAGCCTCGACCGAGAGGTTTGCCGTCCGCCGCCCCAGCTTGACGATGCGCGCGCTGGCATAGCTGCGCTTCTCATCGCCCGCG
Organism: Qipengyuania pelagi; assembly: GCF_009827295.1. Lineage (NCBI taxonomy): Bacteria > Pseudomonadati > Pseudomonadota > Alphaproteobacteria > Sphingomonadales > Erythrobacteraceae > Qipengyuania > Qipengyuania pelagi. The sequence goes on along the minus strand of NZ_WTYD01000001.1, from coordinate 1,511,542 downwards.
CGCAAAAACTGGACCGTGATGTTGATCGGCACGAAGCTGGCCGCGCGTCCGGTTTTGGCGAGCGCCGCGCGCAGGGCGCCGTATCCCGCCGTCTCCAGCAAGCCGCTGATCGCACCGCCATGCAGCGCCCCCGGACGGCCCAGCACCGCTTCGGAGAAGTCGACATGAAGGACGGGCGCGTCGTCCTCCCACCGGTCGAGCGCAATGCCGAGCGAGCGGGCATAGGGCGTCAGCAGGGCGATATCGGGCGCATCAGCCATTGGCTTGCTCCCCAATCCGGTCAGCAGGGAGATCGACGGTGCGCTTGTCGATCGTCATGAAGACCGCCTGCATATGCGCGACCGGATCGTCCGGGTCGCCATCATGCGCGATTCCCCTTACGAAGGCGGCGGAGCGGGTGGTGCGATAGCACTGGACACGCCCGAACACAGAATTGCGCTCGCGCGCGGGCCGGGTGTAATCGACGCGCAGATCGAGCGTGGCGATGGCGCGGAATTCACCCGTCCGGGTCCAGATCGAGAGGCCACCCGCCATGTCGAGCAGGCTGACGATCGGGCCGGAGGCGAGCACATCGCGCCCTTCTTGGCCCAGAAGATCCTCGCGCCAAGGCAGCTCCATCTCGACCCAGTCCTCGCCATGATCGGAAAAGCGCATACCGAGCCAGCCATTATGCGCGCGCGCGACGAGGAAATCGGCGGCGACCGCGGGATCGAAACGGGGTGTGGCATCGGACATCGCGGCGGCATCTGCCCCGCGAAAGGGCGGATTACAACGGTTTAATTTCCCTCGCGCCGCGGCGGGCGCCAGCGTGCATCGAGCGAGGGTGCGAAGGGTTCGCACGCCACGACAGAGGGGATTTTCTTCCGCCATGACGCTTCCGATTCTCGATCTCGACCTGCTGCCCGATCTCGACACCGTGACCGGCCTTTTCGGCAGCCTTTCCGACCTCGCCAGTGCCAGCACCGACGATCGCGCGGTCGTCATCATGATCTACGTCTACGAGATGATGCCGCCGGATTCGTTCTTCTAAAACGAAGCAGGACAGGATGCGGATCGATCCGGCGATCGCCGAATGGCGGCGCGATGGCGCGGCCCAGCGATCCGCGCAGCGCGACTTGGAATCCGCGCGCCAGACATGGCGGGACGGGGCGGCGCGCTCGCTGCTAGCCGATCTCGACCGCTATGGTGCGGGGGAAGAGCTGGGCTGCTGCCACGAGCTTCAATCGGCTCTGCGATGTCCGACCACGGCTGACGCACTGCTTGCGCCGCTGATTTCTGCGATGATCGCGGGGCAAGGCCGCCATCCGCTCGGCCAGGTGCCGTTTCGCCATCATTATTCGCATGGCAGCGGATTGGTGCAATTGGCGGCCAGCGGACGTGCGACCGTGTTGCTGGTCTTTTACGAAGCGGTGTCTTCGAAAGATCAGGCGGACACTATCGCCTTCGCGGATGGGGAGCGGCACGAGCTGTGTCTGGCGGGCGCTGCGAGCGGGCACCTGTTTGCGCTGGAAAAGCAAGCCGATGGGGCGGCGCGGATCGCGTCGGAACCTCTCGATCTGCGACGTGGCGTGGCGCTGAAACTGGGTGGCGATCGCACCAAGCGTCTCGAGAGGATCGCTGGCCGCCTTGTCATTCTGCGCCTTGCGAGGGAGGCCGTAAATCCGCGCCCCTCGCACGAATATCGGATCGCCGATGGCGCCCTGATCCACCGGGCGAGCGGAGACCGGGAGGAAAGCCGCGAGGAGATCGCCATCGCCCTTTTGGCGCGCATGGGGCGACAGGATGCGGCGCCGGTGCTGGCGCGGATCACGCGATCGGGACGCAGCGACCACCTTCGCTGGCAGGCGCTGCGGGCCGCGCTCGCACTCGATACGGCCTGCGGATTTGCGCAGCTCTCCGCGATCGCGGAGGACAGGGGCGATGCGCTTCGAGAACCCGCGCGGCTGTTGCGGGATCATCTGCTCGCCAGCCATCCGCAGCTTGCCAAACTGGAACCCGGCCTGTGCCCCGCCTGATCGCAAACGCCGAGACCCGATCCGCCTCTCTCGAGGAGACGATCGACGAATTGCACCGGATCGGCTTCGACCCGCAGCACGAGGGCAGTGTCGATCACGCCGCGCGAGCCCTACAAAGGCTCGCCAATGACCGCGAATTCCTCGGCGATCTTCTCCTCGATATGCTGGCGGGCAGGGCGGCTTCACCACAGAGCGGTTATGGCCCGCAGGCGATCGTCCTGTCTCCGCCGCGCGGCGAATGGTTCCTGCGCGCCAATATCTGGCCGAGCGAGCGCGACACCTGTCTGAAAAGCAGCGGCGCGGCGCATTTCGTCTACGGCGCGCCCCACGATCACAATTTCGATTTTCTCACGGTGGGCTATTTCGGCCCCGGCTATGTGAGCGATTATTATGAGTATGATTACGAGCGGGTCACCGGATGGCGCGGCGAAGCGGCAGGGCTTCGCTTTGTCGAGCGCAGCGCGCTGTCAGAGGGAAAGACCCTGCTCTACCGCGCGCATCGCGACGTGCACTCGCAATTGCCGCCCGAGACGATGTCGGTTTCGCTCAACATACTGAGGATCGATCCGGCGCAGGCCTGGTGCGACCAGTACGGGTTCGACCTCGAGCACGGGATCGTCAGCCATGTCCTCAACCCGACCTCGAGCGAGACCTTCCTGCGCTGTGCGGTGGGGCTTGGCGGGGAAGGGCCTCGCGATCTGGCCGATCATTTCGGACGGCATCACCCGAGCGACCGGATGCGGCTGGCAAGTTTCGAGGCGCGGGCGATGCTGGCCGATGCGGGCGAGGCCGACGCGCTGTGGCGAACGGCGGAGAAGTCAGGCAACCGGCTGGTTGCGGGAGAGGCTAAATTTCGCCGCGCGGAGATCGAGACGGCGCTGCCCTAGCGATAGGCGCGTCAGAAAGCGCTGCCCGCCAGGCTGTCGATCGCGCCTTGCAGGATGACCGCCGCCGCGTGGCTGTCGATCCGCGTAGCGCGTTTGGCGCGGCTCATATCCTGACCGATAAGGGCGGCCTCGGCGCTGGCGGTGGACCAGCGTTCGTCCCACAGCAGCACCGGCAATTCGAGAGCCGCTGCCAGATTCTTCGCATAGGCGCGGCTGGCCTGGGCGCGGGGGCCTTCGCTGCCGTCCATATTGCGCGGCAGTCCGATGACGATCCCGGTGACGGAACGCTCGGCAACGATCTCGCGCAGCTTGCCGCAATCCTTGGTGAACTTGCCGCGGGGGAGGGTCTTGCCCGGCGTCGCATAGCGCCAGCCCGCATCGCAGGTCGCGATCCCGACGGTCTTGGTCCCGAGATCGAGGCCCAGCAAACTGCCGCCATCGGGCAGCGCATCGCCGAAATCGCGCGCGAAATCGGTTACGAGCGCTGGCCGGTCCATGCCCGCACCCGTTCCACCACGTCCTGCTGCACATTCGCCCAGAACAGCGGGATGTCGTAGACGTGGTAATTGTCGCCCGGCAGCACGCCTTCGCCCATGCGCGGCGGATCGCCGATCAGGAGCAAGCCGCGCTCGTCGCAGCGCGCCGGGACCGCTTCGGGCACCAGATCGGCGCGGGTCATCGTCTCGTCGGGCACCAGGGTGCCGAGATTGCGCGAGGCGGGGGCCGAGCCGCCGGTGCCGCCCGTCAGTGGATTGACGCACAGGATCGGGCCTTCGCCACGCGGCTGGCCGTCGAAACCGGGCGTGGTCGAATAGCGGCGCATGATGAAATCGGGATCGCCCCCATCGGCGAAGCTCGACCAGGACAGGATGCACTGCGCCTGACCGGATGCGGCGCAGGCGGGAAAGGGCAGTTCGGGCAGGTCGTGTTCGACCGAGATCGGCCAGCCGGGCGCGTAGACGGCGGCGATCCGGTCGGCGGCGGGCGTGCCGCGCAATTCGTCCATCAGCAGGCGCAGGACGTGGAGCGAACCCTGGCTGTGCCCGGCAAGGACGATCGGTTTTTCGGGATCGACGCTGTCGAGGAAATAGCGGAACGCCTCGCGCACATCGGCATAGGCGGCATCGATCGCCAGTACCGCTTCGGGCCGGTCGGTCAGGAAGGCGCCGACCGCCGCCTGACGATAGCGCGGCGCCCAGATCTCGTCGGCGCGGTTGAACGCGCTCGCCATGCCGCGCAGGAACAGGCGCGCGCGGGTATCGGTCAGCCCGTCATCGAGCGAGGCGTTCCAGTCTCCCCCCGCCTGGATATAGCTGGTGGGCGGAACGAAGAAGACCGCGAAATCGGGAATGTCCTCCGCCTCGACCGGGTCGGCTCGGCGGCTGGTTTCGGGTTCCAGCACCGGAGCGGACGGGCCGAGGCCACGTTCGGCGGCGGGCGCCTGCGGGGAAGGGGTTTCGCTTGCCGGAGCTTCGGGCGCCGGGGCGAGGGCAGGCTGATATCGTGCGGGATCGTCCGTGCCGAGCCCAGGGCGCGAATACCACATCGCCGGGTCCTGATAGGCGTTTTCGGCGAGCGGTTCCTGCTCCACGAATTCGCCGCGCGGGACGAAGGCGATCTCCGTCGCCTGCCGCGACCAAATCGACAGCGCGATCGCGCCGAGGATCACCAGCACGATCAGAACGGCGATGACATACAGGAACTTACGCGCCACTCTCGGAAACCTCTGTTGAACCCGCGCGGGCCTCGTTCTCCTCCGCCCTCCGCTCGAGCGCGACCTTGATCATCGCGAGCAGCGGATCGGCGAGGAGGATGCCGATAATGCCGAAAACCACGCCCATGGCCAATTGCGTCGCCAGCACCAGAGCCGGGGCGAGATCGACCGTCTTCTTCGCGATGATCGGAATAACGACATAGCCGTCGAAATTCTGAATGAAGAAATAGACCGCGATGGTGTAGATTCCCATCTCCACCCCGCCGGAGAATCCGACCAGCGCCATCAGCACGCCCGAGACGATCGCGCCGAGATTGGGGATGAAGGCGAGCAGGCCGGTCAGGATCGCGAGGAGGGATGCCATCGGCACAACCCCGATCCCGACCAGTGGCGCGACCCAGGCCAGCATGATGTAGGTGAACACCCCTTCGACGAACATCCCGAGCAGCCGTCCTGCCATCAGGCGGCGCAGCGTTTGGGCCATGCGCGCCATCGTGACCTCGAACGACCCGCGCCGTTCGCGCGGGAGCATCCAGGCGACGCCGCGTTCGTAGAGCTTGGGCTCCGCCGCCACGTAGATGCCGATGATGAGGATCAAAACAACCGTGGTCAGGCCGCCGAGTATGCCGCTCAGCGCGCTGGTCAGCGTGCCGATCCCGCTGGTAATGCTGCCCGCGTAGTTTTGCAGCTGGCTCTGGTCGATCTGGATGCCCTTGCTCTGCGCCCATTCCAGCAGGTCCGCGATCTGGTCGCGGATCAGCTCGGGGAACATGGCGGCCTCTTCGGAGATCGTGGCGCCCGCGAAATAGCCCAGCCAGATGAAGAAAAGCGTCAGCGACACCAGCACCAGCGCCACGCGCCATCCGCGCGCGATCGGCAGGACCCGGCCAAGCAATCGCGCGCCGCCATCGATCATCGCGGCGAAGACGAGCGCTCCGAACACGACGAGCAGCGATCGCGAGATGTAGATTGCGAGGACTACGAGTCCGACCACGCCGACCCAGACGCAGGCGCGCGTGATCTCCTCGCGAACGCGCGGGTCATTTACGCGTGACGGGCTGGTTCTGGCATGATCGGAACCGCTGTCGGTTCGGTCCCGGTCCGAGGCGTCGCTATCGCTCACGGATCAGTCGCGCGGCGCGTTCTGGCCCGCAGGCGTGTCGACCAGGGGAGGGCGCAGAGTGGTGAAGGCGCGTCCATCGCGCAGCGAGGTGAACCAGCTGATCGGGTTCCAGTTGGTCGTCCCGTCGAGCGAGAAGGTGATGAATTCCGCGCGTCCGCCGATATTTTCCAGCGGGATCGGCCCGCCGAGGCCCAGCGCATCGACGCTTGCCCGGCTGTCCGCCGAATGGTCGCGATTGTCGCCCATCACGAAGACATGGCCTTCCGGGATCGTGATCTCGGGATAATTGTCGAGTTCCTGATCGAGATGGTCGATGATGCGATAGGTCGCCCCGTTCGGCAGCGTTTCGCGCAGAATCGGCATCTCGCACACCCGCTCGCCCGAAGGCAGCGTGGTCTTCATCTCGGGATAGTCGTTGCAGGTCGAATTGAGATCGATCGGGATATCGACCGGCGGTTCGACGACCTGCGGAACGGGCTTGCCGTTGAGGATGATCTGGCCGTTCCTGACCTCGAACCGGTCACCCGGACGCGCGACCACGCGCTTGATGTAATCCTCGTCCCGCTGGGGATGTACCGGGATCACGATGTCGCCATAGTCCGGCGTCGATCCGAAGATGCGCCAATGGCCGCGCGGGGCAAGATGGAAGCTGATCGAGGACCAGTTCCAGCCATAGGGATATTTGCTGACGATCAGACGGTCGCCGACGAGCAGATTCGGCATCATCGATTCGGACGGGATGTAGAATGGCTTCGCCACGAGGCTGTGAAAGGTGAACACGGCCAGCAGCATGAAGAAGAGGCCGCGCAGTTCCGCGAGCCAGTTGACGTCGTCTTTGCCGGCCTCGGATGTCTTGGGAGCGCGTTTGGTCACGGCGGGGGAGCTACTCATGCAGGGAAGGCCTCGATGATCACGAAGGCCTGGGCCCATGGATGATCGTCGGTGAGGGTGAGATGAATATGCGCCTCATGGCCGGGAGGGATCATTTCCGCAAGCCGCTTCGCCGCGCCGCCCGTCAAGGCAAGCGTCGGCGCGCCCGACGGGGCGTTGACGACGCCGATATCCTTCATGAAGACGCCGCGCCGGAAGCCGGTACCGACCGCCTTCGAAAACGCTTCCTTGGCGGCGAACCGCTTGGCGTAGGTGCCGGCGATGGTGAAGGGACGCTTCTTCGCCTTGGCGCGTTCGATATCGGTGAAGACGCGATTTTCGAAGCGTTCGCCGAAACGATCGAGAGAGGCCTGGATTCGTTCGATATTGCAGAGGTCCGAGCCGAGGCCGATGATCATGCGGCACCCACCAGAACGGCGATGACGAGCGCCAGCATCATCCAGTGCAGGACGATCTGCGTCTTGACCAGCGGGTGGTCGATTATGCCCTTGGCGAGGCTGAGCGAGCCGCCGTAACCGAAGATCTGGACCAGCGGCCAGCCGATCGCGAAGGCGAGGAAGGTCTGGCGGCTGATGGCGAAGCCCAGCAGCGCGAGGCTCAGCAGGAAGGGAATCGCCGCGGCCAGCGCCAGGCGGTTATCGCGCGAGGATGGGTGCGCCGCCATCATCGCGCGTCATCCATCAGTTCGCGCATGTGGCGGACTGCCTGCTCGAGCCCGACGAACACCGCCTCGCCCACCAGATAATGGCCGATATTCAGCTCCGCCAATTGCGGAATGGCGGCGATCGGCTGGACGTTCTCGTAGGTCAGGCCGTGGCCGGCATGGGGTTCGATCCCGTTCTTGGCGGCGAGCGCGGCCATGTCCGCGATCCGCTTCAACTCGTGCGCGGTGCGCTCCTGATCACCCGATTCGAATGCGTGCGCATATTCGCCGGTGTGGAATTCGACCACCGGCGCGCCCAGACGCAGCGCGGCATCGAGCTGCCGCTCCTGCGCCTCGATGAAGAGCGAGACGCGGATACCGGCTTCGCGCAGCCGATCGACGATGGGGGCGAGGGTGTTGTGCAGGCCCGCCGCGTCCAGCCCGCCCTCGGTCGTGCGTTCCTCGCGCTTTTCGGGGACGATGCAGGCGGCGTGGGGAGAATGGGCAAGCGCGATCGCCAGCATTTCCTCGGTGGCGGCCATTTCTAGATTGAGGGGGAGGTCCGTCGCTTCCTGGATTCGCCTCAAATCCGCATCGCGGATATGACGCCGATCCTCGCGCAGATGCGCGGTGATCCCGTCACCCCCGACGCGCGCCACGATCTCCGCCGCACGCACCGGATCTGGATGGTCCCCCCCGCGCGCATTGCGGATGGTAGCGACGTGATCGATGTTCACGCCTAAACGCAGGGGGTGGCGCAAAGGGGTGCGAGCCGCCGTGGGCATATCAGGCGCGGCTGCCGGGCTTGGTCACGGGAATGGCGGCGAGTTCGGGGGGCACTTCGTCCTCTGCGTAGGTCGGGAAATTGATGTCCAGAAGCGGATAGAATGGCACGCCCAGATCGACGGAGCCGTTGCTGCGGTCGACCAGCGCCGCTTCCGCGATCACCTCGCCGCCCTCGCGCGCCACCGCCGCGATCGCCTCGCGGCTGGACAGGCCGGTCGTCACCACGTCCTCCACCATCAGGACCTTCTGCCCCTCTTCGAGGCGAAAGCCGCGCCGCAGATGGAAAACGCCGTCCGGGCGTTCGAGGAAGATCGCGTCCCGTTGCAGCGCCCGGCCGACCTCGTGCCCGATGATGAGCCCGCCCATCGCCGGGCTGACCACGATATCGATCCGGCTGCGCAGGTCGCGCGGCAGGCGCTGGACGAGTGCGCGAGCCAGCCGTCCGGCACGTTCCGCATCCATCAGGACTCGCGCGCATTGGAGATAATGCGCGGAATGCCGTCCCGAGGAGAGCAGGAAATGCCCCTCGAGCAGGGCTTCGCTGGCGCGAAATTCGGCGATCAGGGTTTCGTCGGTCATCGGTTCGTTCATAGGCGCGCGTTCAAAGCCTGTCGCGCGCGCTTCTGCAAGAGCCCTGTGGGGTCGGTCGTCATGTGGGACGGATTTTTTTCCCCGCGCGCTTGAGGCTGGCGAGAAGCGCGCTTATAGGCCGGTGCGAACCGACCCGTGGATGCAGGGTTTTACTGCGCTGCCCGGGACGTTTTTCGATCACGGGAGCCCGCCTGTCGCGCACGGGGCGCCCGCCCAGCGAAGCGGAACAGCATGTCGATCCTTAATTCTACCGCACCCCGTCACGGCCTCTCCCGCATCGTCGCGGGCCTTGCCGTTCTGCTGGCGCTCGCATTCGCGGCGGCCTTCCTCGCGGCGGGCCCGGCGCAGGCGCAATCCGAAACGACGTTGCAGGCGGACGATCTTGTCGCGCCGGCACCTGCCGTCACGCCGTCCGCCGCGCTGGAGCAGGTTCCCGCGGACGAGGCCGCCGATGTGGCCGATCCCGACGCGGTGGTCGATCCGGCCGGCAGCTATACGCCCATGGCGCCGACCGCGGGCAAGGGCATGCCGGTCAATGGCGGCATCGACGTGCAGGACCAGCATTCGGAAATCGGCAAGTTCGCCCGTAATCTCCATTTCGGCCTGTTCTGGGTCATGGTCGCGATCAGCGTTTTCGTGCTCGCCCTGCTCATCTGGGTGGTCGTGCGGTTCAATCGCCGCGCCAATCCCACTCCTTCGAAGACGACGCACAATACCGGCCTCGAAGTCGCGTGGACCCTGATCCCCGTGCTGATCCTGGTGGGCATCGCCATTCCCTCGATCTCGCTGCTGGCGCGCCAGTACGAAACGCCGCCGGAAGACGCCGTCACCGTCAAGGCGACCGGCTATCAGTGGTATTGGGGTTACACCTATCCCGACAATGGCGGGTTCGAAATCATCTCGAACATGAAGGACGAGGCGCAGGCCGTCGCCGAGGGCGAGCCGCCGCAGCTGGCGGTCGATAACCGCCTCGTGCTGCCGGCTGGCGTGCCGATCCGCTTGCAGACGACCGGCGCGGACGTGATTCACAGCTTCGCGGTGCCCAGCCTATGGTTCAAGATCGACGCGATTCCGGGCCGGTTGAACGAGCGCCTGCTGACCATCGACGAGCCGGGCGTGTATTACGGCCAGTGTTCCGAGCTGTGCGGTGCGCGCCACGCCTATATGCCGATCGCGATCGAGGCCTTGCCGGTCGACGAGTGGCGCGCCTGGGTGCTGGCGCAGGGCGGCACCTTCGGCGACGCGGAGGAAGCGGAGCCCGAGCTGGCGCCGGTCCAGGGTCCCGAGAGCGCGGTGCCCGGTGCGCCGGGCGCGGGTGCCCCACCGACCGAGGACACGTCGCCGACGACGTGATATAGCTCGCCCGATACCGAACGAACGAAACAGACGACTTACCGAGCGCTAGGAACAGCAGACCATGGCTACCACCGCCGACCACTTCCAGGCCCATACCGAGGATCATGCGCACGATCATGACGCGCATCACACCCCCGGTTTCTTCGCGCGCTGGTTCATGTCCACCAACCACAAGGACATCGGTACGCTGTACCTGATCTTCGCGATCGTCGCGGGGATCGTCGGCGGTGCGATCTCGGGCATCATGCGTGCCGAGCTGCACGAGCCGGGTATCCAATATCTGACCTATTGGGCACAGCTGATGGGCGGGACGTCGGATTTCGACACCTCGCTCCATATGTGGAACGTGTTCATCACCGCGCACGGCCTGATCATGGTGTTCTTCATGGTCATGCCCGCGATGATCGGCGGCTTCGGCAACTGGTTCGTGCCGCTGATGATCGGCGCGCCGGACATGGCCTTCCCGCGCATGAACAACGTGTCGTTCTGGCTGACCGTGGCGGGCTTCTTCAGCCTGATCTTCTCGATGTTCGTCCCCGGCGGCACCGGGCCCGGTGCGGGTACGGGCTGGACCGTGTACGCGCCTCTGTCCACGACCGGCAGCCAGGGTCCGGCGGTCGATTTCGCGATCTTCGCGCTGCACCTTGCGGGCGCAGGCTCGATCCTGGGTGCGACCAATTTCATCACCACCATCTTCAACATGCGCGCGCCGGGCATGACCCTGCACAAGATGCCGCTGTTCGTGTGGTCGGTGCTGGTCACCGCCTTCCTGCTCCTGCTGGCGCTGCCGGTTCTGGCCGCAGCGATCACCATGCTGCTGACCGACCGTAATTTCGGGACGACCTTCTTCGATCCGGCGGGCGGCGGCGATCCGGTGCTCTACCAGCACCTGTTCTGGTTCTTCGGTCACCCCGAGGTCTACATCATGATCCTGCCGGGCTTCGGCATGGTCAGCCAGATCGTGGCGACCTTCAGCCGCAAGCCGGTGTTCGGCTATCTCGGCATGGCCTACGCCATGGTCGCGATCGGCGTGGTCGGTTTCATCGTGTGGGCGCACCACATGTATACGGTCGGCCTCGACGTGAACACGAAGATGTATTTCACTGCGGCGACCATGGTGATCGCGGTGCCGACCGGCGTGAAGATCTTCAGCTGGATCGCCACGATGTGGGGCGGATCGATCGAGTTCAAATCGCCCATGGTATGGGCGATGGGCTTCATCTTCCTGTTCACCGTCGGCGGCGTGACCGGCGTCTATCTCGCCAATGGCGGGATCGACGATGTCGTTCATGACACCTATTTCGTCGTGGCGCACTTCCATTACGTGCTGTCGATGGGTGCGGTGTTCTCGCTGTTCGCAGCGTTCTACTACTGGTTCCCGAAGATGAGCGGCCGGATGCACAGCGAACTGCTGGCGCACCTGCATTTCTGGGGCTTCTTCATCGGCGTGAACGTGATCTTCTTCCCGCAGCACTTCCTCGGCCTTCAGGGAATGCCGCGCCGCTACCCGGACTACACCCCGGCCTACGAATACTG